>NZ_JAUSVK010000001.1:6594860-6920400 GCF_030814655.1 Labrys monachus
AAGCCCGCGACATCGGCGGTGCTGGTGTCGGGGCGCAGCAGAATGACCGGCTGGCCGTCGGCGGCCAGGCGCGCCGCGCTTTCGGATTCGAAGGCGGCCCGGCCGACCGCCACGCCGGCCGAAGCGCCGGTCCCGTGCCCGGCGGCTTGCCCGGCCCCGGTCAGGCGCCGGTTCGCCAGCGTGGCGAGATCCAGGCCCTTCAGCCGCGCCAGCGCCTGGTCGGGCGTGATCACGCCCTCCCTGACGAGGTCGGTCGCGATCCGCAGCGCCGCCAGGGGCGTGCGCTTGGCGGTCCGGGTCTGCAGGAGCCAGAGCCGCCCCTGCTCGATGGTGAATTCGACATCCTGCACGTCGGCGAAGGCGCGTTCGAGGCGCGCCAGCGTCTCGCGCAGCTGCCTGGCGACGTCCGGCAGCGAGCGCTCCAGCGCCTCCTCGGTCTCCGGCGTGCGGCTGCCCGAGACGACGTCCTCGCCCTGGGCTTCGAAGAGGACGTCGATCATCGGCCGGGCGGCCCCGCTCGACGGATCGCGCGAGAAGGCGACGCCCGAGCCCGACGACAGGCTGCGGTTTCCGAACACCATCGCCTGGACGGTGACGGCGGTGCCCTCCAGATATTCGAGATGTTCGAGCCGGCGATAGGTCGCGGCCCGTTCGCTGGTCCAGGAGCGGTAGACGGCCAGCGCCGCGGCGCGCAGCTGCTCGATCGGGTCTTCCGGCATCAGGGTGCCGGTGTCCTCGATGGCGCCGCGATAGGATTCGGCGAGGCGTTCGAGGGCTTCGTTGTCGAGGCCGGCGACGTCGCCGGCGCCTTCCGCCGCCACCATGTCGGCGCGCCGGCGGGCGAAGAGCGCCTCGTCGATGCCCAGCACGACGCTGCCGAAGCTCTCGAGCAGCCTGCGGCGGCAATCCCAGGCGAAGCGGGGATGCCCGGTGGCGCGCACCAGGCCCTGGACCGCCGCGGGGGTGCAGCCGACGTCGAGCACCGTGTCCAGCATGCCGGGCATGGAGCGCGCCGCGCCGGAACGCACCGACACCAGCAGGGGGCGGCGGCGGTCGCCCAGGCGCGTGCCGGTCTTCTCCTCCAGGAAGGCGATGCCCTCGGCGAGGCCCTCGTCGAGGCGGCGCCGGGCCTGCGGGTCATGGTCGACGATGGCGGCGCATAGCGCCACCGGCAGGACGAAGGCGGGCGGCACCGGCAGGCCGAGCGCCGCCATGCGGGCGAGGTTGGCGGCCTTGGCGCCGATGGTCTCGGCGGCATGCGTCTTGGTCGAGCCGTCACCGATGCGGACGATGTGCATGGCGGATTCCTTCAGCGTGAGAGGTCGGCGAGCACCTGCTCGCGCAGCAGATGGCCGAAGCCGGCCAGCCGGTCCGTGGCCCGCTCGATCGAGCGGGCCAGCTCCAGGACGGCGAGCGCCGTCTTCATGTCGAACTCGCCGCCCAGCACGGCGGCGGTAACGACCCGCTCGGCGCTGTCGCCGGCGTGCTCGGCCTCGATCAGCCGGCCGATCGCGCCCAGCGCGTCCTCGGCGTCGATCTGGTGGCCCTCGGGCACGACGGCGGCGGCGCCGGCGCCGCTCGCCGCCGCCTCGGCGCCGGTCACCGCGGCGGCGCAGAGCTGGCCGAGCGGCGCCAGCAACTCGGCGGAAATCGTCTCGGGCACCAGCGAGGCGATGAAGGTCGCCTGCTCCAGCTCGTCGATGGTCTCCTCGATGCCGTTCACCAGGCGTTCGATGGACCGGTCGGCGTCGAAGCGCGCGATCTCGTTGCGGGCGTCGAGGGCGATCCTGTCGGCCTTCTCCTCGATATGGCGGGCCCGGGCGGCGAGCAGGGCCTGGTCGACCCGCCTTCCGGCCTGCCGCTCGGCGATGAAATGGGCGAGGCCGGCGGCGATATCCCGGGCGAGGCCGGCCTGGCGGATCACGATGGCGAGGAGCGTGGCATCGACGCGCTGGAGGCGCCCGACGAGGTCGGCCTCGACGCGGTCCCTCGCCGAGCGGGCGGTCCGCCCGTCCAGCAGCGCCTCGGCGCAGACGCGCAGGACCGTCTTCAGGAATTCCACCGCCGCCTCGCGGCCGAGCACCTCGTCGAGCCGCTCGCCGAAGCCGATGCGGGTCGGCGTGGCGTGATGGACCGCCGCCGCGACGAAGGCGCCGCCGCCGAGTTCGAGGAAGCCGCGGTGCCCGACCCGTTCGCGCGCCGCCCAGTCGAGCAGTCGGATCGCGTCGGCCTTGGGAATCCAGGCCTTCAGCAGCTTACGCGCCTTGTTCCAGTC
This sequence comes from Labrys monachus, assembly GCF_030814655.1. Taxonomy (NCBI): domain Bacteria; kingdom Pseudomonadati; phylum Pseudomonadota; class Alphaproteobacteria; order Hyphomicrobiales; family Xanthobacteraceae; genus Labrys; species Labrys monachus. Next base: position 6,597,136 of record NZ_JAUSVK010000001.1, read on the forward strand.
GATCAGGAACACCAGCGAGGCGCCCACTGCCGCCAGGAAGGTGTCGCGGCTGTCCGCGTCGGGCGTCGTGCATCGCCCGGTGACGAGGTAGAACACGCCGTCCTCGCCGAGCCCGTCGGCGCTCTTGCGGTCGAGGCCGCTCCATTTCACGGCGAAGCCGCGCAGCAGGCCGGTGAAGAAGCGCGCACGGATGAGATGCACATCCGTGTAGGTGACCGTCACCGCCTCCTCTTCCACCGCGATGACGACGACATGGGCGTCGGTCTCGCCGATGTCGTTCTGGATGGTCAGCCGCCCCTCGGACTGGCTGGCGACGGTGGAGAGGCCGGGATGGTCGAATTTGAGCCGGCGGGTCGAATCGAGCCCGCGCATGAAGGCCTCCACCGCAGCGCGGTCCTGCTTGCGCAGGCCGAAGACATGCGCGCCGGCGAGGATCTCCTCCGCATGCGTCTCGGAAAGCCGGTTCAGCGCCTTGTGCAGATCCATCACCAGCCGATGCAGGCCGTCGCCGCCCTGATCGGACAGGCCGGTCAGCCTGGCGACGCCGGCGAGCGCCATCGTATCGGCGGCCTCGAGAGGCGTTTCCTTCCGGACGGCGTCGAGGCGCCGGAGGGCGGCTTCGCCCGCGGCGGCGTCGTCGGCGGCGACCGGCCGGATCATGGCCGCCATGTCGTCCCAGACCGCATCGAGGAGGCCGGACAGGCCGGGCGCCATCATCCTGTCGCCGGCCACCACCCGCGCATGCGAGGCCAGCGTCTCCATGGCGACGGCGTCGAGACCCGCCGAGCGGCAATCCTGGGTGAGGTCGAAAGGGGTGCCGTCGGGCGCGCGCAGGCGGCCCGCCACCGCCTGCAGCACGCTCAGCCGCGCCTTGACGCGATCATTGGCGCGCAGGCCCTCCGCGATGAGGGACGGGAGCAGGATATCGCCCTGCCCGAGCTGCTCGATGATCTGGGATTTCATGTCCGGGGCGTCCTTGCTGGTCTGTTTCAGCAAAGCATGGGCGGCTCCCGGCCGGCTTGCTCCAGATCATTCGTCGATCTGTCATACGGAGCGGTCCGCGCCGGTCCGGTCCGTCACGGCCATCACCAATAGCGCGCCGGCAAGGGCGAGGTCCTTTTCGAAATGCTGGAGCTGGTTCAGATCGGCCCAGTCGGTATGGAAGATCGAGGTCGTGACGACGCAGAACACCGCGAGGACATAGTCGGCGTAGCGCCGTCCGAAGCCCGTGACCAGCGCCAGCCCGCCCAGGAGTTCCACGGCGAGGGCACCGGGCAGCAGGAAGGCGGGCAGGCCGTAATGGGCCATATAGGCGATGGTCAGGTCGAGATGCGTGATCTTGAACCAGGATTCGTGCAGGAACAGGAGGGCGACCAGGACATGGCCTGCGAGGGCGACATAGCGGGGTAGGCTTTCCATTGTCGTGTCTTTCGGGATGGAGAGGCCCGCCCTCCCGCGGCGGCAGGCCGCGTGCGGGAGGCCGGGCAGAAGGCACGAAGGTGCCCCGACGACTGATGCGGCTACTTGCCGGCGGCCTTGGTCAAGGCGGCCTCGAGATCGGCGCGTTCGTCGCAGCCGGCAGGGCAGAGCGTCTCCAGCCTGGCGAGATTCTGCTTCGCCTTGGGGAGATCGCCGTTCTCGATATAGAGCTCGCCCTGATATTCGAGCGTGCCCTTGTGATTGGGGTCGAAGTCAAGCGCCTTCAGGTAGAAGGACTCCGCGCCCTTGCGATCGCCCGTCTTGCGCAGGCTGTAGCCGAGGAGATTATAGATGTTCGGGTCCTGGTAGCCCTGGTCGATCAGGCCCTGCAGGTCGCCGATCGCCGTCTTGTAGTCCTCCGCCTTGATCTCGCTGCGAATCTTGCCGAGGTCCGGCAGGTCGCCCGGGCTCGGCGTGTCCACGGCCCAGGCGGCGGTGCTGAAGAACAGGCCGGCGAGGGCGATGCCGGCGATATGAAGTCTTGGCATTGGAGGCTCCTGTCGGAAGTTGGACGTCGGGCGTCAGGGTCGGAAGTCCGCGGGTCAGATCGTGACGGGGGTGAAGGCGTAGGCGCTGCCGTCCCTGGCGAAGCGGCCCGCTCCGGGGAAGGGGAAATGCGCGCCGGCGACCGGCATGGCCTCGGCGACGACGCGGTCGAGCAGCTTGCGCCGGGTGACGACGGCGGCCGGCCCGTCCTGGTCATAGGCGCCCTGCCAGTCGGGATGGGGGGCGAGCAGCGCCGGCACATAGGCGACGTCGTTGGACAGCATCAGCTGGTCGGTGCCCGAAGTGAGGTGGAAGGCGCTGTGTCCCGGCGTGTGGCCCGGCGTGGGCAGGAGGCGGATGCCCGGTGCCACCTCCGCTTCGCCTTCCACCAGGCGCCAGTTCTTCCAGGCCGGGAACACCTTGGCGATGCGCGTGCCGAGGGCCTTGCGCTCGGGGGGCAGCTTGCCGACGCGCTCCGGCGCGGTCCACCATTTGTATTCGGCCGCCGACACCACGAGTTCGGCGTCGGGATAGATCAGCGCGTTGGTATCGCGGTCCATCAGGCCGAAGACGTGGTCGGGATGGAAGTGCGAGATCAGGATCTGCCGGATCTTGGCGGGGTCGATGCCGGCGGCCTGCATGTTCTGGGCGATGTGGCCGGCGGTCGGCTGCCATTGCGCACCCGAGCCGGCATCGATCATCACATAATGGTCGCCGAAATCCAGGACCTGCACGGTGAGGGGGATCGGCATGTAGTCGGTCACCTGGCCCGCAGCGGCGAGCGCGGCCTTGGTCTCCGCGATCGAGGCGTTGCGGATGAAGGCCGGGTCGTGCGGCTTGCGCCAGATGCCGTCATAGAGGGCGGTGACCTCGACCGAGCCGATCCTGTAGCGGTGGAAGCCTGTGGCGGGCCCCGGAACGGTTTCCGCCCCGGCGGTCCCCACGAGGAAGACGGGTGCTGCGAGGCCGACGGCGGCGGCAAAGGCGGAGGCCCTCAAGACCTCGCGGCGTGACATGTCCGGCATGGCGTTTCTCCTGTGATCGGCCCGGCAAGGGCCTGCAAAGGACAGGAGCGGGCGGCGGCATCTTCTATTCCCGGCTTCCGCCGGATATATTTTCGCCGCGGGCGGGAATAAATCGACGTCGCCGCCACTCCAGGATCTGTCAGGGCCGGCCCGGGATGTCGTCGAGGGGAGGGGCTTTTCCGAGGGTGTGCATCGGCTTTGCCGGTTTGGCCCGTGCGAAGAAAGGCCTGCCCTGCCCGGCGGCAACGCCCTGTTCCGCCGGCGCCCGATGGCTGTCGAAAAAGCGTTCGGCCATGATCGGATTGTCGGGATAGTCCCGGTCGGCGGCGTCCGCGAAGGCGGCGGAGGCCGAAGCGACCAGTACGACGGCGGTGAGGAGGGGGATGGCGAGCGCCTTCGCCGGCGCTGTGCGATGCGGAATGTTCGACATGGGTTTCTCCTGTGTTGCCCCGGATCGGGGCCGCAGGAGAGAAGAGCGTCGCGCCGCCTCCCCTATTCCCGGCCTTGCCGTAAAATATTCGTGCGTCCATCGAGAATAAATCGACGTCTTCGATACTCCAGTAGCTGGTAGAGCCGTTCCGAGATCGCAGCATGGCCGCCTTGTCCCACTTCGAAAGCTTGGCGCTGCCGCATATGGCGGCGGCGTATAACCGTGCTTTCTGGATCGTCCGTTCGAGGGAGGATGCCGAAGATGTGGTGCAGGAAGCCTATCTGAGGGCTTTCAAGGCTTTCGACGATCTGCGCGGCGAGGATATCCGCCCCTGGCTGCTCACCATCGTGCGCCATGTCGCCTATGCCTCGGCGAAGGGAAAGAACCGGGGCCTGTCTCTGGTGCCGTTCGACGAGGGACCGGACGACGGCGCGGACGGGCCGGCGGGCGTGCGCAGCATCGCGGCCGACGAGCCGACGGCGGAGGAGGCCCTGATGCGGGCCGACGACCACGCCATGGTGCACCAGGCGATCGCCGAACTGCCTGACGTCATGCGCGAGGTCGTGACGCTTCGCGAGATCGAGGGCCTCGGCTACCAGCAGATCGCCGACGTCACGGGGGCGGCGATCGGAACGGTGATGTCGCGCCTCTCACGAGGCCGCAAGGCGTTGCAGGCCCGCCTGTCGCAACGGATGGAAAGGGGTGGTGTCCATGGTCGCTGAGCACCCTGACGAGGAACGCATCGGGGCTTTTGTCGACGGAGAGCTGGCGGAGGACGAGCGGCAGGCCGTCGCCGCCCATCTGGAGAGCTGTCCCTCCTGCGCCGCCGGCGTCGAGGCGATGCGGGCGCTGTCGCGTCGGATCGCAGCCGCCGGCCCGGCGCCCCTGCCGACCTCGCTGCCCGCCCGCGTGCGGGCGGTGCTCGCGGCGGAAGCGGCCGGCGGCGCCGGCACGGACGAGCCCGCCGTCCGGCCGAGGCGCCCGGCAGCCGGCCGGATGGCGAGGCTGCGCGAAAACATCGCGCCGCTGGCGGCGTGCCTCGTCGTCACCGCCCTGCTCTCGTCGAGCGTGACCTGGTGGGTGGCCCGGGACGGCAGCCAGGCTATGAGCCGGGACGCGCTGGTGACGCACGATCTGCTGACGGCGCATCTGCGGGCCCTGACGCAGGACGGCGCCATCCAGGTCGCCTCGTCCGATTCCCACACGGTGAAGCCGTGGTTCGCCGGCAAGGTCGATTTCTCGCCCGATGCGCCCGATCTGGCGGCCGAAGGCTTCCCGCTCGTCGGCGGCCGGCTCGACATCGTCGACGGCAAGCGCGTCGGCGCCCTGGTCTACCGGCGGCGGCTGCATCTCGTCGACGTCTTCGCCTGGCCGGCGCCGACCCAGGCCGATGCGCCGCCGGACGCCCGGGTGGAGCGCGGCTACAACATCGTCACCTGGAGCAAGGGTGGCGTCACCTATTCGGCGGTGTCCGATCTCGAAACCGCCGAACTCGAGCGGCTGGCGCAATTGCTGTGACGGCTTGCCGCCGTCGATCGCCCCGCCACGAAAATACTCGCTTTTTCGTGCGGAAAACACTATGTCAGCGGCATCAGATGAACCGTTTCGTCGTTACAGGCGCCGGCCCCAAGCAAAATTTTCGTGTCCATCCAACGGATGGGCCCGAAATTTCGCGTCCTTTAAAAGTCTTGCGGAGATTCACGGGCGTTCTCGCCCCTGAATCTCCGCTTGGGGCAGGCGCATCGGGAGAATTGGCCGAGAGAGCTGGGCTTGACCGTCTTCCATCCGGGAATAGAGCCAAGTCATGAAGTTTCTCGACCAAGCCAAGATCTATGTGAAGGCCGGCGACGGCGGCGCGGGCGCCATCTCGTTCCGGCGTGAGAAGTTCATCGAGTTCGGCGGGCCGGACGGCGGCGACGGCGGGCGCGGCGGCTCGGTGGTGGCCGAATGCACCGACGGCCTCAACACCCTCATCGACTACCGCTACCAGCAGCATTTCAAGGCGCGCGTCGGCGTGCACGGCATGGGCCGCAACCGGACGGGCGCCAATTCGCCCGACGTGATCCTCAAGGTGCCGCGCGGCACGCAGATCTTCGAGGAAGACGGCGAGACGCTGATCGCCGACCTGACCGAGGTCGGCCAGCGCGTGGTGATCTGCAAGGGCGGCAATGGCGGCTTCGGCAACGCCTATTTCAAGACCTCGACCAACCAGGCGCCGCGCCGGGCCAATCCCGGCCTCGTCGGCGAGGAGAAGACGATCTGGCTGCGCCTGAAGCTGATCGCCGATGCCGGGCTCGTCGGACTGCCCAATGCCGGCAAGTCGACCTTCCTGGCGACGGTGACGGCGGCCAAGCCGAAGATCGCCGACTATCCCTTCACCACGCTGCATCCGGGCCTCGGCGTCGTGCGCATCGACGGGCGCGAATTCGTCCTCGCCGACATTCCCGGCCTGATCGAGGGCGCGCATGAGGGCCACGGTCTCGGCGACCGCTTCCTCGGCCATGTCGAGCGCTGCCGCGTGCTGCTGCATCTGGTCGACGGCACCTCGGAGCATGCCGGCAAGGCCTACAAGACGATCCGGGCCGAACTCGCCGCCTATGACGAGGGGCTCGCCGCCAAGCACGAGATCGTCGCCCTGTCGAAGGCCGATTCGCTGTCGCCGGAGCTCCTGAAGGAACAGGTCGCCCGGCTCAAGCGGGCCGCGAAGAAGGCCCCGATCGTGCTGTCCTCGGTTTCCGGAAAGGGCGTGGAGGAAGCGCTGCGCCAACTCTTCGAGGTCGTCGGGCAGGCCAAGGCGGCCGAGGCGGTGCTCGAAAAGCCCGTGCTGGAGAAGAACAATACCTGGCAGCCCTGAGGCTTCGGCAGCTTCGAGGACCTGAGCGTTCTGCCTTCAGATCGAATCTCACCAAGAATTGCAGAACGCTTTTTCCCAATGCGCTAAATTGGTGACCCGCTCCTGCCTGGACGCATTTTGCGCCAGGCAACCCCGAGGCCTGCCGAGACCGGCGGAACCCCTCGGGGTTCGGCGATGGTGAGGCGTTGCGATGAGCTTGCTTTCGATCTTCCGGATACCGGCGCGCGCGCCGGCGGGCCGGCCTTCCGCCGGCCTTTGGGCGCTGCCGCTGCTGGCGGCGCTGTCCTGCCTGCCGCCCGCCCCGGCGACAGCCGACGACCTCACGCCGAAGGCGGCGGCCAAGGTCATGGCGAAGGCCGGCTATTTCGGCATCGGCGGCGTCACCCATGACAGGAATTTCTACTACGCGGCGGCGATCAGCCCCGGACATCGGCGCGTGCGGGTGACGGTCGATGCGACCAGCGGCAGGATCGTCGCCGTGGTGCCGCTGCGCGGCAGCGGGGCGCCGCCGCCGGTGCCGGCCCTGGAGTCGCAGGCGCCGCTGCCGGTCATCCGCGCCCCGGCGCCGCGCGCGCCGACACCCTATACGCCGCCGCCGGCGATCCACCCCGTCGGCCGCATACAATATCCCTTCGATTCGGCCGGCCATCTCCAGCCCGGCTATTGCCGTTTCCAGAAGGTGGCGCCCGGCTGCTGACGTGCCGGCGCGAATCCTGCCCGCCCCGACAAAAAAGCGCCCCGGCTGCCCGGAGCGCTTCTTGTATTCCACTCTATCGGCAGGGCTTACGCAGCAGCCTTCGCCTCGACCTGCTTCGGGGCCGACGCGTTGATCGGGATCAGGCGGGGCTTCTTGGCCTCGGGGATCTCGCGGACGAGGTCGACATGGAGCAGGCCGTTCTCGAGGCTGGCACCGGTGACCTGCACATGGTCGGCAAGCTGGAAGCGGCGCTCGAAGGCGCGGGCGGCAATGCCCTGATGCAGGACCTCGCCCTTCTTCTCGGCCTTGTCCTCGGCCTTCTCGCCGCGAATGGTGAGGGTGTTCTCCTTCACCTCGATGGCGATATCCCTATCGGAGAAACCGGCGACGGCGACCGAGACGCGATAGGCGTTCTCGGAGGTGCGCTCGATGTTGTAGGGCGGGTAGGTCTGGGCCGAGCCGTCGAAGCCGGAAACCTGGTCGAGTGCCGAGAACAGGCGGTCGAAGCCGACGGTGGAACGGTAGAGCGGGGAAAAATCAAACTGACGCATGGCTATCCTCCTTGAAGCGACAAGCCGTTGAGAGCTCCGCCGACACGGGCCGGAGCAGGTGACGTGCATCCATCGAGGCCTGCACGAATGAAGATTTGGGGGGCGCCTTTGCTGTTTCAAGGGGGATTCGGCATGAAATCGAAACGTCTCCCCGCTGGAGTACGCGGGTCGGGCCGGCCTGTTTCCCGCGTGGCCCGTTTCGTGCATCGGATGGAACGGAATAGGAATGGCGATGACCCTGTCTGTGGCGGAACCAACCTTGCTCGAACGTGCCTGGGGCCGCGTGTTCCTCGGCGTCGCCCCGCGTGACGGCCGCCATGCGGTGGCCGAATTGTCGCAGTCCGGCTGCGGCCGCCTGCTCTTCCCCGCCGTGGCGCGGGACGCCGCCCTCGAGGCGGTGATCATCAACACCTCCGGCGGCCTCACCGGCGGCGACGTCTTCAAGGCCGACATCCATCTCGAAAGCGGCACGAAGGCGGTGCTGACCACGCAGGCCTGCGAGAAGATCTACCGCTCCGACGGCACGGACGCCGATGTCGAGACCCGCCTCCACGTCGAGGAGGGCGCCGCGCTCGCCTGGCTGCCCCAGGAGACCATCCTGTTCGACGGGGCCCGGCTGAAGCGCCGCCTGATCGTCGACATGGGCGAGACCTCGAACCTGCTGGCGATGGAAGCGGTGCTGCTCGGCCGGAAGGCGTCGGGCGAGAGCCTGACCCGCGGCCTGTTCCGCGATTCCTGGCGCGTCAGGCGGGGAGGCCGGCTGGTCTATGCCGACGAGACGGCGTTCGAGGGCGACCTCGCGGCCCGCATCGGCGCCGCCGCGGCGCTGAAGGGCGCGAGCGCCTATGCCACCGTGCTTCTCGCCGCGCCCGATGCCGCCAGCCGGCTCGATGCCGCCCGCGAGGTGCTTAATAATGAGGCAGCGGAAGGGGGGATCAGCACATTTGACGGGCTTTGCGTTGGCCGCCTGATCGCGCAAGATGGCGCCGCGCTGCGCCGCGTGCTCGTTGCGCTGCTCAGGGCGCTCGGGGGCGAATTGCCCCGTGTCTGGCACAACTGAAGGCGATGCTTTCCCGGAAGGCACCGTCTCCGGGCGAATTGCCGTGACTCCCTCATTCATCCGGACAGGCTGCGGCTTTCCGGGACAAGGCTCCGAAGGCAGGTATCATGCAGTTGACGCCGCGTGAAAAAGACAAGCTCCTGATCGCCATGGCGGCCGTGGTGGCCCGCAAGCGGCTCGAACGCGGGGTGAAGCTGAACTATCCCGAGGCGATCGCCCTGATCACGGATTTCGTGGTGGAAGGGGCGCGAGACGGACGCTCGGTCGCCGATCTCATGCAGGCGGGCGCCGGTGTCGTCACCCGCGGCCAGGTGATGGACGGCATCGCCGAGATGATCCACGACGTGCAGGTGGAGGCCACCTTTCCCGACGGCACCAAGCTCGTCACCGTGCACCATCCGATCCGGTAGCGGATCCGGAGCGCGGACATCCCGGCGCATGGCTTGCCATGTCGCTGTCCGCCTCTTCCCGCAGCCGCGACGTTTCAAGAGCGGACAGGCTGTCCGCGTTCCCGAGAGCAAAGCGCGTTAGGTCGAAACGCCGCTTTGCTCCCACTCTTTGTTTTTCGACGCGTCTTTGCGTTCTGCCGATTCCGGCAAAACACAAAACGCTCTGAAGGAGATGCCATGATCCCCGGTGAAGTCATTCCCGCCGATGGCGATATCGAGCTCAATGCCGGCCTCCCGGTGGTGACGCTGACCGTCGCCAACACCGGCGACAGGCCGATCCAGGTCGGCAGCCACTATCATTTCTTCGAGACCAACCCGGCGCTCTCCTTCGAGCGCGACAAGGCGCGGGGCCTGCGTCTCGACATTCCCGCGGGCACGGCGGTGCGCTTCGAGCCCGGCCAGAGCCGCGACGTCCGCCTGGTGCCTTTCCGCGGCAAGCGGGAGGTCTACGGCTTCCGGCAGGAGGTCATGGGGACGCTGTAGTCCTCCTGGGAGCGCGGGCGTCCCGCCCGCATCCTTCGCTCCGACAACGCCTTGTTTCGAAGATGCGGACGGGACGTCCGCGCACCCGGGAATAGTCACATGCCTTTCAAGATGCCCCGCGCCGCCTATGCCGACATGTTCGGGCCGACGGTCGGCGACAAGGTCCGTCTCGCCGACACCGACCTCGTCGTCGAAGTCGAGAAGGACTTCACCACCTATGGCGAGGAGGTGAAGTTCGGCGGCGGCAAGGTGATCCGCGACGGCATGGGCCAGGCGCAGACGACGCGGGCGCAGGGCGCCGTCGACACCGTGATCACCAATGCGCTGATCATCGACCATTGGGGCATCGTCAAGGCCGATATCGGCATCAAGGACGGCCGCATCGCCGCCATCGGCAAGGCGGGCAATCCCGACGTGCAGCCGGGCGTCACCATCATCGTCGGCCCCGGCACTGAGGCGATCGCCGGCGAGGGCAAGATCATCACGGCCGGCGGCATCGACACCCATATCCACTTTATCTGTCCCCAGCAGATCGAGGAGGCGCTGATGTCCGGCGTCACCACCATGCTGGGCGGCGGCACCGGCCCGGCGACCGGCACCAACGCCACCACCTGCACGCCGGGCCCCTGGCATCTGGAACGCATGCTGCAGGCGGCCGAGGCCTTCCCGATGAACCTCGCCTTCGCCGGCAAGGGCAATGCCGCGCTGCCGCAGGCGCTGGTCGAGCAGATCGAGGCGGGGGCCTGCGCCCTCAAGCTGCACGAGGACTGGGGCACCACGCCCGCCGCGATCGACAATTGCCTGTCGGTCGCGGACGATCACGACGTCCAGGTGATGATCCACACCGACACGCTGAACGAGAGCGGCTTCGTCGAGGACACGATCAAGGCCTTCAAGGGCCGCACCATCCATGCCTTCCACACCGAGGGCGCCGGCGGCGGCCATGCGCCCGACATCATCAAGGTGGCGGGCCTGGCCAACGTCATTCCCTCCTCGACCAATCCGACGCGGCCCTACACGGTGAACACGCTGGAAGAGCACCTCGACATGCTCATGGTCTGCCACCACCTCGACCCGTCGATCCCCGAGGACATCGCCTTCGCCGAAAGCCGCATCCGCAAGGAGACGATCGCGGCGGAGGACATCCTGCACGATCTCGGGGCGCTCTCGATCATCGCCTCCGACAGCCAGGCGATGGGGCGCGTCGGCGAGGTGATCATCCGCACCTTCCAGACCGCGCACAAGATGAAGGTGCAGCGCGGCCGCCTGTCGGAGGACGGCGTCGGCAACGACAATTTCCGCGTCAAGCGCTACATCGCCAAGGTGACGATCAACGCCGCCATCGCCCATGGGCTGGACGCCCATGTCGGCTCGGTGGAGGTGGGCAAGCTTGCCGACCTCGTGGTGTGGTCGCCGGCCTTCTTCGGCGTCAAGCCGGATCTCGTCATCAAGCTCGGCACCATCGCCGCCGCCGCGATGGGCGACCCCAACGCCTCGATTCCGACGCCGCAGCCGGTGCATTACCGGCCGATGTTCGGCGCCTATGGCCGGGCGCTGACGCGCAGCGCCGTCACCTTCGTCAGCCAGGCGGCGCTCGACGCCGGCATCGGTGTACGCTACGGTCTCGAGAAGACGCTGCTGCCGGTGAAGAACACGCGGGGCGGCATCTCGAAGGCCTCGATGATCCACAACGGCGCGACGCCGCATATCGAGGTCGATCCCGAGACCTATGAGGTGCGGGCCGACGGCGAATTGCTGACCTGCGGCCCGGCGCAGAGCCTGCCGATGGCGCAGCGATATTTCCTGTTCTGATCCTCGGGGAGCGCGGACCTCCAGTCCGCCCTTGGAACCGCCGCCCGCGTGAGATAGGAAGAGCGCACAGGCGCCATGGCGAGCCATGCGCCGGGATGTCCGCGCTCCGGGATTTGCCATGCTCCACGTCCATGCCTTCGTTCCCGCCCCCGAGGTCGCGCCCGATGCCGTCGTCGACAGCGTCGTGCTGACCTTCGAGGACCGCCGCCGCCGCCGCGGCGTGATCACCACGGTCGGAGGGCTCGAAGCGCTGGTCGACCTCGCCGAGGCGCCGGCGCTCGCCCATGGCGACGCCTACCGGCTCGAGGACGGACGGCTGATCGAGATCGTCGCCGAGGCCGAGCCGCTGCTCGAGGTGAAGGGGCGCGATCCGCTGCACCAGATGCGCCTCGCCTGGCATCTGGGCAACCGCCATCTGGAGACCGAGATCGGGCCGAAATGGCTGCGCATCCGCCAGGACCACGTCATCGCCGACATGCTGAAGGGCCTCGGCGCCCGGGTGGTCGCGATTGAAGGGCCGTTCCAGCCCGAAGGCGGGGCCTATCACCACGAGCCGCAAGGCCATCATGGACACGACCATGGCCATCACGGACATGATCACCACGGGCACGACCATCACGACCATCATGGGCATGCCGACCACGGGCACGACGACCATACCCATGACGAGAATTGCGGTCACGACCACGGCCATGACCACCCGCACGGCCATGGCCACGGCAAGCACTCTCACGATTGACCGGCATGATGGATGAGGCTGCCGCCGCCTCGCGCCTGGTCCTGTGGTTCTCCCCGGGATTTCCGACCGGCGCCTTCGGCTTCTCGCATGGGCTGGAATGGGCGGTCGAGATCGGCGACGTCGCCCGGGCCGCCGACCTGACGTCCTGGATCGAGACGCTGATCGAGCAGGGCGGCGGGTGGAGCGACGCCGTGCTGGTCTCGCTCTCCTATCGCGCCGCGCTTTCCGGCGACGAGGCGGCGATGGCCGATCTCGCCGAGCTGGCTCTCGCCCTGCAGCCTTCGCGGGAGAGGCGCCTCGAGACGGGCGTCCAGGGCGATGCCTTCCTCAAGGCGGTCGAGACCGGCTGGCCGAACGAGGCGGCCGCACGTCTGAGGCAGGCCTGGCCGGGCGCTTGCGCCCTGCCGATCGCCGTGGGGACGGCGGGCGCCGGGGCCGCCCTGCCGCTGGAGGCGCTGCTGTCGGCCTTCCTGTCGGGCTTCGCCGCCAATCTCGTTTCCGCCGCCATCCGCCTCGCCCCGATCGGGCAGAGCGACGGCCTGCGGGTGCTGGCGTCCCTCGGCCCCCTGATCGCCCGCTGTGCGGCGCGCGCGGTGGATGCTGGCCCGGAGGATCTCGGCACGCTCGCCATCCGGTCCGACATCGCCTCGATGCGGCACGAGACGCAGTTCACGCGGCTGTTCCGTTCCTGAGGGACCGGTTCTCGCCGGCGAGGGCATTCCGCCGCATCCTCCATTCCCATGGCCGTCGGCAAGAGGCATGATATTTGCTCCCGACACGTGGCTTGCGCCCGCCGGCAGGTCCGCCGGACGCGGGAAGGAAGAGGAACTGCAATGACAAAATCGAAACATGGCCCCCTGCGCGTGGGCGTCGGCGGGCCCGTCGGCTCGGGCAAGACCGCGCTGGTGGACGCCCTGTGCAAGAGCCTGCGCGACAGATACGACATCGCTGCCATCACCAACGACATCTACACCAAGGAGGACGCCGAGTTCCTGACGCGCTCCGGCGCGCTCGATGCCGATCGTATCATGGGCGTGGAGACCGGCGGCTGCCCGCATACGGCGATCCGCGAGGACGCTTCCGCCAACCTGGCCGCCGTGGCCGAGATGAACCAGCGCTTCCCCGGCCTCGACGTGATCCTGATCGAATCCGGCGGCGACAATCTCGCCGCCTCGTTCTCGCCCGAGCTGGCGGACCTCACCATCTACGTCATCGATGTCTCCGCCGGCGACAAGATTCCGCGCAAGGGCGGCCCCGGCGTCACCCGCTCCGATCTCCTCGTCATCAACAAGACCGACCTCGCCCCCCTCGTCGGCGCGAGCCTGGAGGTCATGGACCGGGACTCCACGCGGATGCGCAAGGGACGGCCGCATGTCTTTACCAATGTGAAGGCCGGCGAAGGCGTGCTTGCCGTGGAGGATTTCATCGTCAGCCGCGGCGGGTTGAGCCCCGCCTGATCCTCCCGTCGCCGGATATGTCGCAGCGCGATCTTTTGGCAGCGTGAATAACAATACGGCACGGATTGGAAATTATCTGATCAGTGCCGTCTCAATCTTGCCGCATTGACGCCGGTTTCATTGAAAAACGCCCCGAACAGCGCCTTCTGGCCGGGGTGTTGAAAAAGTCCATTGAAAGATGTCGCACCAACCTGTATATATACGAGACGGTTCGTTTTGTTTAATGATGTTGATTTAAGGATAGAGTGTCATGAGCGTTGTCGGAGAACGCGTACGCTCCGCGGGGCGTCCGCGGAGCATGGAGACCCACCAGGCCATCCTCCAGGCGGCGATGCATGTGCTGGAGCAGGGCCATTACCGCGACGTCTCCGTGGAGCGCATCGCGAGCTCGGCGGGCGTCGGCAAGCAGACGATCTATCGCTGGTATGACAGCAAGGCGGATCTTCTGCTCGACGCCTTCCTGGCCCGCTACACCGAAAGCCTGCCGCCGATGATGGCGGGGGGCGAGCCCCTGGTGAATTTCCGCGCCTATCTGCACCGGCTGGTGGAGCTCCTGCCGAGCCCGGCCATGGAGAGGGGCTACCGCGCGCTCTTCGCCGAAGCGCAGTTCGAGCGGGCCTTCCGCGAGCGGGTCGGGGAGTTCGTCCTGCAGCGCCGGCGTGATTTCGCCCGGGGCTTCGTCCTGGCGGCCATCCACAAGGGGCTGATCAGGGAGGGCGTGGATCCGGATCTCGTCGTCGACATGATCCTTTCGCCGATCATGTTCAAATTCCTGGCGACGGTGACGCCGCCCGACCAGGCCTTCGTCGATTCGGTGTTCGATACCGTGATCGCGGCAGTGGCGCCGGTCAAAGTCTCGGCACCGGTCAAGGGAGCGTAGGAGCGCCCGGATGCCGCGGGCCCGGGAAGCGGGTGCCGCTGTCGTTTCTGCGTGGGATCCCCGCCTGCGCGGTCGGCTCCGGGAGGGGCTTTCCCAAAACTTGTCGCAAGGCGGATTGCCGCCGAGGTCAGTGGCGGCCGCCGAGGTCCAGGATGGCGGCGAGACGCCCGGCTTCGTCGCCGGCGAGCAGATGCACGTGGACCTCGCTGGCCCCGGCCCGGGCGGCGGCCGACAGCGTGGCGGCAAGGCCCGCGCCGCCCGTACCGGCTTCGCCGATCCACACGCGGGCGCCGCTCGCCGCATCGACGGCGATCAGTACGGCATCGACATAATCGGGGCATTCGCCGATCGGATAGACCGAGACCAGATAGGACTTGCCGGAAGCGCCCCGCCAGCGGCGGAAGCGGGATGCGGCGTCCGGTGCTTCGCGGCCGAGAGCCGGCAGCGGCGTGAAGGCCCGGCGGTCAGACAGGCGGCAATGAGAACGAATCGCGATCTGTTCCATAGAACAAACATAGAACAATGCTCCGGACGGCGTCAAGCCGATTCCCTTTCGTTCTCGCCTGTCCCCAGGGCCGCCACATCCGCCGGCTGGGCACCGGCTTCCGCCAGAAGCCGGGCGGACGCCGTCTCGATGACGGCCTGCAGCCTGTCGAAGAAGGCGGCCTTGTCCTCGCCCGGCGCAAGGGGGGGCAGGATCTCCAGCACCAGGCGGCCGGGCCGGCGGATGAACTGCCGGCGCGGCCAGAACACGCCGGAATTGAGGGCGACGGGCACGCAGGGCACGCCGAATTCGCTGTAGAGGTAGACGACGCCGTATTTGTAGGCCGGCTCCGCGCCCGGCGCCCGGCGGGTGCCTTCGGGAAAGATGACGATCTGCCGGCCGTCCGCGAGCTGGCGCCGGCCGTCGATCTGCATCTGCCTCATCGCCCGGGAGCGCGCGCCGCGATCGACCGCGATCATGCGCTGCTTGGCGGCCAGCCAGCCGAACAGCGGCAGCCACATCAATTCGCGCTTGAGGATGTAGCAGGGGTCGTCGAAGACGAGGAAGAGCGCGAAGGTCTCCCAGACCGACTGGTGCTTGCAGGCGACGAGGAGAGGGCCGGGCGGAATGTTCTCGCGCCCGCGGATCTCGCAGGTGATGCCGGCGACATGGCGCATCAGGAAGAGATTCGTGCGGGCCCAGGCCTTCACCGCCCTCAGCAGGACCCGGCGCGGCAGCGCGAAGGTCGGCAGGACCGCGACCATCCAGACGACGATATTGACGTAATAGAGGAGGTTGAACAGCAGCGAGCGCAGGATGAGCATGAGGCGGTTTCAATCGTGACGGACAGTCTCTCGCGCATGATCCTGATCGAAAAGCCGCGACTTCCGGGATCGTCTTCCCGCCTCCTATGCTCGATTTATGTCCCGCGTTCAATCTGCATTCGCTGTGTGCGCCGCCATGGTCGGCCGTTCCATCCGCAGCTGGAAGGTCGCGACGGCATATTTGACATATTCCGAGACGAGCAGGCGGATGCTGGCCCGGTCCGTCCACCAATGGTCGAGCTTCAGGCTCTGCGAGATCACTGGATAGGGGATCAGGGTGGTTTCGGGCAGCACGCG
The DNA here is from genome assembly GCF_030814655.1 of Labrys monachus. Lineage (NCBI taxonomy): Bacteria > Pseudomonadati > Pseudomonadota > Alphaproteobacteria > Hyphomicrobiales > Xanthobacteraceae > Labrys > Labrys monachus. Next base: position 6,613,143 of record NZ_JAUSVK010000001.1, read on the forward strand.
CCGCAGTTCCAGCAGCGAGCGCGGCATGTGGTAGTTCGAGGTCACCACGATGATCGACTTGAACCGCTTGTCGCGGACCCAGCGTTCGGTCTCCAGCGCATTGCCGAGCGTGTTGAGAGCGTTGCGGTCGATGTCGACGCAGCAGTCGAGCATTTCGGCGCCGCCGGCGCTGTGGACGGACAGGGATTCCTCGCTCGTCGCCTTGTTCACGCCGGTGATGAGCAGGCGCCTGGCACGGCCCTCGGTGAGGAGGTCGAGCGCTTCGGTGATGCGTTCCGCGCCGCCGGTGAGGGCGATGATGCCGTCGGCGCGCACGGTGGCGGCGGGGACCTCGGCCTGCAGCGTCCCGACGAAATAGACGAAATCCGTGACCACCGCCGCGGTGAGGAAGAGCAGGATCGCGCCGGCGATCTCCGTGGCCCAGCGCAGCCAGCTCCGCGGGTGGGGCCCGTCCGCCCGCACCGGGGCTTCCGGATCATCCTCGTCCGGGGCCGCAAGGGAGTCTGGTCTGGCCAAGCGCACGGAAGATGCCCGCCTCGGTTCGTCGCGCAGGAAAGATTTGCGCACAGCTTGGGCGAAAATGGGGTCGGCTGCGCGCGTGTAGAACGGAACGGGCGTGGAGCCCTGCCAGACGCTCATGGAAGTCCCCTCATAGCTGTCCTCGAAGAACGCGATGCACCGTCATGCGCGAGGTCGCCGCGGTGATGACGGCGATCAGCACGACCACCGCGGCGGTCGCGACATAGCCCTGCCAGCCCATGTCGAAGGAGCCGAAGAGCGCCTGGATCTGGTCGCCCCCGGCGGTGGCGACGAAGCGCGTCGCCAGGAGGTGGGCGCCGATGAAGGTCAGCACTGCCGCCAGGCCCCCGAGGCCGCCGCCCTTCAGCCCCAGCCAGAGGAAATGGCGCTGGAACTCGTTGGCGATGAAGCTGTCATGGGCGCCGATGAAATGCAGCACCTCGACCACGTCGCGGTTGCCCGCCATGGCGCCGCGGGTGGCGAACACCACGGACAGGGCGGTCGCCACGATCATCAGCACGAGGATGGCGAGGCCGGCGAGGACCATGGCGTGGGCCATCGCGGTGAGGCGGGCGATCCAGAAGCGATGGTCGTCGAGGCTCGCGCCAGGCACCTGGTCGGCCAGGGCCTTGCGCAGGACCTGGAAGTCGGGCTGGGCGCCCGCGGCGATCTTGACGACGATCAGCCGGGGAACCGGCAGGTCGCTCATGTCGAGGCCCTCGCCGAGCCAGGGCACCAGCAGGCGCTCCGTCTCCTCGCGGCTATAGGGCTGGACGTCGCTCACGCCGTCGGCCGACCGCGCGACCGCCACCGCCCTGGCGACCGCGGCCTCGATGTCATGCCCCTCGACCGGCCGGACCTGGATCGTCACCTCGCGTGCGACCTGCGAGCCCCAGTCGGACGCCGCGGCGGCGATGAGCAGCACGCTGCCGGCGGTGAGCGCGGCGAGGAAGGTCATGATCGCGACGACCGCCATCAGCGACCGTCCGGCGATCGAGCCGCTCGGCACGATCGGCGCCGTCGGGCGGATCAGCGTCTCGGCGCGGCGGTTGGCTGCCTGCAGGCTCTCGCTCATGACCATGCCGCGGGCTCCTGCACGGTGAGGTAGCCGTCTTCGAGCCTGAGGCGGCGGGCCGGAAACAGCTCCATCAGGCTCTCGTCATGGGTGGCGATGACGACCGAGGTGCCCGAACGGTTGAGTTCGATGAACAGGCGCAGGAGCCGGCGCGCCAGCGCCGGATCGACATTGCCGGTCGGCTCGTCCGCCAGCAGGAGCTCGGGGCGGACGATGAGGGCGCGGGCGATCGCCGCGCGCTGCTTCTCGCCGCCGGAGAGCACCGGCGGCAGCACATGCATGCGCTCGCCGAGGCCCACCCAATGCAGCAGCTCCACCACCTCGGCGCGGTAGCGCGCCTCGTCCTGGCCCTGCACGCGCAGCGGCAGGGCGATGTTCTCGTAGGTGGTGAGATGATCGAGCAGGCGGAAATCCTGGAACACGATGCCGATGCGCCGGCGCGTGTCGGCCAGATCCCGCTTGGACAGCATCATCACGTCCTGCTCGAACATGTGGATCAGGCCGCGCGTCGGCTTCAGCGTCAGGAAGAGGAGGCGCAGCAGCGTGGTCTTGCCGGAGCCCGAGGGGCCGGTGAGGAACTGGAACGAGTTCGAGGGCACGTCGAAGGAGACGTCACGCAGCACTTCAGGGCCCATCCCATAGCGCAAGCCCACATTCTCGAACCGGATCAACTCTGATGCCCTCGCATTTGCGGGCACTCTGCCCCGAGGGCGTTAACGAGCTATTAACGTTAACGAAACGCCAACGAAAATCGGCAGCCGAGCCCGCCGATGGCGGACCTGCCCGGACGGCGTGGCGGCGGGGAAGCGGGCGGCGGGCCGCCTCGCGCCCATTGTGGCGGGTGGCGTCCTGCGTTTATGCTGGCGCCAGGAAACGAGGGTTCGATGTCCACACGCAAGATCAAGGTACTGTTCGACGCCGAGACGATCGCCAGGCGCAATGCCGAACTGGTGGAGGAGATCAAGGCACGCCAACTCGACAATCTCATCGTCGTCGCCGTGCTGAAGGGCTCCTTCGTGTTCGCCGCCGATCTCCTGCGCGCCATGCATGCGGCCGGCCTGTCGCCGGAGGTCGAATTCGTGCATTTGTCGAGCTATCGCGCCGCGACGACCTCGTCCGGCACGGTGGCGATCCTGCAGGACGTCGAGAGCGACGTGCGCGGACGCAACATCCTGCTCGTCGACGACATCCTGGAATCCGGCCGCACGCTCGCCTTCGCCAAGGACCTGCTGGCCGCGCGCGGCGCCAAGCAGGTGCTGACCTGCGTCCTCCTGGAAAAGCCCGGCAAGCGCGCCGTCAACATCCATGCCGATTTCATCGGCTTCGATTGCCCCGACGTCTTCGTCGTCGGCTACGGCATGGATGTCGCGCATTCCTACCGCGAACTGCCCTTTGTCGGCGTCGTCGAGAAATAGCGCCTTGATCCCGCACGGTGCGGGGTGCGATGAGGCAGGCGAGGGCGCATCATCGCTGCGATGGGCCGGGAGGATCGATGGCCGGCATGCTGAGCGCTGAGAATTTCCGCTTCCTGTTCCGCAACGACAAGGGAAGCATCGACCGTTCCACCTGGTGGGGCGCCATGGCGATGCTCGCCATCGCCTGGATCCTGGTGGCGCTCGTCGCCACCGGCGTGACCCTTCTCGGCGAAAGCCTGGCAGCGGACGAAAAAGCCAGCATGCTCGGGCTGCTGACGCAGGGCGTCTACCTCTCGGCGCTCTTCAACATCCTGATCATCCTCGTCTATGTCTGCTATTATTTCGTCAGTGCCAAGCGGTACAATGATCTGGGAAAATCGCCCAAGCTCGGGCTCGTGCTGCCGGCAGCGATCTATATCGTCACCTTTTCGCCGATCCTGACCGACCAGGTCCTGCCGGTCTATGGCCGCTGGGTCATGTTCGCGGCGTTCCTCGCCGTCGCCGCCTGGCAGGTGCGGGACCTGGGCTTCCGCAAGGGGCAGCTCTGAAGCCGGTTCGGATCGGCGTCAAAAGAATCGGATCGGCGTAAAAGAACCGGCGCCTCCCTGGGAAGCGCCGGCTGTGTTGCTTACGAGCCCATGCCGTGTCTTCCGGACCTGCAGGGCGGCATCCCGCCGCGCCCATCGGCAGAACGCGACGCTGGTCACCCCTTCCGCCCGATGCCGACGGAAGGGCGAGGGGCGGCGCGACCGATGCGCCCGCCCGGAGCGCCATCGTCAGAACAGGCCCTCGATCTGGCCGTTGGCGTCGAGGCGGATGATCTCGGCGGAAGGCACGCGGGGCAGGCCGGGCATGGTCATGATCTCGCCGCAGATGACGACGAGGAAGCCGGCGCCGGCCGACAGGCGCACCTCGCGGACCGGGACGACATGGTCGACGGGCGCGCCGCGCAGGTTCGGGTCGGTCGAGAAGGAATATTGCGTCTTCGCCACGCAGATCGGCAGGTGGCCATAGCCCGCCGCCTCGATGTCGCGGAACTGGTCGCGCACCTTCTGGTCGGCGACGATGTCGGAGGCGCGGTAGATCTCCTTGGCGATGGTGCGCATCTTCTCCCAGAGCGGCATATCATCGGGGTAGAGGTGACGGAAGCCGCGGCCGTCGAGCGGATGGGGCTCCTCGGCGAGCTCGACCACCCGGCGGGCGAGCTCCTCGGTGCCCTTGGAGCCCTCGGCCCAATGGCTGCAGACCACGGCGTCGACGCCGAAATGCTCGCGGCAATGCGTCGCGACCAGCGCGTGCTCGGCCGCCGTATCGGCGCTGAAATGGTTGATGGCGACGATGGCGGGGACGCCGAACTTGCGCACGTTCTCGACATGGCGGCCGAGATTGGCGAGGCCCTTCTCCAGCGCCGCCAGGTTTTCCTTGCCGAGCTGGTCCTTCGGCACGCCGCCATGCATCTTCAGGGCGCGGACCGTGGCGACGATGACGGCGGCGGCCGGGGTCAGGCCGGCCTTGCGGCACTTGATGTCGAAGAACTTCTCGGCGCCGAGATCGGCGCCGAAGCCGGCTTCGGTCACCACATAGTCGGCCAGCTTCAGGCCGGCGCGGGTCGCGGCCACCGAGTTGCAGCCATGGGCGATGTTGGCGAAGGGGCCGCCATGCACGAAGGCCGGGTTGCCTTCCAGCGTCTGCACCAGATTGGGCTTCATCGCATCCTTGAGCAGCACCGTCATGGCGCTCGAGGCCTTGATGTCGGCGGCGGTGATCGCCTTCTTGTCGCGGGTGTAGCCGATGATCATCTTGCCGAGGCGGGCCTCGAGGTCGACGAGATCCTTGGCGAGGCAGAACACCGCCATCACCTCGGAGGCGACGGTGATGTCGAAGCCGTCCTCGCGCGGGAAGCCGTTGGAGACGCCGCCGAGCGAGGAATTGATCTGGCGCAGCGAACGGTCGTTCATGTCGAGCACGCGCCGCCAGGCGACGCGGCGGGTGTCGATGCCGAGCGAGTTGCCCCAGTAGATGTGGTTGTCGATCATGGCCGACAGCAGATTATGGGCCGAGGTGATGGCGTGGAAGTCACCGGTGAAGTGCAGGTTGATCTGCTCCATCGGTACGATCTGGGCATAGCCGCCGCCGGCCGCGCCGCCCTTGACGCCGAAGCAGGGGCCGAGCGAAGGCTCGCGCAGGCAGATCATCGCCTTCTTGCCGATGCGGTTGAGACCGTCGCCGAGGCCGACCGTCGTGGTCGTCTTGCCCTCGCCCGCCGGGGTCGGATTGATGGCGGTGACGAGGATCAGCTTGCCGTCCGGGCGGCTCTCGAGGTCGGGCAGCTTGGCCAGATCGATCTTGGCGATGTGCTTGCCATAGGGCTCGTAGGCCTCGTCGGAAATACCGGCCTTCTCGGCAATCGCTTCGATGCGCTGCATCTTCGCTTGACGCGCGATTTCAATGTCGCTCAGTGGCTTCTTCGGATCTTGGGCCATGCTTTTTTCCCGGCTGGCGTTGACCTGGCGAGTTGAGACATATTCTCACCGAAATGAAAATATTTTTCTTCTCAGTGGATCTGGAGGGCGTTGAAATTGTCCCGAACCGGACGTGAGAACTATTCTGAATACGACTCGCCGTCGCATGGAAGATAGGTAGCCGATCGGCCATCCGACCGCTTGTCCGAAACCGTCACAGGATGTGTCGCCTCCGCGACGGCGGCGACCGTCTTACGGCCGCGCCTGGGAAACGGCGGCCCCGGACGCGAGCGTTGCGAATTTCGGAGGGCAGGCCGGCATTCATTTGTGTTGCCGCCTCTATGCCCGGGCGGCAGAAGCGTGTATGAGGCCCCCGCCTTTCCGCACCGCACCGGGGGTTCGATCTGCGGTATGACGGTCCATCGGAAAGTCCGGCACCGGCTTGCAGCGGCGGGCCGGGAGAAAATAGGTTGAGATAGACAACAGAGATGTGCTCCGATCGACGGCGATCGCGGCGCGCTCGACCGGTTCCGAACGGAGTTTGCCCGCATGGGCCTTGCAACCGCCCTCGACACCAGCGAGGATGCCAACAGCCACAAGCACGGCCATGGATTCTGGGCGATGACGCTCGGATCGATCGGCGTGGTCTATGGCGATATCGGCACCAGCCCGCTCTATGCCTTCCGCGAGGCCCTGCATGCGGCGACGGACGGCGGCCGGAACATGAGCCGGGAAGCCGTTCTCGGCGTCGTCTCGCTGATCCTGTGGGCGCTCATCATCGTGGTGACGCTGAAATATGTGCTGCTGCTTCTGCGTGCCGACAACAAGGGCGAGGGCGGCACGCTGACGCTGATGGCGCTGGCGCAGCGCGCCCTCGGACGCTCCGGCACCATCCTGCTCATCCTCGGTACCATCGGCGCCGCGATGTTCTATGGCGACGCCATCCTCACCCCCGCCGTCTCGGTCCTGTCCGCGATCGAGGGCATGAAGCTGGTCACCCCGGCGCTGGACGAATTCGTCGTGCCGCTCACGGTGGTGATCATCATCGCCCTGTTCGCCGTGCAGAGCCACGGCACGGCCCGGGTCGGCGCGTTCTTCGGGCCGGTCATGGTCGTCTGGTTCGCGGTGATCGGCGTGGCCGGGCTGTGGCACCTGATGGACGAGCCCTCCGTCCTCTCCGCCATCAATCCCTGGCATGCCGTCGCCTTCATGATCAGCCACGGCCATATCGGCTTCGTCGCGCTCGGAGCGGTCTTCCTCGCCGTCACCGGCGCCGAGGCCCTCTATGCCGATCTCGGCCATTTCGGCCGCAAGCCGATCCAGACGGCGTGGATGGCGCTGGTCCTGCCCTCGCTCGCCCTCAATTATCTCGGCCAGGGTGCGCTGATCCTGCACAACCCGACCCCGGAATTCCTCGCCAACCCCTTCTTCCTCTTGGTGCCGCAGCACCCCGTCTTCCTGATCCCGATGGTCGTGCTGGCGACGATCGCCACCATCATCGCCAGCCAGGCCGTGATCACCGGCGCCTATTCGCTGACGCGCCAGGCCATCCAGCTCGGATTGCTGCCGCGCATGAAGGTGGCGCACACCTCCGAGCTGCAGTCGGGCCAGATCTATATCGGTCAGGTCAACGCCATCCTGATGATCGGCGTGCTGCTGCTGGTGCTGGTGTTCGAGAGCTCCTCGCGTCTGGCTTCGGCCTACGGCATCGCCGTGACCACCACCATGGTCGTCACCGCCATGATGGCCTTCCTGGTGATCTGGAAGGTCTGGCGCTGGACCATGGTCGCCGCGGCGCTGGTGATCGCGCCCTTCCTCCTCATCGACCTCGTCTTCCTGGCCGCCAACCTCTTGAAGGTGTTCGAGGGCGGCTGGGTGCCGCTGATGATCGCCATGATCCTCATCGTCATCATGATCACCTGGCGCCAGGGCACGCGCGTCGTGCTGGAGAAGACGCGCCGCACCGAGGTGCCGCTGATGACCATCGTCAAGAGCCTGGAAAAGGGCTCGGTGACGCGCGTCTCCGGCACGGCCGTCTTCCTGACCAGCGATCCCGACTATGCGCCGACGGCCCTGCTCCACAGCCTCAAGCACTACAAGGCGCTGCACGAGAAGGTCGCGATCCTGACGATCGAGACGACGGACGATCCGAAGGTGATCGGCGGCGGCCGCATCACGCTGGAGCAGATTTCGGCCTCCTTCACCAAGATGCGCGTGCAGTTCGGCTATATGGAAAGCCCCAACGTGCCCAAGGCGCTGGCGCTGTGCCGCAAGGCCGGATGGTCCTTCGACATCATGGACACCTCCTTCTTCCTGTCGCGGCGGCATCTGCGCGGCGGCAAGCAGGCGACGATGTGGCGCTGGCAGCGCCGGCTCTACGTCATCCTGGCGCGCAACGCCGACGACGCCAGCGACTATTTCTCCATTCCTTCCAACCGCGTGGTGGAGATCGGCACGCAGGTCCTGATCTGACGGCCTTCGACAGCGCGGTTCGAGGTGCCCCTCAGGTGCGTTGTGCCGTCGGGGCTCTGTGAAAGCCGCGATGCCGGCCTGCAGGAATGATGGATCGGGCGATGCAGCCCCTCACCTCCATCCTCTCCCCGCAAGCGGGGCGAGGGGACTTCGGCGTCGAGAGATTGCGTTGGCGCCTTCGTCTCGCCCAAGCCTTTCATGATGCGACGCTGTCGGATCCTTCTCCCCGCATCGCGGGGAGAAGGTAAGGATGAGGAGCGGCGCGACCTTCGCCAGCTTGTTGTTCACCGAGCATGCAAGTCGCACGAGGAGCAGCGTCGAAGGTGCCGGCGGTACCCGTGAGCAGCTATGCGTTCGATGATACCGGGCGCCGTCTTTGCCGACATCCCACGATTGCCGCGATCGTTAGTTACGCCGCGGTCCAGCCGCCGTCGATCGGCAATATGGCGCCGGTGATGTTGGCGGCGGCATCCGAGCACAGGAACGCGGCGAAGGCGGCGACCTGCTCGATGGTGACGAATTCCTTCGTCGGCTGCGCGGCGAGGAGGACGTCCTGCTTGACCTGCTCCATCGTCATGTTGCGGGCCTTCATCGTGTCGGGGATCTGCGCCTCCACCAGCGGGGTCCAGACATAACCGGGGCAGACGGCGTTGCAGGTGATGTTCTCGCGCGCCACTTCCAGCGCCACCGTCTTGGTGAGGCCGGCGATGCCGTGCTTGGCGGCGACATAGGCCGACTTGAACGGCGAGGCGACGAGGGCATGCGCCGAGGCGGTGTTGATGATGCGGCCCCAGCCCTTCTTCTTCATGCCGGGCAGCGCCGCCTTGATGCCGTAGAAGGCGGCCATCAGGTTGAGGCGGATGATGGCTTCCCATTTGTCGTCGGGGAATTCGTCGATCGGCGCGACATGCTGGATGCCGGCATTGTTGACGAGGATGTCCACCGTGCCGAACGCCGCCTCGGCGTCGGTGACGAGGCGGGTGACTTCCTCGGCGTGCAGCAGGTTGGCGGGGGAGAACAGCGCCTTCACGCCGAAATCGGCCTCGATGGCGGCACGCGTCTTCTCGATCTCGGCGGCGTCGCCGAGGCCGTTGAGCATGACGTGGGCGCCTTCGCGGGCAAAGGCCCGGGCGATGCCGAGGCCGATTCCTGACGTCGAGCCGGTGATGACGGCTGCCTTGTCCTTGAGCATGTCGATCCTCTCAGAGCGTGATCCCGGAAATCGGCTTCCGGCCAAAGATCATGCGGATGCATCCGGCCCGCGGCGCGGCCCGTGCCGGATATTGCGCCGCATCATGAAACGCCGAACGTGGCGGCGGTGTGACAGCCACAATTCAAGCACAAAGCTCTTGCTGTTTTGACTGATTGCATGTTCAATCAAAATAACGTGCAATAACAACAGCGCCATGAGACCGGATGCCGGCCATGGCGGGAGCGGGAGCCGAGCCACCGCCGCGGCGTCGTCCAGCGCCGTCGGAAGCGGGCGATAACGGTCTTCCGCAGCGAATTGGCGTGAGGTATCAACCTTGCGGCAGAGGGGCTGGTCCCGTGCGGGACGAGAGGGGTTTGAACGTCATCGGTTCCAACGCCGCTCCGGTGGGGCGGCATCGTGTTTCGTCGTTTCCGGGAGGTTATCAAATGATGGGTTTTGGCAGGATATTCGCGGCGGGGGCCCTGGTGTTTGCGGCGGCGACGGGCGCCGCCTTCGCCGGCGATCCCGACAGCTGCAAGACGGTCAAGTTCTCCGACGTGGGCTGGACCGACATCACGTCGACGACGGCGATCACCGCGCGCGTCCTCCAGGGCCTCGGCTACACGCCCAAGACCACCGTGCTGTCGGTGCCGATCACCTATGCTTCGATGAAGCGCAAGGACATCGACGTGTTCCTCGGCAATTGGCAGCCGAGCATGGAAAACGACCGCAAGCCCTATGTCGAGGACAAGTCGGTGGTGGTGGTCGGGGCCAACCTGCCGACCGGCGCCAAATATACCCTCGCCGTGCCGCAATCGACCTATGACAAGGGCCTGCACGACTTTTCCGACATCGTTAAGTTCAAGGATTCGCTCGGCGGCAAGATCTACGGCATCGAGCCGGGCAATGACGGCAACCGCCTGGTGCAGAGCCTGATCGACGGCAACAAGGACGGCCTCAAGGATTTCAAGCTCGTCGAATCCAGCGAGCAGGGCATGCTGGCGCAGGTGCAGCGCGCCACCACCCGCAACGAGGACGTCGTCTTCCTCGGCTGGGCTCCCCACCCGATGAACGTCAACTTCAAGATCCAGTACCTGACGGGCGGCGACGACACCTTCGGGCCTGACTTCGGCAGCGCCGTCGTCTACACCAATGAGCGCGCCGGCTTTGCCGACGAATGCCCGAATGCGGCCAAGCTCATCGCCAATCTGAAGTTCACCGTCGACCTCGAAAACACGGTGATGCAGAAGATCACCGGCGACGGCGAGGAAGGATCCAAGGCGGCGGAGGAATATCTGAAGGCCAATCCCGGCGTGCTCGATCCCTGGCTCCAGGGCGTGACGACCTTCGACGGGCAGCCCGGCCTGCCGGCCGTGAAGAAGAGCCTCGGCCTCTGAGCCGCATGCCGCCGGGGGGCAGGCACCTGTGCCCCCCGCACGGCCCGACGGGGCGCCGTCATCGGCTCTCGGCGCCTCCGGCGTCCGAGGCCGGCCGCCCCGCCGACCACCGCCGACGAGCGGAACGGAGCGCCCCTCGTGCCTGTGGCACGAGCGCGGCCCCGCGTGATCGACCTGCCATTCGCAGTTCTGGGATAGGGGCGCCATGTTCGACTGGGTAACGGACCACAAGATCCCGTTCGGCAACACCATGCGGGTGTTCATCGACCTTCTTCAGGCGCATCTCGGCTCCTTCTTCGATGTCGTGACCGCCGTGGTCGAGTTCATCGTCGACGGCAGCGCCGGCGTGCTGATCTTCTTCCCGCCGATCGTGGTCATCCTCGCCTTCGCGGCCTTCGCCTATCTCCTGCAGCGCTCCTGGAAGCTCAGCCTCTTCGTCTTCCTCGCCTTCCTGTTCATCTGGAACCAGGGCTATTGGGAAGACACCATGAAGACGATCTCGCTGGTGGTGTGGTCGGCCGCCACCAGCATCCTGGTCGGCACGCCGATCGGGGTGATGGCGGCCCATCGGCCGCGGCTCTATGCCTTCCTGCACCCCGTCCTCGACATGATGCAGACGCTGCCGACCCCGGTCTATCTCATCCCGATGATCGCGCTTCTGGGCATCGGCTACGCGCCGGGCCTGATCGCCACTTTGATCTTCGCCCTGCCCGCCCCGATCCGGCTGACCCATCTGGGCATCAGCTCGACGCCGGTGGCGCTCAAGGAGGCGGGCGAGGCGTTCGGCGCCACCGCACACCAGCTGCTCTGGAAGGTCGAGCTGCCGCATGCCCTTCCCACCATCATGGCGGGCGTGACCCAGTGCATCATGCTCAGCCTGTCCATGGTCGTCATCGCCGGCATGGTGGGCGCGGAAGGCCTCGGCGCCGATGTCATCAAGGCGCTCGGCACGGTCAACATCGCACGCGGCTTCGAGGCCGGCGCGGCCATCGTGCTGCTGGCCATCGTGCTCGACCGCATGTGCCGGGTGAAAGGAGCGCACGCATGAACGTCGCCGTCGATTTCAGGAATGTCGACATCATCTTCGGCGCCCGGACGCGCGAAGCCCTCAAGATGCTCGATGCCGGCGCCAGCCGGGCGGAGATCCTGGCGAAGACCGGGGCGGTGCTCGGCTGCGCCGACGCCAGCCTGACCGTGCGCGAAGGCGAGATCAGCGTGCTGATGGGCCTGTCGGGTTCCGGCAAGTCGACGATGATGCGGGCCGTCAACGGCCTCAACAAGGTCACGCGCGGTTCCGTGCTGGTCAAGTCCGGCGACCGGATGGTGGATGTCGTCACCTGCGACGCCGCGACGCTTCGCCACGTCCGCCAGGGCAGCGTCGCCATGGTGTTCCAGCAATTCGGGCTCCTGCCCTGGCGCACGGTGGCGGAGAATGTCGGCTTCGGCCTCGAACTCGCCGGCGTCCCCGAAGCCGAGCGCACCAGGCGGGTCGCCCAGCAGCTCAAGCTCGTCGGCCTGGACCAGTGGGCGAACAAATATGCCAACGAGCTCTCGGGCGGCATGCAGCAGCGCGTCGGCCTCGCCCGCGCCTTCGCGACGGAAGCGCCGATCCTCCTGATGGACGAGCCGTTCTCCGCCCTCGATCCGCTGATCCGCACCAAGCTGCAGGACGAGCTCCTGCAGCTCCAGAAGGAGCTGAAGAAGACCATCATCTTCGTCAGCCACGACCTGGAGGAAGCCCTCAAGATCGGCAATACCATCACCATCCTGGAGAGCGGGCGCATCGTGCAGTCCGGCCGGCCGGAGGACATCGTCCTGCGTCCGGCTGACGATTACGTGCGCGAATTCATCGCCAATGTGAACCCGCTGAGCGTGCTCACCGCCTGGCACGTGATGTGCGATGCCCGCGACCTCGACAAGACGGAGGATGGCTGGGTCTGGCTCGACAAGCGCCGGACGACCCGCTTCAAGCTCGACGCCGACAGGCAGGTCATCGCCGCCGAGCGGGACGGCGTGCCGGGCGCCTGGGTCCATTGCGCCGAGGCGGAAGCGCCGCCGCGCCCCGGCGAGCGGCCCTGCTACTGGGCCAGCCCGGGCACGTCGCTGAAGACGGTGATGCTCGCCATGCACAATGCCGACACCGCGCCGGTGGCGCTGTTCGACGAGGAGAACCGCTTCGTCGGATCGATCGGGGTGAAGGACGTGCTCCAGGCGGTGCTGCGCCGGCAGGAGCCGGCCTGACCCGGGCGGGAGGGGATATGCTCTAGAGCAAAGCGCGTTCAGGCAGAGGCGGCGTTCTGCTCTAGCTCTTTGTTTTTCGACGCGTCTTTGCGTTTTGCCGATTCCGTCAAAACACAAAACGCTCTAGCGCTCGATCCTCAGCCGGCTCGCCCGTTTGCGCGACAGCATAAGGCTCGCGACCAGGCTGACGAAGGCGATCGCCGCGAGGAGGAAGAAGGTCGGGGTGGCGGCGCGGCCGATATAATAGAATTCGGCTCCGTAGGCGACGAGCACGCAGAAGGAGAGAACGTGATCGGTCGCGGTCGAGATCTCGATGCAGCGCGATTTCAGCGCCTCGACCAGCAGGAAGAACAAGGCGAGCAGGGTCAGCGCTTGGCCGAGCGTGGCCGTGAAGACGACGCCCGAGCCGGTGGCGAAGGAAAAGGCCGGGTCGTTCCACGGGTCGCTGCCGCCGGCGATGACGAAGAAATTATAGACCGCGAACGGAATGAGCGTCAGCGGGAAATTGATCAGGAACATGGATGCCTCTGGCGACAGGTGCGCGCACCACCTTCCATGCCGATTTTGTGGCCTGATCGATAATCTTGCCGAATCCGGGCGGCAAAGCCAGCGAAAAAAGGCCGGGCGGGGCGGCGCGGCGGTAAATGTCGCGTTCATGCTTTTGCGCCATGACGGGATGCCGGCCGCACCGTCTTCGGATGGCGCTGCGGCCGTCTTTGGTGTACCAGCGGGGACGGCTAGGGATTTCCGGGGGCGTCGTCATCAAAACGCCGTCCTTGCGGATGATGTGTGGCCGCCGAAAATCCGGAGAGGGTCTTGATGGGTATGTTCGCGCGCGCCGCCGCCACGGGTTTCGTGGCCTGCCTGGTTCTTGGACTTGCCCGGGAAACCGCCGCCGCCAATCCCACCATCGTCGTCGATGCCGCCAGCGGCAAGGTGCTGGAGGCGCATGACGCCACCCGGCCCTGGTATCCGGCTTCCCTTTCCAAGCTGATGACGCTCTATACCGTCTTCAAGGCCTTGAAGGACGGGCGCGTCGACGGCGGCATGCCGATCGCGATCTCGCCCCGCGCCGCCAGGCAGGCGCCGTCCCGGATGGGCTATCCCGTCGGGACGATGATCACCATCGACGACGCCCTGAAGATGCTCGTGGTGCATTCGGCCAACGACATCGCCGTGGCGCTGGCGGAAGGCGTGTCCGGCTCGGTCGACAATTTCGCCGCCGAGATGAACGCCAACGCCAAGGCGCTCGGCATGGCCCAGAGCTATTGGGTCAACCCCAACGGCCTGCCCGACCCGCGCCAGGTGACCTCGGCGCGCGACATGGCCCTGGTGGCCGACGCGATCATCACGCAGTTCCCGCAATACGACCAGCTCTTCCGGATCCAGACGATCCGCAGCGGCGACAGCGTCCTGCGCACCCACAACGCGCTGGTCTATCGCTATCCGGGCACGGACGGCATGAAGACGGGCTTCACCTGCGCCGCCGGCTTCAACGTGGTGGCGACCGCGACGCGCAACGGCCGCAAGCTGATCACCGTGGTGATGGGCGCGCCGACGCCGAAGGAGCGCACCAACCAGGCGGTGGCGCTGTTCGAGAGCAATTACGACAACCAGGGCGGCGGCCTGTTCACCAGCGCGCCGCTCGCCGCGCAATTGCCGGCGTCGGCCTATGCCGCCGCGCCCGACATGCGCGACATCGCCTGCAACCGCAAGAGGGGCGGCGATGCCGCGGCCGAGAGCGAGGATACGGCCGAGGTGCTGCCCGGCAAGGCGCAGGAGGCTTCGGCGGCGAGCCCGCTGCTGACGAGCTGGACCGTCGCCCCGCCCGTCGAGGTCGGCCCCTATGTCGGTCCGCGCCGGCCGCTGTTCAAGCTGCCGAACACGCCGATCCTCGCCGACCTGCCCGCCCGCTCCACGACGAAGCAGGCGCGGGCGAAGGCCGGCGCCGAGACGGCGGCCGGCTATGCCGAGACGTCGAAGGGCATGGCGATGCCGTCGCAGCTCACCGATCCCAAACTCAACAAGGGCCGCAAGAACCTGAAGAAGCTGGCGACGGAAAAGACCGCCGGGAAGAAGGTGAAGCCTGCGGCCCATGCCAAGCCGCCGGCCAAGCCGAGCCGGCACAAGAAGCATCATCCCGACAGCTGATGCGGGCCGGCGGGCGATAACGGACCCTGCGATCGAGGGCTGCGCGGTGCCACTTGCGGGGAGGCGGCGGCGTGATGCGCGTCCCGCTCGCCATCGCCGGCGATTTGCACTATCAGACCTGTTCCCTCCGTCCGAGCCTGCCGCCGAGCGGCCGACACGCTCCCGTTTCAGGTCGCCATGGACTTCAGGTCGCCATGAACTTCAAGTCGCCATGAACGGCAACGCCATTCTTCCCGGTCTCGGCCTCGGCCTGCTGGCTGCGGTCTCCTACGGATCGAACGTGCCTTTCGCCAAATTGTCGGCCGAAGCCGGCGTGTCCGGGCCCAATGTGGTGTTCTACCGCTCCCTCCTGATGGTGGCGCTGCTCGGCCTGTTCGCCCTCTCGCGCCGTGCGCCGCTGGCGGTGCCGCAAGGGGTGCGTCTGCCGGTGCTGGGGCTCGGCGTCGCCACCAGCTTCGTGGGGATCTGCTACATCTCCTCGGTCGCCTTCATTCCGGTCGGCGTCGCCACCATCATCTATTACCTCTATCCCCTGGTCATCCTCGTCGTCAGCCCGTGGGTGGACAGCGAGCGCCTGACGCCGGCGCGGCTGATGATCTTCGCCCTGGCCTTTCTCGGCCTCGTCGTCGCCATCGGCCCGGCCTTCACCTCGCTCGACCCGCGCGGGCTCGTGCTGGCGATGCTGGGTTCGGCCGCCGCCGCGGCGCAATTCTTCTTCGCCGCGCGGGCGACCCGGGCCATCGGGCCGGTCGCAGCCGGCTTCTGGGCGCAGGCGATCCAGATGCCGGCCGCGCTCGGCATCTGCCTCCTGGCCGGCGGTCCGGTTGCGCCCGCCGCTCTCGCCGGGGCGGCCTGGCCCGTGGGCATGACATGCGCGCTCTTCATCCTGGCCTTTGCCCTCCATCTGGCGTCGGCGCGGATGGCGCCGCCCGCCGCGCTCGGGCTGGTGTTCTGCGCCGAGCCGGTGGCCTCGATCCTGCTTGCGGCGCGCCTGCTCGGCGAGACGCTCGCGCCGGCGCAGCTGGCCGGCGGCTGCCTCGTGCTCCTCGCCATCGTCGGCTCGGTCGTGGTCGAGAGCCGCAGGCCGGCGCTCGGCACATGACCGCGCGCATCGCCATTCCGGCCTTCGTGCTCACCGGCTTCCTCGGCGCCGGCAAGACGACCCTGCTCAACCGCCTCCTCAAGGATCCGGCGCTCGCCGACACCGCCGTCGTCAT
Source organism: Labrys monachus (assembly GCF_030814655.1). Lineage (NCBI taxonomy): Bacteria > Pseudomonadati > Pseudomonadota > Alphaproteobacteria > Hyphomicrobiales > Xanthobacteraceae > Labrys > Labrys monachus. The sequence goes on from NZ_JAUSVK010000001.1 coordinate 6,629,284, forward strand.
CAACGAGTTCGGCGATGCCGGGCTCGACCATCTCCTGGTGGAGAAATCCGGCGACGGCGTCGTGCTGCTCGCGTCCGGATGCCTGTGCTGCAGCCTGCGCGGCGACCTCGTCGACACGCTGGCCGATCTCGCGGCGCGGCGCGAGACGGGGGCCCTGCCGCCCTTCGGCCGGGTGGTGATCGAGACCACCGGGCTCGCCCATCCCACGCCCGTGCTGCAGACGCTGATGGCGCCGCCCGTGGTGGCGGCGGGCTATGTCCTCGCCGGGGTGATCGCCGTGGCGGATGCGCAGCGCGGGGAGGCGCTCCTCGATGCGCATGCCGAGAGCGTCGCCCAGATCGCCGTCGCCGACCGCATCCTGGTCAGCAAGGCCGACCTCGCCGGGGCCGGCCTCGATCCCTTCCTCGCACGTCTCGGCAGGCTCAATCCGCGGGCGACGATCGACCTGGTGCAGGACGTCCGGCCCGGCGACCTCCTCGCCGCGGCGCCCCTGCCGCTGCCGCCGGCCGACGCGCCCGCGCCGGCCCTGCGCCTCGGCCGTCCGGCCGCGACCGCGGCACGCCCGGTGTTCGGCGCCCATGACGCGGCGATCGCCTCCTTCGTGCTGACCGCCGACAAGGCGATGGCGCCGCACCGGCTGGGCGCCTTCCTCGACGAATTGCGCGAGCGGCACGGCGACGGGCTGCTGCGCTTCAAGGCGCTGGTGAAGCTCGCCGACGACCCGGAGCGGCCGGTGGTCATCCACGGCGTGCAGCATGTCCTGCATCCGCTCGTGCGGCTCGACGCCTGGCCGGACGGCGACCGGCGCAGCCGCCTCGTCTTCATCATGCGCGACGTCGACCGGCGGCGGATCGAAGACCTGTTCGCCGCCTTCTGCGGCGAGCCGCGCCTCGACGCGCCGGACGTCGCCGCCCTCACCGACAATCCGCTGGCGTTCTGACGGGCGCCCGGGAGCGGGTCCGAGGCCGGCCGGAACCCATCACCGCACCATTGGCAGGACGGTGTTTATGGGTTCCGGGTCCGCCTTTCCGGCGCCCCGGAGTGACGGTCGCGATTCGATCTGAACCCATCGCGCTCCAGCACTCCGACCTCACCGGAATGTGGCTGGCCCCGCCGGCGGATCGGCGCTACCACGTCGGCCATGATCAGGATGTATGGCTTCTGGCGCTCCGCCGCCTCGTTCCGCGTGCGCATCGCGCTCAATCTCAAGGGTCTTCCCTATGAGGAGACCATGGTCGACATCGATGCGGGCGAACAATATGCGTCCGGCTATCACGCCATGAACCCCCAATCGGCCGTGCCGTCGGTCTTCGTCGACGACGGGCCGCCGCTCACCCAGTCGCTGGCGATCGTCGAATATCTGGAGGAAACCCATCCCGAGCCGCCGCTGCTGCCGGCCGATGCGCGTGGCCGGGCGCGGGTGCGGTCGCTGGCGCTGCTGTTCGCCGCGGACCACCATCCGCTGATCGTGCCGCGCGTCCGCCGCTATCTGAGCGAGGAACTGCATGTGGACGATGCCGGACGCACGGCCTGGATCCGCCACTGGTTCCGCGAAGGGCTGGTCCAGGGCGAAGCGCGGCTCGCCGGCGACGCCGCGACGGGGCGCTTCTGCCATGGCGACACGCCGACATCAGCCGATCTCTGCCTGATCAGCCAGGTCATGGGCGCACGGGGCTTCCAGGTGACGACCGCCGACCTGCCCGCCATCAGCCGCATCGCCGAAAACTGCCTTGCCGAGGAGGCCTTCGCGCGTGCGCTGCCGCTGCGCCAGCCGGGGGCGCCGGCCTCGCACTGACGGCGCGCCGGCCTATTGCGCGGTCACCATCTCCTCATGCGGCATCGGGCCGGGCAGGAGATCGCGCCGCCAGGGCGTGCGGCCGGCGAGGACGCCGGATTCGTGCACGATCTCGGAGACATATTCCTCCTGGCGGTAGGCCATGACATGCACCCCGGCGACGCCCTTGATGGCGCGGACCTGCTGGATGATGTCGATGCACAGCCGCTTGCCCTCGGCCTTCTGGTCCTGGGCGCCTTCGAGGCGGGCGATGACGGCATCGGGAATATGCACGCCGGGGACGTTGGAGCGCATCCATTTCGCCGTCCGCGCCGAGGCGAGCGGCCCGACGCCGACCAGGATGAAGCACTGCTCGTGCAGGCCCATGTCGCGGATCCGCGCCATGAAGCGCTCCAGCAGCGGCACGTCGAAGCAATATTGCGTCTGGATGAACTGCGCCCCCGCCGCGACCTTCTTGGCCAGGTTGATCGGCCGGAAGTCGTGGGGCGGCACGAAGGGATTGGCGGCGGCGCCCAGGAACATCGCCGGCGGCGTGGTGATCGGGCGGCCGGACAGGAAGCGCTTCTCGTCGCGCATGGTGCGGATGGTGGCGAGCAGGGCGGTCGAATCGAGATCGAAGACCGGCTTGGCCTCGGGATGGTCGCCGCATTGCACGCCGTCGCCGGACAGGCACAGCACGTTGCACACGCCGAGGGCCGCCGCGCCCAGCACATTGCCCTGGATGGCGATGCGGTTGTAGTCGCGGCAGGAGATCTGGAACACCGGCGAATAGCCGACCCGGGTCAGCAGCGCGCAGATGGCGACCGAGGACATGTGGCAATGTGCGCCGGAGCCGTCGGTGGCGTTGATCGCGTCGACCCAGCCCTCGAAGGGCTTGATCCGCTCCAGCACGTCGTCGGGATCGGCCGAATCCGGCGGGTTGAGCTCGGCGGTGACGGCGAATTCGCCGCGGCGGAGCACGCGCTCGAGCCGCCCGCGCGAGGTGTGGCCGGGCAGCTCGGGCAGCGGCGCGGCGGGGTGCGGGCCGAAATCGTCGGCGGGAGGCAGGCGGATGTCGGTGATCATGCCTTGGCTCCGCCGGGCTTGGATGCGCTCTTGGATGCGGCCTTGGCCGCGTTCTGGGCCGCGAGCCGCGCCGCCTCCATCCGGGCATCGTAGCCGGATTTCGCGCGGGCGACGGCGAGCCAGGACGAGCGGCCCTTGAGCCGGTGGTCGACGGCCGGCTGCGGCAGGTTGATGGCCTCGCCCGCCGCCATGGTGCGCGAGCCTTCATAGGCCTTGACCCAGACGCAGGGCATGTCGGCATAGACCTCGCAATTGCCGTTGGCGCGGACGCCGCCGCAGGGCCCGTTGCGCAGGCCCTTCGGGCAGTTCATCGGGCAGGACATGCCGGTGGAGGACAGCGCGCATTGCCCGCACATGCGGCAGTCGAACAGGGCGCCCTTCACCATCTTCTCGATGCCGGCCACCGGCCTTTCCAGCCGTTCCCAGCCGATGGCGGTGAAGACGGGCGCGAGGAACACGAGGGTGCGCTCCAGCCTGTCATACAGCCGTTCCATCGCCGCCGACTTGCGGATGGCCCAGAAGCGCAGGGCGAACCTGTCGCGGCTGCGGGGGGGCTTTCCGGCAGGCTCGAAGGCGGCGGGCGTGCGCATGGATCGATGACTCCGGGGCCGGGGGGCTATACCCCCTCTCTGCCGCCATTCTTGGCAAGAGCGACCAGCCGCTCCTTGTCGTATTCCGCCTCGATCTTCGCCATCGCCGCCGAAACCTCGGCTTCGAGGTCGCTGCCGCACTCGACGGGCGCGCCGCGGCGCCATTCGGCGAGGTAATCGTCGGTTCCGGCAGCGCCCGAGCGCATCGCGGCCATGTCGATCGCCTCGGTGAAGCGCAGCGGCAATTCGCGCCGGGCGCTGGTGCGCCCCTGCTTGGCGGTGACCTGGGCGGGAATGTCGCGCCAATAGGTGATGATGAGCTGGGCCATGGGCTTTCCTGGGCTGGACTTCGCGGAGGCGGCGTTTCGGGGGAGGGGGAGGGCCCGCCGCCGGCTCAGAACGGCGTGCGGCTGCGGATTGCGGCGGCCAACGTACCCTCGTCGAGATAGTCGAGCTCGCCTCCGACCGGCACGCCATGCGCCAGTTTCGTCACCTTGACGCCGGTCGGCGCCAGCAGGTCGGTGACGTAATGGGCGGTGGTCTGGCCGTCGACGGTGGCGTTGAGCGCCAGCATCACCTCGGTGACGCCGCCGGCCGAGACGCGCGCGACGAGGCCGTCGATATTGAGGTCGCCCGGGCCGATGCCGTCGAGCGGCGAGAGCGTGCCGCCGAGCACGTGGTAGCGCGCATTGATCACGCCGGCGCGCTCCAGCGCCCAGAGGTCGCCGACGGTCTCGACCACCACGAGGAGCGAGGTGTCGCGCCGCGGATCCCGGCAGAGGGTGCAGGGGTCGGCAGTGTCGATATTGCCGCAGTTCGAGCACACCACCACCCGCTCGCAGGCGATCTGCAGGGCGGCGGCGAGCGGCACCATCAGCTGGTCGCGCTTCTTGATCAGCGTCAGCGCAGCCCGGCGCGCCGAGCGCGGCCCCAGGCCGGGCAGCCTCGCGAGCAATTGGATGAGACGTTCGATTTCGGGGCCGGTGACGGATGCCATGGCGATCAGATAGGCGATCCATGCACCGGGTGCGAGGGGGAATCGGGGTTTTGCACGGATGAGGCGGCGGGAGCGCCGCCTCATCCGGATTCATGCCGCTCCGCGCATGGGCGTTGTCAGAAGGGAAGCTTCATGCCCGGCGGGATCGGCAGGCCCGCGGTGAGGGCGCCCATCTTCTCCTGCATCAGCCGCTCGCCCTTGGCGCGGGCGTCGTTGTGGGCGGCGAGGATGAGATCCTCGACGATCTCCCTCTCCTCGGGCTTGAAGAGGCTGTCGTCGACGGCGATGGCCTTCATCTCGCCCTTGGCGGTCAGGCGCACCTTGACGAGGCCGCCGCCGGCCACGCCTTCCACCTCGGTCCGCTCCAGCTCGGCCTGCAGGTCCTGCATCTTGGACTGCATGGCCTGGACCTGCTTCATCATACCCATCACGTCTTTCATGGGGGCTCCTTATGCCATGGGTCTTAAGCGTTCCATCTTCAGACCGAGTCGCCAAGCATCGCAAAATGCTTCCGATAACAATGTGTTAAAATTGGCGAACCTGTCCTGCTTGAACGCATTTTGCTTTATAGGTCGTCGGCCGAATAGATGTGGCCGTCGTCGGCGTCGTCCGCCTCGTCGTCGGGAGCGGGCGGCAAGGCCTGCACGGCCACCGGCCCGTTGTCGCGGACGTCGACGATCTCGGCGCCCGGAAAGCGCTCCATCGCGGCGCGCACCAGCGGATCGGCACGCACGCCGGTGAGCACGGCCGCCTGCCGCGCCTCCGCCTGTTCGCGAAGCGTCGGCGCGCCCTTCTCCGAGGAGATGACCACGAGCCAGCGCCGGCTCGTCCAGTCCGACAATTTGCGCGAGAGATCGTTGACCAGCCCCTGCGGCGAGCCCGGCTCGAGCGCGACGTCGAGCCGGCCGTCGGCGAAGGCGACCAGCCGCACGAAACGCTCGAGGGCGAGCTTCAGCGGCAGGTCGCGCTTTTCCATGGCGAGGCCGACGATCTCGGGAAAGCTCGCCAAGGCGCGCACCGGCACGGCAGGGGCGGCGGGCTCCGCCTGGAAGGCGGGCCGCGGCTGCGAGGAACTGGTGATGAGCTGCGCGCGCGGCGCGGCGGGAGGGGCGGACGGAGCCGGCGCGGCATTGCGGGCCGGCACGCCCCTGCCGTCCGACAATTGGCGGATGAGCTCGTCGGGGGACGGCAGGTCGGCCGCATAGCACAGCCGCGCCAGCACCATGTCGGCGGCGGCCAGCGGCCGTGCGGCCGTCTGCGTCTCGGGAATGCCCTTGAGCAGCATCTGCCACTGGCGGGTCAGCGCCCGCATCGACAGCTTCTGCGCGAGGTCCGACGCACGGGTCCGCTCGATCTCGGTGGCCGAGGCGTCCTTCGCCGCGGCGGGCGAGATCTTCACGCGCGTGACGAAATGGGTGAACTCGGCCAGCTCCGACAGCACGACGGCCGGGTCGGCCCCCTGGTCGTACTGGTCGCGCAGCTCGTCGAGCGCCGCGGCGGCATCGCCCCGCATCACCGCCTCGAACAGGTCGATCACGCGCGAGCGGTCGGCCAGGCCCAGCATCGCGCGCACGCTTTCGGCATCGATCGAGCCGCCGCCATGGGCGATGGCCTGGTCGAGCAGCGACAGCGAATCGCGGACCGAGCCTTCCGCGGCGCGGGCGATCATCGCCAGGGCCTCCGCGTCGATGGCGACGCCCTCCTTCTCGCAGATGGCGGCGAGATGGCGCGCGAGCAGGCCGCTGTCGACCCGGCGCAGGTCGAAGCGCTGGCAGCGCGACAGGATGGTGATGGGGACCTTGCGGATCTCGGTGGTGGCGAAGACGAACTTGACGTGCGGCGGCGGCTCTTCTAGCGTCTTCAGCAGCGCGTTGAAGGCGTTGGTGGTCACCATATGGACTTCGTCCATGATGAGCACCTTGAAGCGGGCCGATACCGGCGCATAGCGCACGCCGTCGGTGATCTCGCGGATGTTCTCGACGCCGTTGTGCGAGGCGGCGTCGAGCTCCATCACGTCGATGTGGCGGCTGTCGATGATGGCCTGGCAGTGGCGCCCGAGCACGGGCATGTGGATGGTCGGCTTGCCGCCGCCCTCGGCCGGCTCGTAATTGAGGCCGCGCGCCAGGATGCGCGCCGTCGTGGTCTTGCCGACCCCGCGCACGCCCGTGAGCATATAGGCTTGGTGGATGCGCCCGGTCTCGAACGCATTGGACAGGGTGCGCACCATCGCATCCTGGCCGATGAGGTCGTCGAAGGTCTGCGGGCGGTATTTGCGCGCCAGGACCCGGTAGGGCTGGGATGCAGGCGGCTGTTCGATCGCGTCTTCCATCAAATCCTCCGATTCCCTCGAAGGGGGCCGTGCGCGATGCTGCCGCAAAAACGAGGCAGGAGGCTGGACGAAGACCCGCAGCGGTCTCGTTGGGGCTGCTTCCTTCCGGACCTGACCCGGTTGGCGAGTGTTGCGTCCACCGCCAACCTCCCGGCCGGGTATATGGGGCATTCGGCGCCGAATGACAAGCGGGCGGGCCGAATTTCCCGCCCTGCGACAGATTGTCGGAATTTCCGGTGGTTTTACCACAAAAACCATTTGGACTTTGCTGCCCGAGCGACTATCTAGGGATACAGGAATCGTTCGGGGCTGGCGTCGATAGTACGAGCCGGCTTTGGTGCGGGAAGCACTCTTGTCGAACATCGAGCGAAGCGCTCGTTCGCCCCAACGATAGAAATGCCCATTCCGATCTGCAAGAGCCGAGGTGGCGATCTGGCGGAATGTGCGGCTGCGCGCGACGCAGATGGGACCATGATTTCCTTGTCCTGCGCCTGGATCGAAGCATTGCGATGGTTTTCCTGACCGGGTGCGGATCGAAACATGGCGAGGGACATGGCGGGACCTCATGCCCCTGCGGGCACGCGCAACTCGAAGCGGAGAATGAGACCTATCCATGAGGCAGGGACAGCAAAAGCGCATGCGCGGGCGCAGCCGTGGCGGCAAGGGCCCGAACCCGCTCAGCCGAAGCTATGAATCGAACGGCCCCGATGTGAAGGTTCGCGGCACGGCCGCCCACATCGCCGAGAAATATGTCCAGCTCGCACGCGATGCCCAGTCCTCCGGCGACCCGATCCTGGCGGAGGCCTATCTGCAGCACGCGGAGCATTATTTCCGCATCATCGCGGCGGCGCAGCCCCAGTTCGGCCAGCAGGGCTACGGACAGGCCGCCGAGGAGGAGGACGACGGAGAGGATTCGGAGTTCGAAGGCCCGATCCCGTCGATGCCGCAGTCCTATACCCCGCCGAATCAGTCCTATGACGACCAGCCGCGCCTGGTGCAGCCAGCGCGCGAGCGCAATTACGGCGATCGCCAGAACTATGGCGAGCGCCAGGAGGCCCGCCCGGAGGGAGAACAGCCCTTCCGCGAGCAGCCTTATCGCGAGCAACCCTATCGCGAACCGCGCTTCCGCGACCGGAACGAGCGCTTCAGCGGCGAGCGTCCGCAGCGCGAGGAACGCTTTTCCCGCGACGGCCGTGACGACCGGCCGCAGCGCGAGGACCGTCCCTACCGCGCCGAGCGCAGCTTCGAGCCCGCGCCCGGCGCCGCCCCCGGCCCCGAGGGGGAAGGCGGCGGCGAGCCTCGCCCCTACGCCCCGCGCCAGAGCCGCCGCGACAGGCGCTTCGGCGACCGGTCCGAGCGTCCCTTCCGCGAGCGCAACGGCGAGGGGCAGCCCTTTGCCGAGCGCCACGAGGAACGCCCGCCGGCCGAACGCCCGCAGGCCGAGCGCCAGCCGGCCGAACGCGCCCCCCATGTCGAGCGCAGCTTCCAGCCCGCACCCGTCGTGCCGGTCGACCAGCCCCAGCCCGACATCCACGACGACAATGCGCTCTCGACCCTGCCGTCCTTCATCACCGGGGCTCCGGCGGCCGCTGCCGCGCCGCCCGCCGTGGAAGGCGAGGGCGAGGCCCGCGCGCCGCTGCGGCCGCGCCGGCGCCGCGTGACCAAGCGCGTGGAGCCGGGCGAGACGCTCCTGCCGAACATCGAGCCGGCCGGCGAATAAACGCCAGTCGACCGATCGAGACACGTGATTTTGCCGGCGGCCCCTCCAGGCCGCCGGTTTTGCGTCGGCGCCTGCCGGGCGTCCGCGCATTTGCGGCTTGCGCGCCTCGTCTGATTCATGCGCAATGTGGCGGGCTGGCCGGCGCCTTGCGCGTCCGGCGACACATGAGGGACCGAGGCGGGCGGCGGAGGCCGGCGCGGAACGGACAGGGGGCGATGCGATGCTGGCTCGTTTGCAGAACCTGGTGCGGGCCTTCACGCCGGGAAACCGGGCGCGGCCGCGCTACGTGTTCGACGAGACCGATCATCGCGTGGCGGCCGCCGGCCTCCTGGTCTATGCGATGAATGTCGACGGCGTGCAGAGCCCCGCCGAGAAGCTTCGCCTCGAAGCGCTGCTGCAGGAACGCTTCTCCCTGAATGCCGAGGAAACCCGCGCCTTGCTGGCCGCGGCCGGCGAGCGCAATCGCGACGTGCTCGATTTCAACGATTTCACCGGCGTGGTGAAGCGTGCCTATGACGCCGAGGGGCGCAAGCGCATCGTCGAGATGATGTGGGAGATCGCCTTCGCGGACCGGGCCCTGCACGAGTTCGAGGACAATCTGGTCTGGCGCGTCGCCGAGACGCTGGGCGTGTCCGTCCAGGACCGCATCGCGGTCCGCGGCAAGGTCGCCGCGCGCAACGACGTCGCCCTGCCGGAGGCGAGCGAATGAGCCGGCCGGTCGCGCTGGTGACGGGCGCTTCCAGCGGCATCGGCGAGCAGATCGCCCGCCTGCTTGCCGAACAGGGCGAGGACCTCGTGCTGGTGGCCCGCTCGCAGCCCGAACTGGCGCGGGTCCAGGGCGATATCGCCGCGGCGACCGGGCGTTTCGTCGCCGTCCTGCCCCTCGATCTCGAGCGACCGGACGCGGCGGATGCGATCGCCGCGGCGCTGCGCTCGCAGGCGCTGAAGGTGCGCCACCTCGTCAACAATGCGGGCTTCGGCCTCGCCGGCGACATGGGCGACCTGCCCGCCGGGCGCCAACTCGGCATGGTCGACCTCAATTGTCGCGCGCTCCTGGCGCTCACCCTGGCTTTCCTGCCGGAGATCCGCGCCAACCGGGGCGGCATCCTCAACGTCGCCTCGGTAGCCGGCTTCACGCCGGGGCCGGGCCTCGCCGTCTATTACGCGACCAAGGCCTTCGTGGTCTCGCTGACGCGGGCGCTCGGCTATGAGGAGCGGGGCAACGACATCAGGGTCTGCGCGCTCTGCCCGGGGCCGGTGGCGACGAATTTCGGCGCGCGGGCCGGTTTCGGCGGCTCCCGCGCCATGGCGCTGGCGGGCCAGCTTTCGGCGCGTGACGTCGCCCATCTCGGCCTCGCCGGCTATTATGCCGGCCGGCGGGTGGTGGTGCCCGGCCTGGTCACCCGGCTGATGATCGCCGTCCTCGCCGTCGTGCCGACGCGCTTCGTCCTGCCTGTTCTCGCCGCCGCCCAGCGCCAGCGGCGAAACTGACGGCGGACGCCATCCGTCGGGCTGCGGGCGGGGGCCGGCTCCAAAAGCGTTCCTTGACTTCCCCCGCGTGAAACCCCAGTTTCCGGCTCCCTTTGGTCGCCTCGCGGAGCCCCATGCGCAGCTATCTCGATTTCGAAAAACCCGTCGCCGAGCTCGAGGCGAAGGTTGAGGAACTCCGTGCGATCGCTGAATCGGGGGATGCTGTGGCGATCGGCGACGAGATCCAGCGCCTGGAGGTCAAGGCGAACCAGGCGCTGCGCGATCTCTATGCCCAGTTGACGCCGTGGCAGAAGACGATGGTGGCGCGCCACCCGGAAAGGCCGCACACCACCGATTTCGTCAAGGCGCTGGTCGAGGATTTCACTCCGCTGGCGGGTGACCGGAAATTCGGCGAGGACGAGGCCATCATCGGCGGGTTCGGCCGTTTCCGGGGCGAATCCGTCTGCATCATCGGGCATGAGAAGGGATCGGACACCGAAAGCCGCATCCGCCACAATTTCGGCATGGCGAGGCCCGAGGGCTATCGCAAGGCCGTGCGGCTGATGGAACTGGCTGATCGCTTCGAGCTGCCGGTGCTGTCCTTCGTCGACACGGCCGGGGCCTATCCGGGCATCGGCGCGGAAGAACGGGGCCAGGCCGAGGCCATCGCCCGCTCCACCGATGCGTGCCTGGCGCTCGGCGTGCCGAACGTCGCCATCGTCATCGGCGAGGGCGGATCGGGCGGGGCGATCGCCGTCGCTGCCGCCAACCGCGTGCTGATGCTGGAACATTCGGTCTATTCGGTGATCTCGCCCGAGGGGGCGGCGTCCATCCTGTGGCGCGAGCCGTCCAAGGCGCAGGACGCGGCCAACAACATGAAGATCACTGCGCAGGACCTCCTCAAATTCGGCGTCATCGACGCCATCATTCCGGAGCCGACGGGCGGTGCCCACCGCACGCCCGAAAAGGCGATCGAGACGACGGGCGATTTCATCCAGAACGCGCTCAAGGACCTCGCGGGCCTGTCACGCGATGCGGTGAAGCGAGCCCGCCAGGACAAATTCCTGATGATCGGCCGCAGCCTGTAGCCGCGGCCGCCCGCATCCGCGCCGAAAATGTCGGAAAAAAGGCACTAGGTGTTTTCGCCGGAATCAGGCATTGTCGCCTTAACGCCCTGTTTACCGTGCTGCGTAACCAGTATGAACCCGCCGCTTGCGGCAAAGGTCCATTACCGCTAAGTTTTTGCAATCTCTGGAAGTGTCTTTGCACGGGCTCGCTAACTCATGACGGCTCACCTCACGCTGATGCGCAAGATCGCCCTCGCGGCCGGTATCATGCTGCTGGCTGCAAGCTGTTCCCAAAACGGGGCAAGCCTGCGTTCGACGACGCCGATTCCGGAGGCCCTGCGTGCCGATATGGCCGCCAAGGACATGCCGCGCAGCGCCCCCATCCTGGTCCGGGTCTACAAGAAGGAATCGGAGCTCGAGCTGTGGAAGCAGACATCGAGCGGCCATTTCGCGCTGCTGAAGACCTATCCGATCTGCCGCTGGTCCGGCCAGCTCGGCCCCAAGAAGAACGAGGGTGACCGCCAGGTTCCCGAGGGCTTCTATTCGGTGGGCCAGAGCCAGCTGAATCCGAATTCGAATTATTACCTCTCGTTCGACGTCGGCTATCCCAACAATTTCGATCGCCAGCTTGGCCGCGCCGGCGGCAACATCATGGTGCATGGCTCGTGCTCCTCGCGCGGCTGCTTCGCCATGACCGACGGCCAGATGGCCGAGCTCTATTCCGTCGCCCGCGAGGCGCTGCAGGGCGGCCAGCCGGCGTTCCAGCTGCAATCCTATCCGTTCCGCATGACGGCCGAGAACCTGGCGCAGGCGCGGCGCAACCCGAACATCGGATTCTGGCAGAACCTGAAGGAAGGGTCGGACAATTTCGAGGTCACCAAGCAGGCGGTGAAGGTCGACGTCTGCAAGGGCCGCTACGTCTTCAACGGCGAGAACGGCACGGCCTGCGGCCTTTCGCCCATCAGCCGCGACGTCGCGACGGCGGTGATCGAGAAGAAGAGGCACGACGACGCGGAGGTCGCCTCGCTGGTGAATTCGGGCACCAGGGCCGTCAGCTATATCTATGAGGATGGCGGCGCCAATCCGGCCTTCCTGGCGCGCGCCGTCGACCAGACCGCCGTTCCGGGCAAGGATCGGCCCTTCACCAGCGCTGCAGTGGTCGAAGTCGCTCTCAACGACAACGGCACGCCGGCGACCGAGGCCGATACCATGGCCGCCAAACGGATCACCTATTCGGCGGCCGAGGAGCTCCTGATGTCCGAGGCGGCGGTCGCCCGCCGTCCGCTCAAGGGCCCGGCCAACCCGGATGCCGTCGCCGCCCGGCAGCAGGTCGTGTATGCCCGCCTCCTGGGAACGTCGATGCCGGTCGCTCCGAAGAAGCCCGTCACGGTGGTTGCCAGGGCCGATTCCGCGGCCCCGACGCCGGCCCAGGAGATCGCGGCGGCGACGTCGGATGACAACAGCAAGCCCTTCTATGTCCGCTGGCTCGGCGGCTCCGGCGACGAGGCCGAGACCAAGCCGGCACAATCCGTCGCGCAGGCGCAGAGCTACGGCCCCGTCCTCGTACCGCATGCCACGCGTTCGCATCCCAAGCAGCGCCTGCATAATAGCGAGCCGGTGAAGTTCAGCGGACCCGTCATGGCTTCCGCCGGTACGGTCGCCACCATGCCAGCTCCGCTGCAGAATCAGTCGAGCGACCAGCCCTTCTACAAGCGTTGGCTCGGCTTCGCCGACGACACGCCCGCCACCACCGGCGCCAACTAGGTTCTCGCTTTCCTTGCGGCGCTGTAGCCCTGGGCTCCGGTTCTCCGGGGGTGGGGCCGGCCGGCCTGATGTCCGGGCGGGCGCGGCTTCGAGCCTGGTGTCCGCCGCCTTGACAAGTTCCCGCCGGAAGGCGCGAAATCCGCGCGGGGGCACCCATGTCGGGCATCCCTCCTCAACGCGAAGTCCCGCGCGGTGACGGGGTGGAAGCCATCCGGTTCATATCATGTCGCTTGACGTCGTCGATCTGCGCGACTTCTACGAAACCAATCTGGGCCGGGTCGCCGCAAGGCTGATCGGCGGCAAGATCCGGGCCCGCTGGCAGGACGTCACCGGTCTGCGCGTCGCCGGCGTCGGTTTCGCGGTTCCCTATCTCGCCCTGTTCCGCGACGAGGCTGAACGGGTGCTGTCGTTCAACCCGGCGACGCAGGGCGTCCTCGAATGGCCGAACGGCGGCCCGATCGCGGCGGCGCTGGTCGAGGAGACGGAACTGCCGCTGGCGGATGGCTGCATCGACCGCGTGCTCGCCGTCCATCTGCTCGAGGAGGCCGAATCCGCCTCCGACACGCTGCGCGAGATCTGGCGTGTGCTCGCCCCGGGCGGCACCGTGATCCTGGTGGCGCCGAACCGGCGCGGCGTGTGGGCGCGGTCGGACGCGACGCCTTTCGGCAATGGCCGGCCCTTCTCGCGCCCTCAATTGATGCGGCTGCTGCGCGATGCCCTGTTCTCGCCGGTCAACTGGACGGAGGCCCTGTACCTGCCGCCGTTCATCCATGGCTGGGCCCTGCGTTCGGCGCCGACCTATGAGCGGCTGGCCGAACGCCTCGCCTTCCCCTTCGCAGGCGTGCACATCGTCGAGGCGTCCAAGCAGGTCTTCCGCCCGATCACCGTGCGCACGAGGCGCATCAGCGCCCCGCGGTTCCGGCCGGTGCTGATCCCGAGCCCGGCCGGGCTTTCGGGCGTGCCGGTTCCCCGCATCGGCTCCGGGCAGGACCCGGCCGCTCATCAGGGTTGAGGAGGCGGCGTCACCGCCGGCGCAGCAGGAAGACCGCCTGCTCGCCGAACAGGTTCCAGAACCACCACGGCGCCTTCACCTGGACAGGCTGGCCGTTCAGCTTGAGCGCCTCGGCGCGCTCGATCACCGCATCGAGCTTGCGGGCCAGCTCGACGAAGTCGCGGATGCTGCAGAAATGGATGTTGGGAGTGTCGTACCACTCATAGGGCAGGTTCTCGGTGACCGGCATGCGGCCGCGCAGGAGGATCTGGCGGCGGATGCGCCAATGGCCGAAATTCGGGAAGGAGACGATCACGCGCCGTCCGATGCGCAGCATGTCCTCCAGCACCAGCCGGGGATTGCGCGTCGCCTGCAGCGTCTGGGACAGGATGACGTAGTCGAAGGAATCGGCCGGGTAGTTGGCGAGGTCCGAATCGGCGTCGCCCTGGATCACCGCCAGGCCCCGGCTGACGGCGGTGTTGACGCCGAGCTGGCTCAGCTCGATGCCGCGGCCGTCGACGCCGCGGGTCGACGCGAGGAGCGTCAGCAGCTCGCCGTCGCCGCAGCCGACGTCGAGGACGCGGGCCTGGGGCGTGACCATGTCGCGGATCTTGAGCAGGTCGAGCCGCGCTCCCGCCGGCGCGGCATCGCTGGGATCGCCGACCCGCTGGGCCGCCATCGTCAGATCGCGCCGGATCCGGAAGCGCGTCATGCGATGCCCCTGGCGCGCGAGGCCGCGCCGATGAAGCCGCGGACGATGTCGAAGAGCTCGGGAATGTCGAGCAGGAAGGCGTCATGGCCCTTGTCGGTGTCGATCTCGACGAAGGAAACGCGGGCGCCGGCGGCGTTGAGCGCATGCACGATCTGGCGCGAGTCCGAGGTGGGGAACAGCCAGTCGGAGGTGAAGGAGGCGATGCAGAAACGCGTGGCGGTGCCGCGGAAGGCGGTCGCCAGGCTGCCGCCATGGTCGCTGGCGAGATCGAAATAATCCATGGCGCGGGTGACATAGAGGTAGGAATTGGCGTCGAAGCGGTCGACGAAGCTCAGGCCCTGGTGGCGCAGATAGCTCTCGATCTGGAAGTCGGCGTCGAAGGTGAAGGTCCGCGCGGCGCGGTCCTGCAGGTTGCGGCCGAATTTGCGCTGCAGCGCCCCTTCCGACAGATAGGTGATGTGAGCGGCCATGCGGGCGACGGCGAGCCCCTTGGTGGGGCGCGTGCCGGCTTCGATATATTGCCCGCCATGCCAGTCCGGATCGGCCATGATGGCCTGGCGGCCGACCTCGTGGAAGGCGATGTTCTGGGCCGAATGGCGCGAGGCGCTGGCGATGCACAGCGCCGAGAACACACGGGAGGGATAGGCCGCCGCCCATTGCTGCACCAGCATGCCGCCCATGGAGCCGCCGATCACCGCGAACAGGGTGGCGATGCCGAGCCCGTCGAGCAGCATCGCCTGCGCGCGCACCATGTCGGCGATCGTCACCACGGGGAAATCGAGGCCGTAGGGTCTGCCGGTGGTGGGATTGGTCGAGGCCGGCCCGCTCGAGCCCATGCAGCTGCCGATCACGTTGGGGCAGATCACGAAGAACCGCTCGGTGTCGATCGGCCGGCCCGGGCCGACCATGACGTCCCACCAGCCGGCCCGGCCGGTGACGGGATGGACGTTGGTGACGTGCTGGTCGCCCGTCAGCGCGTGGCAGACGAGGATGGCATTGGAGCGGTCGGCGTTGAGCCTGCCGGCGGTGGTGTAGGCGATGCGCAGCGGCGCGAAGTCGAGCCCGCTGTCCAGCCGCAGCGGCTGGTCGGGCCCGAAATCCACGACCAGGCTGTCGTCGGGATGGTCCGCCTGCTTGCGAGCCATTTCCGGAAAGCTCGCGCGCATCTGTTCGCCTTCCGACATGCCGCCCTTTCCCGCCTCGCCTGGATCGATGGGATCTCGCCAGCGCCGTTCGATATGCCGAACGCTTCGTCCGGCATAACCAGAGTTTGCGGAACGATGCAAGCGGATGCTTTGCCGGCTGGAAGCGGGCGTGCGTTTTCGCCCGCGCCGGCCGGTATCGGCCGGGCCCGGGCTTTGCGCCGGCCCTGCGGCCCGGTAGAACAGGCCGGCCTATGCCGCCGCGCGTCCTTCCAGGGAGCCACCATGTCCACCATCGCCCTCAATGCCAGCACCGCGATCGTCGCCATCGCCATCGTGCTGCTGATCTTCCTGATGAAGATGGTCAAAACCGTCCCGCAGGGGTATAATTATACCATTGAGCGCTTCCGGCGCTATGCCTACACCATCCAGCCCGGCCTCAACATCGTGCCGCCGCTGTTTCATCGCGTCGGCGTGCGCATGAACATGATGGAGCAGGTCCTCGACGTGCCGACCCAGGAGATCATCACCCGCGACAATGCGACAGTGGCGGTCGACGGGGTCGCCTTCTACCAGGTGATCGATGCGCCCCGCGCCGCCTATGAGGTCGCCAACCTCAACAGCGCGATCATGAACCTGCTGATGACCAATATCCGCACGGTGATGGGGTCGATGGATCTCGACCAGCTCCTCTCGCATCGCGACGAGATCAACACCCGCCTCCTGACGGTGGTCGATGCCGCCGCCATCAGCTGGGGCATCAAGATCACGCGCGTGGAGATCAAGGACATCGTCCCCCCGGCCGATCTCATCGCCTCGATGGGGCGCCAGATGAAGGCCGAGCGTGAAAAGCGTGCCGTCATCCTGGAGGCCGAGGGCCAGCGCCAGTCCGAAATCCTGAAGGCGGAGGGGCAGAAGCAGTCGCAGGTGCTGGAGGCGGAAGGCCGCAAGGAAGCCGCCTTCCGCGACGCCGAGGCGCGCGAGCGCTCCGCCCAGGCCGAGGCCGCCGCGACGCTCGTCGTCTCGGAGGCGCTGTCGCGGGGCAATGTGGCCGCCCTCAATTATTTCATCGCCGACAAATATGTGAAGGCGATGCAGGCGATCGCCAGCGCGCCGAACCAGAAGGTCGTGGTGCTGCCGATGGAGGCCACCGCGCTGATCGGCTCTCTCGCCGGCATCGGCGAGATCGCCAAGGCGACGTTCGGCGAGGCGGCCGTCCAGGCCCGACGCGGAGGCTCCGGCGTGCCGCATGTCGACACGAGGCAGAGCTGACATGATGCCGGACCCGTCTCCGGTGGCGGTCTGGGGGTGGTTCGTCGTCGCCGCCCTGCTGATGGGCGCGGAACTGGCGGCGCCCGGCGCCTTCATGCTGTGGCTCGGCCTCGCCGCGGCGGCGACGGGCATCGTCCACCTGTTCGTGGCGATGGACTGGCCCTATGCGCTGCTGCTGTTCGCCGTGCTGGGCGTCGCCTTCGCCTGGCTCGGCCGGCGTCTGGCCGCGCGCGCCGATGCCGATGCCGCCGACCAGCCCTTCCTCAACCGCCGCGCCGCGGCGCTCGTCGGCCAGGCCTTCACGCTGGCCGAGCCCATCGTCGGCGGCGAGGGGCGCATCCGCATCGGCGACACGGTGTGGCATGTCAGCGGCGCGGATGCGCCGGCCGGGACCCGGGTGCGCGTGATGCGTATCGACGGCGGCCGGCTGGTGGTGGAGTAAGGCCCGGGGCTCCCCTCCTGGGAGCGCGGACGTCTCGTCCGCCCTTGTTCCCAAGGGAAATCGATCCGCACAGACCGCAGAAGGTCGGGAGATCGGTCCTTCGCCTCGATCGAGACTGCCGCCCGCTTCTTCAGGCGCTGTCTCTACGGATGTCCCGGTCGAAGCGGACGAGACGTCCGCGGTCCCGGGAAGATATCCGATGCCAGCCCGACCCACCGCCTGACGTCCTGCGGCGTCGCGCCCTCGGCGCGCAGGGCGCGCAGGCTCTTCGAACGCAGGCTCTTGGAGAGTTTTTCGCCATCCGGCCCCTGGACCAGCCGGTGATGATGGTAGACGGGCTCCGGCAGGCCGAGCAGGGCCTGGAGCAGGCGGTGCAGCGCCGTCGCCTCGTAGAGATCCCGGCCGCGCACGACATGGGTGACGCCCTGCAGGGCGTCGTCGACCACGACGGCGAGATGATAGCTGGCGGGAAACTCCTTGCGGGCGAGGACGACGTCGCCCCAGAGCGCCGGATCGGCGGGAACGGGATCGAAACCGCCTTCCATCCCCTCGCGCTCCTCGCGCCAGGCGAGCGGCGGGACCAGGGCGGCGGCCCGTGCCATGTCGAGGCGGAGGGCGAAGGGCTCGCCCGGCCCGCGGCCGGCGGGATCGTCGGCGGCCGCCAGGCGGGCGCGGGGGTAGAGCGGTGCGCCGTCGGGATCGCGGGGATGGCCCGGATCCGCCGTCGCCGCGGCGATCGCGCTGCGCGAGGCATAGGAGCGGTAGAGCAGGCCCCGGGCGGCGAGCCGGTCGAGGGCCTCGCGGTAATCGTCGAAATGCGCGGACTGCCGGCGGACGGGGGACTCGAATTCGAGGCCGAGCCAGGCGAGGTCCTCCAGCAGGGCCTCGACGAAGTCCGGCCGGCAGCGGGTGACGTCGATATCCTCGATGCGCAGCAGGAGCCGCCCGCCCATGCGCCTTGCCTTCTCCGCGTTGAGCAGGGCCGAATAGGCATGGCCGAGATGGAGAGGACCGGTGGGACTCGGCGCAAAACGCAGGACCGGGCCGCCCGACGGCGAAGGGGAGGCTGGAATCGTCATCGCGCCGGTGTATCACGGGGCATGGCGGCCATCATTCATTCGCGGGCGGAAATTCTCGCCGGGGTCGAGGCGCTGCGGGCGCTCGATCCGCGGCTGGCCGCGCTCCATGCCCTCTGCGGCGAGCCGCCCCTGCGCCGCCGGCCCGGCGGCTTCCCGGAGCTCGCCTGGATCGTCGTCTCCCAGCAGGTGTCGGTCGCCAGCGCCAATGCGATCTGGGCCCGCACGCGCGCGGTCTTCGATCCGTTCACGCCCGAGCGCCTGCTGGCGGCGCCCGAGGCGGATTTCCGGGCCGGCGGCCTGTCATCGCCGAAGATCCGCACGTTGCGGGCGCTGGCGCAGGCCGTGGCCGGCGGGCTCGACCTCGAGGCCCTCGCCTCCTGCGACGCCGATGCGGCGCATGCGGCGCTTTGCGCGGTCAAGGGCATCGGTCCGTGGACGGCGGACATCTACCTGATGTTCTGTCTCGGCCATGCCGACGCCTTCGCGGCCGGCGACCTCGCCCTCCAGGAGGCGGCCCGCCTCGTCTTCGGCCTCGACGCCCGGCCGAAGCCCGTTGAATTTATCGCCCTGGCCGAGGCCTGGCGGCCCTGGCGCGGCGTTGCGGCCCGCCTGCTCTGGGCCTATTACGCCAAGGTCAAGTCGGGACCCGGCGCGCCCGTCCCGGACAGCGCGGCCCCATGAATGGAGACAGCGATGACAGCGATCGACGGGCCCCGTCTTGCGGCCAGATCCGGCAAGGCCCGCCAATTGGTGGTCTTCCTCCACGGCTATGGCGCCGACGGCAACGACCTCATCGATATCGGGCGGGTGTGGCAGGACGTGCTGCCGGACGCGGCCTTCGTTTCGCCCCATGCGCCGCAGCCCTGCGCCGGCGCGCCCCACGGGCGCCAATGGTTTGCGCTGACGTTCCGCATGCCCAATGAGCGCTGGCACGGCGTCCAGGCGGCACGGCCGGCCCTCGACGCCTTCCTCGACGCCGAACTGCAGCGCCAGGGCCTGACCGACGAGGCGCTCGCCCTCGTCGGCTTCAGCCAGGGCACGATGATGGCGCTGCATGTCGGCCTGCGCCGGAAGGCGGCGCCCGGCGCCATCGCCGGCTATTCCGGCTTGCTGGTGGGGCCGGACGGCGCTCCCGTCACCGCGATGGCGGCGGAGATCACCGCCCGGCCGCCGGTGCTGCTCGTGCATGGCGACCGGGACGAGGTCATCCCGCCGCAGGCGCTCGACTATTCGGTGCAGGGCCTCGGCGCGCTCGGCGTGCCCACGGAATTCCACCTCAGCCACGGCGTCGGCCACGGCATCGACGGCGACGGCCTCCGGCTCGGCGGGGACTTCCTGGCGCGGATCCTCGCGCCGCACGCCTGATTGCCTATTGCCGCGGATTGACGCCATACTCTCCCCGACTTCTCCCGATCCGAGAGCGTGCGATGAATGCCAGGAAGGGCTTCGGCCGATCCCTCAGCCGCCGTGCCTTTCTGCGGCGGTCCGCTTCCCTCGCCAAGGCGGCGGCGCTCGGCGCCGTCGCATCGCCGGCCCTTGTCCGCAGCGCGCGCTCCTCGTCGGGCGAACTCAATTACATGGGCTGGTCGGGCTATCATTTCGACGAGCTGTTCCGGAAGTTCACCGACAGGACCGGCATCACCATCAATTTCATCGATCAGCCGGACCAGGATTCGATGCTGGCGCAGGCCCGCCTCGGCGCGCAGACCGCGGCGGCCGACATCGCCGAGCCCAGCATCGACCGCCTGCCGGCCTGGATCGACAACGACCTGCTGCAGCCCTGGAACGAGGGCAATGTCAGCATCGATGCCTATGACAAGGCGTTCCTGACCCAGAGCGGCATGGTCAATGGCCGGCGCTTCTTCCTGCCGATCGTGTGGGGAACGGAGGCGCTGACCTATTCGGTCAAGGAGGCGCCGATGGCCTATGGCACGGCGGCGCTGGCGGACCTGTTCGACCCGCGATTCACCGGTAAGGTGACGCTGCGCGCCCATTCCTCGCTGGCGGCGATGGGCCGCGTGCTGGAGGCGCAGGGCAGGCTGCCGAGGCCCTGGCTCGACAGCTACAAGGACCCGGCCTCGATGCGCCAGCTGTGGGACATCGCCCTGGCCGAGGCGGTCAAGCACAAGGCCAATGTCGTGCAGTTCTGGATCGGTGAGAACGACGCGGAGGCGGCCTTCCGCACCAATGGCTGCACGCTCGGGCTGACCTGGGACGCCACGGGGCAGACCCTCTCCGCCGACGGCTTCGGCTTCATCGCGCCGAAGGAGGGCGCCTTCGGCTGGCTGCAGGGCTATGTCCTGCTCAAGGCGGCGAGGAATGTCGAGCAGGCGCATGAATGGGCGAGGTTCATCGCCACGCCGGAAGGCTCGGCCGCCTATGCGACCGCCTTTTCCGCCAATCCGACGGCGAGCGGGGCGATCGATCTCGTCGATGCGAAGATCAAGGATTTCTACCGGAGGGCCTATCCGGCCGACGCGCTGTCGAAGATCTGGTGGTGGCCGCCGCAACCGACCTGGTTCGTCGCGCTGCGCGGCGAATATGCCGACAAATGGCGCGCGGCGTGAGGGTGGACTGCCAGATGCGGGGGCATGCATGAGCGAAGACGTCCAGCTTTCCGGCGTCACCATGAATTTCGGCAGTTTCCGGGCCGTCGACAATGTCGACGTCACCGTCAAGGCCGGCGAATTCTTCTCGTTCCTCGGCCCGTCGGGCTGCGGCAAGACGACGATCCTGCGCATGATCTCGGGCTTCACCCAGCCGAGTTCGGGCGCGATCCGCATCGGGGGCCGCGACATGCAGGGCATCGGCCCCAATGAGCGGCCGACCGCGCTGATCTTCCAGAACCTGGCGCTGTTTCCGCTGATGCCGGTCTGGGAGAACATCGCCTTCGGGCTGGAGGTGCGCGGGGTGCCGAAGGCGCAGCGCCGGGCGCGGGCGGAGGAACTGCTGCGCCTCGTCGACCTGCACGGGGCGGCCGACAAGCGCGTCAGCCAGATGTCGGGCGGCCAGCGCCAGCGCGTCGCCATCGCCCGGGCGCTGGCGGTGGAGCCCAAGGTGATGCTGCTGGACGAGCCCCTGTCGGCGCTCGACCTCAAGCTGCGCATGCATATGCGCGGCGAACTGCGCGCTATCCAGCGGCGCACCAACATCACCTTCATCTACATCACCCACGACCAGAGCGAGGCGCTGGCGATGTCGGACCGCGTCGCGGTGATGTCGCACGGCGTGCTGCAGCAGGTCGGCACGCCCACGGAAATCTACAACACGCCGGCCAACGGCTTCGTCGCCTCCTTCGTGGGCGAGAACAACGTCCTGCCGGGCGTCGTCACCGGCATGGGCAACGGCATGGTGAAGTTCCGCACCGCACAGGGCACCTTCGCCGCGCGGCCCGGTCCGGGCGTCGGCCACCACGCCCGGGCCAAGCTCTATATCCGGCCCGAGCATGCGCGGCTGGAGGCGGCGCCCAACCCCGAGCTCAATTCGCTCCCGGTCGAGGTGCTCGAACTGACCTTCGAGGGCAGCGTCGTCCATGTCCACACGCGTGACGCGCGCGACGCCACGCAGATCGTCCAGGTCCGCAACGATCCGGGCGCCATGCTGCCGCGTCCCGGCGAGCGGCTCTACTTCAACTTCATGCCGGACCGCGCCGTCATCCTGCACGACGCAGCCGCGACCGGGCGGGGGTGAGGCCCATGGATCGTCTCCTGCGCCGCTACGGCCCGGGGCTGACCACCCTCTTCGTGGCGATGACCGCCTTCTGGCTGCTCGTCCTGGTCGTGCTGCCCGACATCATCATGGTCGACTATTCGTTCCGCCCCCTCCTGCCGGTGGCGGAGGCGGGTGGGCCGAAGGATGTCTACACCATCGCCAACTACGCCACCTTCTTCGTGAGCTGGCTGCATGTCCGGGTGTTCCTGGTCACCGTGCTGGTCTCCTGCGTCGTCACGGCGCTCTGCCTCGCCGCCGCCTATCCGGTGGCCTATTTCACGGCGAAGTCGGTCTCGGACAGCGCGGCGGCGACGCTTCTCGGCCTGCTCCTGGTGCCGATGCTGGTGAGCGAATTGCTGCGCGCCTTCGCCTGGAAGATCATCCTCGACTACAAGGGCGTGCTGAACTCGCTGCTCGGCACCGAGATCCGCTGGCTCGCCTCCTATAACGGCATCATCGTCGGGCTCGCCTACACCTACATCCTGTTCATGCTGCTGCCGGTGTACAATGCCATCCAGTCGCTCGACACCAGCCAGATCGAAGCGGCGCGGGATCTCGGGGCCTCGCGCTGGCGCACCCATTGGCGCGTCGTCGTTCCCCACGCCAAGCCGGGCATCGCGGCGGGCTGCGTGATGGTGTTCATGCTGTCGGCCGGCTCGATCCTGGTGCCGAACCTCCTGGAATCGCCCAATTCCCATTGGTTCACCCAGGTGATCCAGCAATGGTTCTTCGACAGCCAGGACTGGCACGCCGGCTCGGCCTATGCCTTCCTGCTGCTGGTGCTGTGCACCCTGTTCGTGGCGCTGATGCTGGCGCTGTTCCGCGTCCGCCTGTCCGGCACGGCGAGGTAGGCGCATGCAGGCCCATCGCACCCGGCGCCGCCTCGCCGCCTTCTATGTCGTGCTCTTCTTCCTGTTCCTGCTGCTGCCGCTGGTGGTCACCGCCGGGGCGGCGCTGAACGATTCGGCCTTTCCCTCGATCCTGCCGTGGAAGGGCTTCACCGGGCACTGGTTCGCCGTGCTGTTCGGCGACGGGAAGATGTGGAACGCCGCCCTCAACACGCTCATCGTGGCCGCCGCCGTCGTGGCGCTGGCGGTGCCGATCGGTACGGCGGGCGCAATCCTCGTCAACGGCGTCCATCCGCGCCTGCGCCGGGGGCTCTACGGGCTGATGATCGCGCCGATCCTGATGCCGGGCATCGTGATCGGCATCGCGACCTTCCTGTTCTGGAACCGTTTCGGCGTCGCGGCGGGCCTGCATCTGTCGGTGCTCGGCCAGGTGTCCTTCATCGCCTCCTATGCGATGCTGCTGGTGCTGGCGCGGCTGCAGAGCTTCGATCCGGCGCTCGAGGAGGCGGCGCTCGATCTCGGCGCCTCGCATGCCCGCATGGTCCGGCGCGTCCTCATCCCGCATCTGCGGCCGGCGCTGATCGCCGCCGCCCTGCTCGGCTTCTTCCAGTCGGTGGAGAACTTCAACGTCACCACCTTCACGGCGGGCGGCGCCCATACGCTGACGACCTATGTCTATTCCCGCACCCGCAGCGGGGCGGATCCCTCGATCAACGCCCTGGCGCTGATCCTCATCGTCGTCGCCCTCGTCGTCGCCGTCCTCTACGAGACGCGCCGGCGCAACATCCTGCGTCGCCTCGTCCGCGAGAAGGAGATGGCCGGGCAGGCGGAACGCGCCGGGAAGCGCTGATATCAGATATGGAAAAACGATATCATCTCTCTGTCGTCGAGAGGGTGGAACCCATGGCTTCCGTCACGATCCGAAATCTTCCGGATGAGGTGCATCGCGCCATCAGGGTGCAGGCTGCGCGGCATGGGCGCAGCACGGAGGCCGAATGCCGCGATCATGGGCCGCGCCCGCGCGAACGGCCACGCTGTTTCCTTCGCCGACGGCCAGATCGCGGCCATCGCGGCCGTTCACGGCTTTGCTGTCGCGACCCGCGACACGGCGCCATTCGTCGCCGCCGGCGTGCCCGTCATCGATCCCTGGCTCGCATGATGGGGATTACGCTCCCATCGTCGCCGCGATCCTGTCCATGGCGCGGGCAAGCTTGAGGTCGAGCTCGGTCAGCCCGCCGGCATCGTGGGTGGCGAGGACGACGTCGACGGTCTTGTAGACGTTGGACCATTCGGGGTGATGGTCCATCTTCTCGGCCGTGAGCGCGGCCCGGGCCATGAAGCCGAAGGCCTCGTTGAAATTGCGGAAGGTGAAGCGGCGCTGCAGGGCTTCGCGGCCCTCGGCCATCGTCCATTGCGGAAGTTCGGCGAGCGCCGCGCGGCGCTGGTCGTCGGTGAGTCGGGGCTGGGGCATGGCGTTCCTCTCAACGCTGCGCCGCGATCCTGCGCGGCTGCTGCAGGTCGTAGGCTTCCTCGACGATATAGGGACCGCCGCCGACCGAATCACGGGAGGAGTAGAGAACGAAGCGATCGGCGGTGAAGGAAAGCCGGCCGCCGCCGCGCAAAGCGAGCCAATCGGCGGTCAGCCTCGCCGTCGCCTCGGAACGCAGCCGCGCCAGCGTGATGTGCGGGGTGTATTGCCGGTTCTCCACGGGCACGCCGAGCCGGCGCAGCAGGCGTTCCTGCACCGCCTGCAATTCCATCAGCGCCGGCGAGGGCAGGACACGGGCATAGACCGATTTCGGCCGGGCGCCCCCGAAGGCGTCGAGGCCCTGCACCGTGACCTCGAAGCTCGGGCGGCGCACGCCGTCGAGCGCCTCGGCGATATCGCGCGCGAGGGCGTCGTCGATGTCGCCGATGAAGGACAGGGTGATGTGGTAGTTGCCGACATCGATCCAGCGAGCGCCGGGCAGTCCGCCCCGCAGGGCGGATAGGGTCATCCCGACGAGGGGAGGGACTTCGAGAGCCGTGAACAGGCGAGGCATGGAAACATCCGATGCGATCGTCTCAGATGCACGGAGTCTAGAAGCCTTTTCGGCCGAGGTGAAACGACAAAGCAGCGCAGGCGGGGAGCGCCGCGGATTTTTCTGCGGAAAAGTCGGCGGGAGCGTCCGCTCCGATCAAGGCGCGGGATTCATGTGGAGCTGGTGGATGGCGCCGATGCGCGCTTCGAGATCCGTCGAGATCGTCACGTTGATCGATCCGATCGCCGTCTTCAGCTGGGCCATGGTGGTGGCGCCGATGATGTTGGCGGTCAGGAAGGGCCGGGTGTTGACGAAGGCGAGCGCCATCTGCGCGGGATCCAGGCCGTATTCCTGGGCCAAAGCGACATAGGCGTCGATGGCGATGTCCGCCCCGGGCTTCTCGTAGCGCTGCAGGCGGTTGAACAGGGCCTTGCGGGAGCCGGCGGGCAGGGCGCCGTTGCGGTACTTGCCGGTGAGATAGCCCTGGGCGAGCGGCGAATAGGCGAGAAGGCCCACTTGCTCGCGCATGGCGATCTCGGCCAGCGCCGTCTCGAAGGTGCGGTTGACCAGCGAATAGGCGTTCTGGATCGACTGCATGCGGGCGAGCCCGAGCGTGTCGCTCGCGGCGAGGAAGCGCATCGTCCCCCAGGCGCTCTCGTTGGAGAGGCCGATCCAGCGCACCTTGCCGGCCTTGACGAAACCGTCGAGCACTTCGATCTGTTCGACGATGCTGGTGGTCTCGTCTTCCGGATGGGGCTGGAAGGCGGTGGGATTGGAGCCCCACGTCATCGGGCGCTCGGGCCAGTGGATCTGGTAGAGATCGATATGGTCGGTCTGCAGCCGACGGAGGCTGCCCTCCAGCGCCTGCGTCATCTGGGCCCGGTTGAGATGGACCGGCTCGTTGTTGCCGCGCAGGAAGGTGAAGGGCGTCGGCCCCGCGACCTTGGAGGCGAGGATCACCTTGCTGCGGGTGCCCCGCGCCTTGAACCATTCGCCGATGATGCGCTCGGTCGATCCGGTCGTCTCCGCCCGCGGCGGCACGGAATAGAGCTCGGCGGTGTCGAAGAAATTGATGCCCTGCTCCAGGGCGTAATCCATCTGCTCGAACCCCTCGGTCTGGGTGTTCTGCTCGCCGAACGTCATGGTGCCCAGGCAGATGACGGAAACGTCCTGGCCGGTGCGGCCGAGCTTATGAAATTTCATGAAAATCGTCCGATCGAGAGGCTGCCTGTTTGGCCCATTCCAAGCCCGCTTGGCAAGTCCTTCGAGCCTGATCGAACAAGCGCCCCAAGAGGTTCTGCCTTCGGCCGGCAGGGGCGGGAAGCGCGAAGACGCTGCAAGCAAAGCGCGGGCGAAGAAAGACGTCGGCGGAAGCCCATCCTGCTTCAGCGATGGAACAGGCCGGGCGGCATGCCGAAATGCCGGCGGAACATGGCGGTGAAGGCGCTCTGGCTGGCATAGCCGCTGTCGAGCGCGACCTCGACGATGCGCTCGCCCTTCGCCAGCCTTTCGAGCGCGCCGAGAAGCCGGGCCTGCTGGCGCCACTGGCCGAAGGTCAGGCCGGTCTCCTTGGGGAACAGACGATGGAGCGTCTTGGGCGTGACGCCGAGCCGGCTCGCCCATTGTCCGGCCGTCGCCTCGTCGCCGGGCCGGGCGGCGAGCGCCTCGCAGACGGTCCGCACGCGGCGGTCGCGCGGCATCGGCAGGTGCAGCGGCAGCACGTCGCGTCCCTGCAACTCGTCGAGCAGCAGCTGCATCAGGCGCTCGTCGCGTCCGCCGGGCGCGTAGTCGGGGGGGATGCCGACGGCGGCGACGATCAGTTCGCGCAACAGCGGCGAGACGGCGACGACGCAGCTCGCCGCAGGCAGGAAGGCGGAGGCGTCGGGATCGACGAAGACGGTGCGGATCTTCACGTCGCCGCACATCCGCACCTCGTGCTCGATACCCGCCGTCAGCCAGACCGCGCGGTTGGGCGGGACGACCCAGATGCCGACGGCAGATCGCACGATCATCACGCCCTGGATGGCATGGAGGAGCTGGGCGCGCGGATGGGCGTGCAGGCCTGTGGAGGTGCCGTCGGGATAGTCGACCTCCATCGCCGCCAGCGGCCGCGGCGTCGCATGATAGGCGAGGTGACGGGTGGTGCGTTCGTGCAGCATGTCCCAAACTCGATAGCCACTGTTATTCTAGCGTGAGACGGACAGGCGCGGAAGAGGGCATGGATGAGACTTCCTCCAACGCGATGCCTCCTCGATGTCCCCGAAACGGTTCTCCTTCCTCTATCCCCTTGCCGCCATCGTGCTGTGGGCCGGCAACGTCATCGCCTCGCGCCTCTCGGCCGAGACGATCGGCCCCCAGGCGATCACCTTCTATCGCCTGCTCCTCGCCGTCCTGCTGATGAGCCTGTTCGTCGCCGGACCGGCCTGGCGCAACCGTGCCGCGATCTGGCCTCGGCTGGGCCAGTTCGCCATCCTCGGCTTCCTGGCCATGTGCCTGTTCCAGAGCCTGTCCTACCTGGCGGCGCAGACGACGACCGCCACCAACATGGCGGTGTTCACCGCGCTCTCCCCGCTGCTGACGGTGGCGCTCGGCGCCGTTCTCCTCGGCGAGCCCCCGACGGCGGGCACGATCGGCGGCGGCGTGCTCGCCTTCGCCGGCCTCGCCTATCTCGTCGGTGGGGGCAGCCCGCAGGCCCTGCTGGCCGGCGGCGTCCATCCCGGTGATGCGCTGATGCTGGCGGCCGCGCTCGTCTATGCCCTCTACAGCGTGCTCCTGAAGCGCTGGCGCCTGCCGGTTCCCGGTTGGCAGTCGACCTATATGCAGGCGCTCTGCGCCCTGGCGGTGATGTTTCCGGCCTTCCTGGCAACGCCTGCGCCGCTCAGGGCCCTCAACGCCGAGACGCTGCCGCTGATCGCCTATGCCGGCGGCCTGGCCTCGGTGGTGCTGCCGTTCCTGTGGATCCGCGGCGTCGAACGCCTCGGCCCGAGCCGCTGCGCGATCTTCATGAATCTCCTGCCGGTGCTCACCGCGGCGGCGGCGATCGTGATGCTGGGCGAGCCGGTCCGGCCCTACCATGTGATCGGCGGCGGCCTGGTTCTGGCGGGGGTCGCCGTGGCCCAGACGGTGCGGCGGCCCCTGCCGGGCATGCGGCCCGCGCCGCGCACGTGAGGCTTCGGCGCCTTCCTTGCGCCTTCGCCCTCCTCCGCCAGTGCCGGGGCGTCACGCCAGCTGGAAGCGCTCGAAGCGATGCAGCGCTTCCTCGATCGGCGCCTTGTGCAGGGCGGCATCGCCCTTGCCGACCCAGCTCCATCGCTGGATCAGCAGCGCCCGCCCGGCGCGGTCCGTCTTGATGTCGATGGCGGCGACGACCTCGTCGCCCACCAGCACCGGCAGGGCGAAATAGCCGAGGACGCGCTTTTCCCTGGGCACATAGGCCTCGAAGAGATGGTCATAGCCGAAGAACAGCCTGAGCCGCTTGCGCTGGATGATCAGGGGATCGAAGGGCGAGAGGATATGCACGCCTTCGGCCGGCGCCGCCGGCAGGGTGTCGAGCGTGCGCGGCTCGGCCCAGTGCTCGGTCTTGCCGGCTCCTTCGACCGCGACGGCGACGAGCTGCCGGCGGCGCATCCGCGCCTCGATCACCTGCCGCACCGCCGGCTTGCGCCCGGCATCGAGATGGCAGATCGAATCGAGGCTCACCACCCCCTGCGCGCGCAGCGCCCGGTCGACGAGATAGTCGAGCGTCTGGCGCTCGGTCGCCGGCTTCGGCCGCTCGTTCCAGCCGAAATGGCGCTCCATCAGCTCATAGGTCTTCAGCATGCCCTGCCGGCCGCTGACGGTCAGCACGCCGGTGTAGAAGGCGAATTGCAGGGCGCGCTTGGAAGGCTTGCGGCTCGCCCAGGCATGGTCCTTCTCGACAAGCACGTCGTCCTCGATGTCGCGGATGGTGAGCGGCCCGCCGTCGCGCACGAGGGTGAGCACCTTCTTCAGGTCCGCCTTGGTCACCGAGGCGAACCAGTCGCTCGGCACGGCGCGGTGCTGCTTCATGTCGGCGAGGAAGAAGCGCAGATCCGGGGTCGGGATATAGGCGAGCGCATGCGTCCAATATTCGAACACGCTCTTGTCCGCCGACTGGGCCTGGACGAGGTGCTCGCGCCGATAGTCCGGAATGCGGCTCCAGAGGATGTGGTGGTGGCAGCGTTCGATCACGTTGATGGTGTCGATCTGCACATAGCCCAGATGCTCCACGGCAAGGGGCGTCGCCTCCGGCCCGTTGCCGAAGGGGGCGGGCATGTCGAGGCGCTGGGCGCCGAGCCAGAGGCGGCGGGCCTCGGCCGTGGAGAGGGAAGCGGGTTTGGAGGGCGCTTTCGGCATCGGGCGAATCGGTGTGTTGGCGGGCGTCATGCCGGCGGAGGAAGAAGGCCGGTCAGCGGAGCGGCACGCCGGTGGGCGGGTCCCCCGACCCGCCTCTTCCGCGGGGTGACTCATCCCTGCCGCACATAGAGCACCTTGACCTCGCCGGGGGCGGGCGGATGAGCGATGATGCCGGGGATGTCGTCGAGCGGGACCTTGCGGGTGATCAGCGGATCGATCTGGATGGCGCCGGAGGAAATGAGGTCCGCCGCACGCTTGTGGGTGAACGGGTTGATGAAGGAGCCGAACACCTTGAGCTCGCGGAACAGGATGTCGAAGGGCTCGACCGCCACCTTGACCCCCTGCGGCATGACCCCGAGGATGACCACCGTCCCGCCCGGCCGCGCGAGCTGGAAGGCCTGTTCCACGGTCTCGCCGACGCCGGCGCATTCGATCACGACGTCGGCGCCGCCGGGCAGGAGCCCGCCCGGACCGGTGACGCGTGCGATGATGTCCCCGGCGGTGGGATCGACGCTGGCGGTGGCGCCGACCGCCTCGGCCAGCCTGCGGCGGGAGGCCTGGCGGGTCGACAGCACGACGCGTCTGGCGCCCGCCAGCCGGGCGAGCTGCACGGTCAGGAGGCCGATGACGCCGCCGCCGAGCACCACGACGGAAGAGCCCGCCTCGATCCCGGCGATGTCGATGCCGTGCAGGCAGCAGGCCAGGGGCTCGCAGAAGGCGCCATGCGCCGCCTCGAGCGACAAGGGCAGTTCATGCGCCTGCTTCTGCGGCACCAGCACATAGTCGGCGAGGCCGCCGTCGCGATGGATGCCGATGGCGGTGAGGTTGCGGCAGAGGTTGATGCGGCCGGCATGGCACTGCTCGCAGCGGCCGCAGACGATGTTCGGGTCGCCGGTGACGCGCATCCCGGTGCGGAAGCCCTGCACGTCGCTGCCCATGGCCTCGACGATGCCGCAGAATTCATGACCGAGCGTGACGGGCGGCTTGCTGGGAAATTCCCCGTGCAGCAGGTGGCGGTCGGTGCCGCAGACGCCGGACGCCTCGACCCGGACGAGCAGATCGTCCGGTCCCGGCACCGGGTCGTCCACCCGCCGCAGGAAGAGATTCCCGACCGATTCGAGCCGTACCGCCTTCATGCCTTCCTCCCGACTGTTCTTCTTCTTCAGACCGTGACCGCCTGCAGGCCGCGCCCCTCCTCGCCGAACACCCTGAGATAGCGCTTGATCGCCGGCTCGCCGCCGGTCGCCTTGGCGAGGTTGTCCGAGAGCTTGACGGCGGGGCGGCCGTTGACCTCGGTGATCTTGCACACCAGCGAGATCGGGTCGAGCAGGGGGATGGGATGGGAACCGCAGCCCCTGAAATCATTGGTGAGATTGGTGCCCCAGCCATAGGAGGGGCGCATGCGGCCGTTGAACACCTTGTGCGCCGCCTCGATCGAATCGATGTCGAGCCCGTCCGAGAAGATGATCAGCTTTTCCTTCGGATCGCGGCCCCGGGCCCGGTACCAGGCGATGATCTCCTCGCCGGCTTCCTTGAAGGGCTTGGAATCGGGCCGCATGCCGGTCCAGTCCGCCACCCAGTCGGGCGCGCGCTCGAGGAAGGCGGCGGTGCCGAAGGTGTCGGGCAGCACGATGAGCAGGTTGCCGTCGTAGAAGTCGCGCCACATTTCGAGCACGCGATAGGGCGAATCCCTGAGGGCGTCGTCCTCGCTGGCGAGGGCGGCATAGACCATCGGCAGCTCATGGGCGTTGGTGCCGATCGATTCCAGGTCGTTGTTCATGGCGAGCAGCACGTTGGAGGTGCCGACGAACGCCGCGCCGAGCCCCTCCTTCATCGCTTCCACGCACCAGCTCTGCCACAGGAAGCTGTGGCGGCGGCGGGTGCCGAAATCGGAGATGCGCAGGCCTTCCAGCTTCTTGAGCCGCTCGATCTTGTCCCACAGCTTGGCCTTGGCGCGGGCATAGAGGATATCGAGCTCGAACCGGCCCATCGAGCGGGTGGCGGCGCGCGACTTCAATTCGTTGATGATGGCGAGCGCCGGGATCTCCCACATCGTGGCCTGGCTCCACGGCGCGTCGAATTCCAGCACATAGTCGCCGTCCTCGACGCGCAGCTCATAGTCGGGCAGGTGAAAATCGGCGAGCCAGGCCAGGAATTCGGGGCGGAAGATCTGCTGCTTGCCATAGAAGGTGTTGCCCCGCAGCCAGATCAGCTCGCGCTTGCCGAAGCGCAGGGTGCGGGCATGGTCGAGTTGGTCGCGCAGCTCCTTCTCGTCGATGATCGAGGCGAGGTTGACCGACTTGGTCCGGTTGATGACGGTGAACTTCGTCCGCACGTTCTCGTGCCGGGCGTGAATGGGTTGCAGCATCAGCAGCTTGTAGAAATCCGTATCCAGAAGGCTACGGACGATCGGATCGAGCTTCCAGGTCCGATCATAGACCCGCTTGGCGATATCGATATTCATGGAACCCGGCACCTGACGCGAAGAGGCGGACCATGCGTGGAATGCCGGGCAAGATCAAGAGTGGGAAAGCCGACGGTCGGGGGGCGATACCGGCTGCATAGATCACGACGCGGGCTTATTTCTTCGAGGCCTGCTGCTTGACGAGCGCTCGGCGCTCGTCGCCGGTCAGGCCCTTGTCACGGCTGTCGAGAATGAATGTGCCAACTCGATCCGGCCCGGGGGCCTTCGGATTTTTCTGCATGCCGAAGGGGTATCACATCTGTCGACGTCCCGCCAAATCGATTCGCGCGATTGCGCTTTGGGGGATCTTGTCGCCATTCTGCATGTCGGACGGCGTCGGATCCCGCCAATCGTCCGTGCCCGATATCGCCTCCCTTGACGCCCCGTCTCTCCGGCTTCCATAACCGTGCCGGCGCGGAGAGAAGCATGGCTGGGGCACCCGGAGAATCCACATCGGTCGCGGCGGCGCAGCTGCCGAAGATTGCCTGGGGCAAGGGCCTCGTCCTCGTCGATACCGACGGCAGGCGCTATCTCGACGGTTCGGGCGGGCCGGCGGTGTATTCGCTCGGCCACGGCAACGAGGAGGTGAACCAGGCGATCAA
Organism: Labrys monachus; assembly: GCF_030814655.1. Lineage (NCBI taxonomy): Bacteria > Pseudomonadati > Pseudomonadota > Alphaproteobacteria > Hyphomicrobiales > Xanthobacteraceae > Labrys > Labrys monachus. The sequence goes on from NZ_JAUSVK010000001.1 coordinate 6,661,739, forward strand.
GGACCAGCTCGACCGCATCGCCCATGGCTATCGCTACAATTTCACCTCCGACCCGCTGGAGGAGCTGACCGAGCGCATCGGCAGGGCCTGCGGCGGCACGCTCGAGCGCATGGTGTTCGTGTCCGGCGGCTCGGAGGCGGTGGAATCGGCGATGAAGCTCGCGCTGCAATATTTCGCCGCGCGCGGCGAGATGAGCCGCCGACGCTTCATTTCGCGCGAGCGCTCCTGGCACGGCAACACGCTCGGCGCCCTCTCGCTTTCTGGCTTCCGCGAGCGCCGGCTGTCTTTCGAAGGCGCGCTCGTCGACGTGCCGCGCCTGTCGCCGGCCAATGTCTACCGTCCGCCGGCGGGCGTGGCCCCGGAGGATGTCGGCGCCTATTGCGCGCGGGAACTGGAGGACAAGATTCTCGAACTCGGCGCTGCGACGGTCGCCGCCTTCGTCTTCGAACCCGTGGTGGGGGCGGCCGGCGGCGTCGTGCCGGCACCGCCCGGCTATGCCAGGCGCGTGCGCGAGATCTGCGACCGCCACGGCGTGCTGATGATCGCCGACGAGGTGATGTGCGGCGCCGGGCGCTGCGGCACCTGGCGCGCCCTCGAGCATGACGGCGTCTTCCCGGACATCATGACGGTGGCCAAGGGCCTCGCCGGCGGCTACCTGCCGCTCGGCGCCGCGATCTATTCGGCCGCGGTCGCCGAGCCGATCCATACGGTCGACGGCGGACCGCAGACCGGGCACACCTTCACCGGCCATACCGCGGCGTGTGCCGCCGGCGTCGCCGTCCAGCGCATCGTCGAGCGGGACGGGCTGGTGCAGCGCGTCGCGGTCAAGGGCGAGGCGTTCAGGAAGACCCTGGGTGACGCCCTGCACGGCATCGACGCGGTCGGCGACATCCGCGGCCGCGGCTTCTTCATCGGCATCGAACTCGTCGCCGACCGCGACAGCAAGGAGCCCTTCCCGGCCGAGAAGGGGCTCTTCCTGAAGATCCGCTCGCGGGCCATGGAGAACGGCCTGATCTGCTATCCCTCCGGCGGCAATGTCGACGGCATCCGCGGCGATACGGTGATCCTGGCGCCGCCCTACATCGCCACCGACGGCGAACTCGACGAGATCGCCGGCCGCTTCGCCGTTTCCCTGCGCCAGGCGCTCACCGATATCGGACACTGAACATGGCACGCAAAGTCATCATCTCCTGTGCGGTCACCGGATCGATCCACACGCCGTCGATGTCGCCGCATCTGCCGGTGACCCCCGACGAGATCGCCGCCTCCGCCATCGGGGCCGCCGAGGCCGGAGCCGCCGTGCTGCATCTGCATGCCCGCGATCCCGACACCGGCGCGCCCACGCCGGATGTCGCCGTGTTCGAGCGTTTCGTGCCGCGCATCCGCCAGGCGACCGACGCCATCGTCAACATCACCACCGGCGGCTCGGCGCGCATGACCACCCAGGAGCGCCTCGAGGGCCCCTCGACGCTGCGCCCGGAAATGTGCTCGCTCAATCTCGGCACCATGAATTTCGGCCTCTATCCGATGCTGGACCGCCCGCGCGAATGGAAGCACGAGTGGGAGCGCCCCTTCCTCGAAGCCACGCGCGGCGGCATGTTCAAGAACACCTTCGCCGACATCGAGCTGATCCTCTCGACCATGGGGGCGCTGGGCACCCGCTTCGAGTTCGAATGCTACGATATCGGCCATCTCTACACGCTTGCCCATTTCCTCGACCGCAAGCTGGTGACGCCGCCGCTGTTCGTGCAGACCGTGCTCGGCATCCTCGGCGGCATCGGGGCCAATCCGGACAGCGTGGTCGACATGCGCCGGACGGCCGACAAGCTGTTCGGCAGGGACTATGAATGGTCCATGCTGGCGGCCGGGCGCAACCAGATGGCGCTCGGCACCATGGCGGCGGTGATGGGCGGGCATGTCCGCGTCGGGCTGGAGGACAATCTGTGGATCGGCAAGGGGCAGCTCGCCACCTCCAATGCCCAGCAGGTCACCAAGATCCGCACCGTCCTCGAAGAACTGGGCCTCGAAATCGCCACGCCGGCCGAAGCGCGCGCCATCATCGGCGTGCCCGCCCGGTGACGATCGTCCGCCCGGCGCGGCCCGGCGACTGCGAAGCCGTCGCGGCGATGGTGGCCGAACTCGCCGGGCTCTTCGGCGTCCGGTCGGGCACGACGGCGGACCTCCTGCGCATGGAGGTGTTCGGGCCGCGTCCGAGCATCGCGATCCTGGTCGCGGAAGAGGACGACGGCGGCCTGGCCGGCTATCTCGTGCATCAGGAGACGTTCTCGACCTGGCGCGGCGCCGTCGGCCTGTTCATCGTCGACCTCTTCGTGCGGCCGGAGCGGCGCAACGAGCGCCTCGGCGTCAGGCTGCTGGAGGAAGCGGCCCGCCTCGGCCGGGCGAGGGGCGCCCGCTTCATGCGGCTCGACATCGACGAGGGCAATCTCGCCGGCAAGCGCTTCTACCAGCGTCTCGGCTTCAGGCCGCTGGAGCACGACCGCTTCCTCGTGCTGGACGAGACGGCCCTCCAGGCGCTCGCCGGCGATTGAAGGCAGGATTTTTTCTCATGCCCGTGCAGATATCCGACCTCATCCGGTATCCCGACTTCAGCGGCGCCATCGCCGACCGCGTCTGGAACGCCTGGTGGAGGCACAAGGGCTATCCGATCGACGTCCTCACCATATGGGTACGGGCGAATCTGGCGGGTGCGCCGCTGCCTTTCTGTCTCGTCGCCCATCACGACGGCGAATTCGTCGGCACCGCCTCCCTGGTCGCTTCCGACATGCAGGAATGCCTGGAGCTGTCGCCCTGGGTCGCCGCCGTGTGGGTGGAGCCGCAGCATCGCGGCCAGGGCGTCGGCACCGCCCTCGTGCGGGAAGCCGTCGACCGCGCCTTCCAGCGCGGTTTCGAGCGGGTGCATCTGGGCGCCGACGCCGCCAGGCGCTCCTTCCTCCAGCGGATCGGCTGGGAACTCGTGGAGAAGGACATCGGTGCCCGCAAGCTCGACCTCTTCCGCCAGACGAGCGCCGGCCGCGCCTGACGATCGGACACGATCTCGGCGCTCGGCCATAAAGCTGCCGGCAAATCCTTCCATCTGACGGCATCAACCTTTAGTTTCGGGCTCATGCATCGTTTCGTCTCCCGCTTCGCCGCCTTCTGGTGCCTCCTGCTCGCCCTGCTCGTCGCACCGCTTGCGGCTTCGGCGCAGGACAGCTCGGCGGCGGCGTTCCAGAACACGCTGACCCAGGACAGGAAGGAACTCGACGAGGTCGCCTCGGGCCTGGCGACCGTGAAGGACGATGGCGATGCGGCGCAGCTGACGCTGCAGAGGCTGCGGGAGAGCGTGAGCCGGGTCAGGACCGACCTCGTCACCCTGCAGTCGAACGTCCTCGCGGTACGGGACAGCCACCGGGCCAGCTTCGACAAGATCGGGCCGCCGCCCAAGCCGGCGGATCCGCCGGAGAGCAAGGACGTCACCGAGGCCCGGAGCCGGGAGCAGGCGACGCTCGACCAGCTCTCGGGCGTGATGACCGACATACAGGACCAGGTCGAGCGCGCCGACACCCTGGCCAATCTGATCATCGTGCAGCCGTTCCTGATGTCGTTCAATGCGGACAAGAAGGCGCTCGACGACGTCGAGGCCAGCCTCGCGAGCATCGCCAGCGCCGGCGATTCGGCCTCGCAGACGCTGCAGGACCTGCGGGCGAAGATCGACGCCGCCCGGACCGACCTGACGACCGTGCAGACGACCGTCATTCCCCTGCGCGACGCCTCCCAGTCGCGCCTCAAGAAGCTGGGCCCGGAACCCAAGCCCACGGACCCGCCCGAGAGCAAGGACATCACCGATACGCGCCGGACGGAGAACGCCCTCTTCACGCAATTGGCGGAGATCGTCACCAAGACGCAATACCAGGCGGCGAGGGCCGACGACCTCGCCAATGCCGTCACCGAATATCAGCGCGAGCTCATCACGGGGCGGCTGCTGAAGGGCGGCGACAGCGTCTTCTCCCGCAGCTTCTGGAAGCCGGTCATCCGCAAGGCGCCGGAAGCCGTGCTCCGGGCGAAAGACATGGCGGTCACCTCGGCGCTGCATTTCACCCATGCCGTCAATTCGACCTCGATCGCCATCTTCCTGCTGACCATCGCCGCCGGCTATGTGGTGGCGCAGTTCCTGCGCTACCGCATCATGCGCTGGCAGGCGCGGCTGCCCCGCAAGAAGAAGACGTCGCGGCGCTACGTCGCCTCGCTCGATGCGGTGCTGGGGCTCGTCTATACGATGCTGCGCGTGCCCTGCGCCGTCTGCGTCGCGGTGCTCGCCTTCCGCTTCTCCAGCCTGCTGCCGGTCTATGTCATCGACGAGTTCGGCTGGGACTTCATCCGCGCCACGCTGGTGGGCTTCGGCCTGTGGGCGCTGGCGCGCGCCATCCTGGCCAAGGAACATTCGGACCTGCGGCTGCTGCCGCTGAGCGACTGGGCGGTGCGCCGCATCGGGCGCCGCATGGGCTGGATGGCCCTCGTGCTGGGCGTGTCCCAATTGCTGGACGGCTTCATCAAGTCGCTCCATGCCGATGCCTCCCTGACGGTGGCGAGGGACGCCGTCACCGCGTCCTTGTTCATCATCATCACCTGCTCCCTCCTGATCCGGCTGCGCAGCGCGCCGCCGACGGTCGTCAACGGGCAGGTCCTGTCGCCCGACGAGGACATCAACGCCCTCGACATTCTCCGCCCGATCAGCTGGGTCGCGGTGTTCGTGATGGGCGTGTGCCTGATCGCGGGCTATACGGCGCTCGCGGTGGCGGCGGCCGTGCTGCCCCTGCTGCTGATCTGCATCATCGCCGCGAGCTACCTGCTGACGACGCTGGTCGATTCGGCCCTGACCGACAATCTGCTGGGCGATACCGAGCGCCGGCGCGCCATCTCCCGGGCCGTCGGCATCTCGTCCAAGAACGTGTCCTTCAGCGCCACGCTGCTGTCGGGCATCCTGCGCCTCGTCATCATCGTGGCGGCGGTGCTGACGCTGGGAGCGCCGTTCGGCTTCTATTCGGCCGACATGCTGCCGGCGGTGCAGCGCGCCTATTTCGGCTTCCAGATCGGCGAGATGACGATTTCGCCATCGTCGATCCTCGCCGGCATCTTCCTGTTCGTCACCATCTGGGGGGTGACGCGGCTGATCCGCGGCTGGATGAGCAACACGCTGCTGCCGCGCACCACGCTCGATGCCGGCCTGCAGAATTCCATCGCCACCATCGTCGGCTATGTCGGCGTCATCATGGCGATCTCCGCCTCGCTGTCGGAGATCGGGCTCAGCCTGCAGAACATCGCCTATGTCGCCAGCGCCCTCGCCGTCGGCATCGGCTTCGGCCTGCAGGCGATCGTGAACAATTTCGTCTCCGGCCTCATCCTCCTCGCCGAACGTCCGATCCGGGTCGGCGACATCATCGCCGCCTCGGGCGAGGAAGGCTTCGTGCGCCGCATCAGCGTGCGCGCCACCGAGATCGAGACCTTCGACCGCGCCACGCTGATCGTCCCCAATTCCCTCCTCATCACCGGCGTGGTGAAGAACTGGGTCTACGGCAACACCTGGAGCCGCCTGCGCATCGTGCTCTCGCTCGGCTATGATGCGGATGTCGACGCCGTGCGGGCGGCGATGCTCGGCGCCGCCGAGGACGATCCGCGCATCCTGCCGTCGCCGGCGCCGCGGGTGTTCCTGTCGAAGCTCGGCGATGCCGCGCTGGAGTTCGAGCTGGTGGTGGTGCTGGCGAGCATGGAAACGCAGCCGGCGGTGAAGAGCGACCTGCTGATCCGCATCCTCAAGGCCTTCCGGGCCAAGGGCATCCGGATGGTGGCCCAGCTGCCGGCGGTGCCGCCGCCGGTGGTCGTCAGCCTCGAAGAGGCGTTGGGCGTCGTCGAGGTCGCGAAAATGCGCGGCGACAAGCCGGCCGCGCCGCCGCCGGCCTCCCCTCCGGCGAACAAGGCGCCGCCGGCCGCCGCCCCGGCAACCAAGGCGTCGCCGTGAGAACGGTCCGTCTGCGAACGGCCAATGATTGGAGAACCCGATGCCTCGTCTGAGGGCGGCGCTCGCCGCCCTGATCCTCTTCGCACTGGGGGGCTGCGCCACCAGCCCGCCGGAGCACGTCTCCTACCAGCGCCGCCCGGTGTCGTTCAGCGCCGCCGGCGCCCGCGACTGGCTGACCCAGTATCGCCGCAGCCAGGGCCTGACGCCGGTCTCGCTCGACGGCCGGCTGACGGCCTTCGCCCAGGCCCAGGCCGACGCCATGGCCTCGCATGACGAATTGTCCCACAGCGTCGGCGGCAGCTTTTCCTCACGCGTGCAGTCGGCCGGGCTCGCCGACGCCCGCATCGCGGAGAACGTCTCCTACGGCACCTACACCGACGGCGACGCCATGCGGCAATGGAAGAACTCGCCCGGGCACAACGCCAATCTGCTGATGCCCAACGCCACGCGCTTCGGCATCGCCATTGCCCAATCCCGCGGACGCGTCTATTGGGCAATGGCGATCGCGGGCGAGCCGGCGAAGGCGCAGCCCTCGCCCTTCGGCGAGGGGCCGATGGTGAGGGTCCGGCGGCGGGTGGTCTCTCCGGCCCGAAGCGTCGGCGGCGTCATCGCGGCGCCCTTCGGCGGGCTGTTCGGGAATTGACCATGTCTGGATCGACGACGCATGGCGGATGACGGGACGGGCTATGCCGGGCTGATGCGCGATTTCCGCTGGAACCTGCCGGCGCGCTACAATATCGGCATCGACGTCTGCGACAAATGGGCGGCGCGCGAGCCGGATCGCCTCGCGGTGCTGCGCCGCCTGCCCGGCGGCGGGACGGAGCGCTTCACCTTCGGCGCGCTGCGCGAAGCCTCGGACCGGCTCGCGCTCGCCTTGCGCCGCCTCGGCGTCGGCAAGGGGGACCGCGTCGCCGTCCTGCTGCCGCAGTCGCCGACGGTGGTCACCGCCCATGTCGCCGCCGCCAAGCTCGGCGCCGTGTCGCTGCCCCTCGCCGTGATGTTCGGCCCGGACGCCCTGGCCTTCCGTTTGCGGGATTCCGGCGCGAAGGCGCTGCTGCTGGACGAGGGAGGCCTCGCCAAGCTCGATGCGATCGAAGGAGGCCTGCCGGATCTCGAAACCGTCATCAGCGTCGACGGCCAGCGCGGCGCCGTCCTCGGCCTCGACCGGCTCCTCGTGCAGGCCTGGGGCGATTTCGCCCCGGTGGCGAGCGGGCCGGACGACCCGGCGCTGATGATCTACACCTCCGGCACGACCGGCCAGCCCAAGGGCGCGGTGCATGGTCATCGCGTCGTGCCCGGCCATGTGCCGGGCTTGCGTTTCGCCCATCCGGATCTTGGCCTCGCCGGGGACCTGATCTGGACGCCGGCCGACTGGGCCTGGGCCGGGGGGCTCCTCAACGTGCTGCTGCCGAGCCTGTCGCTCGGCGTGCCGGTGGTCGCCGGGCTGCATGCGAAATTCGCGGCGGACGACGCGCTGGCGCTGCTGTCCGACCTCGGCGTGCGCAATGCCTTCCTGCCGCCGACGGCGCTGCGCATGCTGCAGGCGGCCCACCGCCCCGGCGAGGTCTATCGCACGGCGCTGCGCAGCATCATGTCGGCGGGGGAGACGCTTGGGCCGGGCACGTTCGCCTGGGCCGAGCAGGCCTTCGGCTTCCCGGTCAACGAGCTCTACGGCCAGACCGAATGCAACCTCGTGCTCGGATCCTGCTTCCAGGCCGGGGTGTCGCGCCCCGGCGCCATCGGCAAGGCGGTGCCCGGCCATCGCGTCGGGATCGCCGACGACGAAGGCGGCGAATGCCCGCCCGGCGAGATCGGCGAGATCATCGTCGAGGCGCCCGACCCGGTGATGTTTCTCGGCTACTGGAACAATCGGCAGGCGAGCGAGGCGAAATACCGCGGCGGCTGGCTGCTGACCGGCGACAAGGCTTGGCGCGACGAGGACGGCTACATCCACTTCGTCGGGCGGGTCGACGACATCATCACCTCCGCCGGCTACCGCATCGGCCCGGGCGAGATCGAGGACTGCCTGATGCGTCACCCGGCGGTCGCGGCCGCTGCCGCCGTCGGCGCGGCGGACAGCCTGCGCACCGAGATCGTCAAGGCCTTCGTGGTGCTCAAGCCCGGATTCGCGGCTTCGGAGGACCTGACCGCCGACATCCAGGCCTTCGTGCGCGCCCGCCTGTCGGCGCATGAATATCCGCGTGCCGTCGCCTATGTCGACGCCCTGCCGCTGACGGCTTCAGGCAAGATCATCCGGCAGGCCCTGAGGGAACGGGATTAGGCGATCTGCGGTCGGACACGAGGCGCCGGTCCGCCATGCCCCGGTTCGCGATCGATCGCCGGCCTTAGGATGTTCCTTCCACCACGAAGCGACAGGCGGGGCGGGGAGCGTAGAGGCCGAAGAGGCAGCAGCCGGCGACCAGCCCACCCCATAAGAAAACCCGCCGGAGGCCAGGATTTCGGCGTGTTGCGCCAATGGCCTGTCGTCGGGCGGGTCGATTGATTGGCGCCGATCGGGCGAAGATCCTTCGCCTCGATCGGTCCTTCGTCAGTGTCGATCAGCGGCGGTCGCCGAGCAGACGCAGCATCATCAGGAACAGGTTGATGAAGTCGAGATAGAGTTCGAGCGCGCCGAGGATGGCCAGCTTGTAGCCCTCTTCCTGCGTGCGGCCGCCCTGCAGATACATCGACTTGATCTTCTGCGTGTCCCAGGCGGTGAGGCCGGCGAACACGCCCACGCCCACGACGCTGATCAGGAAGGTCAGCGGGCCCGACGGGAAGAACATGTTCACGACGCTGGCGATCAGCAGGCCGATCAGGCCCATCATCAGGAACGAGCCCATCGCCGACAGATTGCGCTTGGTGGTGTAGCCGTAGAGGCTGAGCGCACCGAAGCTCGCGGCCGAGATGAAGAACACGCGGGCGATCGAACCATGCGCGTAGACGAGGAAGATCGTCGACAGCGACAGGCCCATCAAGGCCGCATAGACGTAGAACAGCGCGCGCGCCGTCGACGCCGACATCTTCTCCGCGCCCATGCCGAGCCACATCACCAGGCCCAGCGGCGCCAGCATGACGACGTATTTCAGCGGGCTGAGATAGAGCACCTGGCCGAAGGCGGTGAGCCCGGTCAGCTGCCCGTTCACCTCGATCGCCGATGCCATATAGGTACCGAGCGCGACCAGACCGGTCAGCGCGACGCCGATGGTCATGTGGTTGTAGACCGCGAGCATGAAGGCGCGCAGCCCCTGATCGATCGCAGGTGCCCCGGCACGGGCGTCCGTATAGGAGCCGATCGAGAAACGAGGATCATTGGAAGCCATGGGTCTCTCCAAAAGGGCGGCGGAAACCGCCAGACAGATAGAACACTATGTAGTGTGTCCGGGCGCAATAGTTAAGTGAATTGCGTGCAATGTTGATTTTCGGGGCGGCAAGTATCGGCCGCTTCCGCCGTGCGGGGAGCGGCCGGCGCCCTACAGGCTCTTGAGATGGGCGGCGGGCTTTTGCCGGAGGATGCGCCAGGTGCCGGCGAGGCCGAACAGGATGGTGAGCGCCATGGCGCCGAACGCCGCCAGCAGGGCGGGGCCGGGCAGGAAGGTGAAGGTGAAATCCATCAGGGAGGTCACCACCAGCCAGGCGCAGGCCGTGCCGGCGATCACCCCGAACACGGCGGCGGCCAGGCCGAGCAGGCCGTATTCCAGGACATAGGCCAGGAGGATGCGGCTGCGCACCGCGCCCAGGACCTTGAGGATGACGGCGTCGTAGAGCCGGCTGTTCTGGCCGGCGGCAAGCGCCCCGGCCAGCACGAGAACGGAGGCGAGGAGGGCGATCGAAGCCGCCGCGCGGATCGCCGCCGCGAGCTGGCCGGCGAGCGCCGCCAGGGTCTCGAGCGTATCCTTGACCCGTACCGTCGTCACGCCGGGAAAGGCGTCGGCCACCTTGCGCAGGAGATCGAGCTCGGCGGCGTCGCTGGCCCCGTGTGGCCAGGTCAGCGTCGCGATGTCGCTGACCGGCGCGCCGAGGAAGGTGGCGGGCGAATAGACCAGGACGAAATTGATGCCGAAATTGCGCCATTCGAGCGTGCGCAGGGCGCCGACCTTCGCGGTGATGTTGCGCCCGAGCACGTTGACGGTGATCGGATCGCCCACGGCGAGGCCGAGGCCCTGCGCGATGCGCCGCTCCAGCGAAACGAGGGGCGGGCCGCGATAATCCGCCGGCCACCATGCGCCGTCCACCACCGACGACCCCTCCGGCACGGTCGGGGAGAAGGTGACGCCGCGGTCGCCGCTGAGGACCCAGGCGATGTCGGAAGGCGGCGTCAGCTTCTCCGCCGGGACGCCCTTCACCGCGACGATGCGTCCGCGCAGCATCGGCACGCTCTGGCTGGTGGCCTCGGGCGCGGCCTGCCTGAGGAAGGCCTCGAAACGGGCTTCGTCGGCGCTGCGGATGTCGACGAAGAAGAAGCTCGGCGCCCGCGCCGGGATCGAGGCGGCGAGCTGGTTGCGGATATTGCCGTCGACGAGGGTGAGCGCCACCAAGAGGCAGAGCCCGAGGCCGAGCGACAGCACCACGGAGGGCGTGGCGGCGCCCGGGCGGTGGATATTGGCGAGGGCGAGCCGCAGGGCCGTGCTGCGGGGACGGGGCAGGCGCCGGGCTGCGGCCATCAGGAGCTGGGCCACCGCGCGCAGGAGCACGAAGGCCCCGAGCGCCGCGCCGACATAGACCAGCGCGACGCGCCTGTCGGCGGCGAAGGCCACGGCGAGGCCGACGAGCGCCAGCGCGGGAATGAGCATGAGCCCCAGGAACAGCGGCTCGGGCCACCGGCGCGAGGGCGCGACGGCGTCGCGGAACAGGGCGGACACGCCGATGCGGCGCACGCGCCCGAGCGGCAGCAGCGAGAAGGCGAGCGCGGTGAGGAAGCCGTAGGCGGCGGCCAGCAGCAGGCCGGCCGGATCGAGCACCGGCGTGATGGGCAGCGGGAGATAGGCGGCGAAGCCATAGGCGAGGACGAAGGGCAGCGCCGCGCCGGCGGCGAGCCCGATGGCGATGCCGAGCGCGGCGAGCAGCAGGGTCTGGGTGAGATAGATGCCGATGACGAGGCTGCTGCCGGCGCCCAGCGTCTTCAGCGTCGCGATGGTGTCGCGCTGGCGCTCGATGAAGGCCCGCACGGCATTGGCGACGCCCACGCCGCCGACCAGCAGGGCCGTCAGCCCGACCAGGGTGATGAACATGGTGAAGCGGTCGATGCCCCGGCGCAGCTCCGGGGAGGCGTCGTCGCGTGTCCTGACCTCCCAGCCCGCCTGCGGGAAGGCGGCGTCGGCCCGCTGCTCGACATCGTGCGGACTGACCTCGGCAGGCAGCAGCAGGCGGTAGCGCCAGGCGATCAGGGAGCCCGGCTGGATCAGGCCGCTGGCGCGCAGCGAGGGCAGCGCCAGCATCAGGCGCGGGCCGAGCCCGATGCCGCCGGAGAGCCTGTCAGGCTCCCCCGTCAGCCGGTCGGCGAGGGTGACCGCAAGCGCGCCGATGGTGACGACGACGCCGGGCTGGAGATCGAGGCGGGCGAACAGGGTCGCATCGGCCGCCGCCCGCGCCGCCGTGCCTTCGCCGCCGATGGACGCGGCGAGCGGCCCGCCGCCGCCGAGCACGGCCTGTCCGAGCAGCGGATAGGCATCGTCGACCGCCTTGATCTCCACCAGGGCGGTGCGCCCGTCCGCCGTGCGGGCCATGGCGCGGGTGCTGGCGACGACCGAAAGCCGGCCCTGTGCGGCGAGGAAGGCGCGCTCCTGCGGGCTTGCCTCCCGCCCGACGAGCGAGAATTCGATGTCGCCGCCATTGATCACCCGTCCCTGGCTGCGCAGCCCGTCCGACAGGGCATGGGAAATGGCGCCGATGCCGGCGATCGCCATGACGCCGAGGGCGAGGCAGGCGAGGAAGATGCCGAAGCCGCGCATGCCGGCCCGCAATTCGCGCAAGGCATAGCGAAGCGGAAGCGGGAGAAGAGAGCCGGAGATCATGCTCTGCAGCAAGACCGGATGGAGAAGGCCGAATGATGGCGGAGTCCGGCGGCCCGAGGGACTAATCGCTCCCGGTGAGCCGGGCGAGGCCGTCCTTGCTTTCCTGGATGGAGGGATCCTGCCGCAGCGCCGCCTCGTAATCGGCGACCGCCTTCGCGCGTTCGCCGAGGGCTTCGTAGATATGGGCGCGCGTATCGAGGAAGGCGGCGGTATCGGGCGCGCTCTTCACGGCGGATTCGGCATGGCCGAGCGCTTCGCGGTTCCGCCCGACCTTGAACAGGGACCAGGCCAGGTTGTTCTGCAGGCCGGGCGTGTCCATCCCGGCGATGATGGCGGCGTTGAAATCGGCGATGGCGTCCTCGTCGTCGTCCTTCTGGGCGAAGGCCATGCCGCGCATGGCGCGCGCCTCGCCGTTGCCCGGATTCTGCGCCAGCACGGCGCTGTAATGCGCGATCAGTTCATCGCTGCGCTGGGCGAAATAAGCCGCCGGGTCGAACACGGCCTGGAAGGTCGAGGACACGGCCGTGCCGCTGCCGGCGGCGAGACAGACGAGGGCGATGCTCGCAAGGGCGAAGCCGAGTCGTCTCGGCTCGAGCCGGCGCAGGATGCCGACCGGGTAGATCATGGCGAGGGCGACGGCGGCGCCGCCGATGAAGCCGCCGAAATGCGCGGCGTTGGAGACGGCGACGGGCGCCAAAAGGCCGAAGGCGAAGTTGAGCGCCGCCCATTTGGCGCTGTCGATCATGATGCGGCGTCCGATCGCGTCGCCGCGGAGGGCGCCATAGGCGAGCATGCCCCCGAACAGGCCGAAGATCGCCCCCGACGCGCCGAGGGAATAGGTCTCGCCCCACAGGACGGAGGCGGCGGCGCCCAGCATGCCGGCGAGGATGTAGAGGATGAAGGCCCGCAGCCGCCCGAAGCTCGCCTCGACCATCGGCATGATCATGTAGAGGCAGAGCATGTTGACGCCGATATGGAGGAGATTGGCATGCAGGAAGAGCGCGGTGACCAGCGTCCAGACTTCGCCCTGGGCGAAGGAGGCGCTGCCGCCGATGCCCATGTCGATCAGGACGAACTGCGAAGGCGACCACAGATAGGTCAGCACGGCCTGGGGAGAGCCGTCGCTGATCGCGATGCTCAGCACGCAGCCGAGGGCGTAATAGGCGATGCAGGCGGCGATCAGCGGATGGCTCAGGGGCATCGGCCCGAGAAGGGCGCGGCGCCACAGCGCCTTCGGACGGCCGGCGGGCTGGCCTTCGGGGCCCGCCCTGGTCGTCCGGCTCATGCGACCGCTCTTGGGGCGCGGGCCGGAGCGGTTTCCTCGAACAGTTCGGCGAGCTTGTCGGTCATCGCGCCGCCGAGCTCCTCGGCGTCCACGATGGTCACGGCGCGGCGATAATAGCGCGTCACGTCATGCCCGATGCCGATGGCAATCAGCTCCACCGGCGACCGCGTCTCGATATCCTCGATGACCCAGCGCAGATGCCGCTCCAGATAATTGCCCGTGTTGACCGACAGGGTGGAATCGTCGACCGGCGCGCCGTCCGAGATCACCATGAGGATGCGCCGGCTCTCCGTGCGGCCGAGTAGCCGCTGATGCGCCCAGTTGAGCGCCTCGCCGTCGATGTTCTCCTTGAGGAGGCCTTCGCGCATCATCAGGCCGAGATTCTTGCGGGCGCGCCGCCAGGGCGCGTCGGCCGATTTGTAGATGATGTGGCGCAGGTCGTTGAGGCGGCCCGGCGATGCCGGCTTGCCCGCCTGCAGCCAGCTCTCGCGTGACTGCCCGCCCTTCCAGGCCCGGGTGGTGAAGCCGAGAATCTCGACGCGGACACCGCAGCGCTCCAGCGTGCGCGCGAGGATGTCGGCGCAGGTCGCCGCGACGGTGATCGGGCGCCCGCGCATCGAGCCGGAATTGTCGAGCAGCAGCGTCACCACCGTATCGCGGAAGTCGGTGTCGCGCTCGTGCATGAAGGAGAGCGCCGAGGTGGGATCGATGATGACGCGCGACAGCCGCGCCGGATCGAGCACGCCTTCCTCCAGGTCGAAATCCCAGGATCGGCTCTGCTGGGCCATCAGCCGGCGCTGCAGCCGGTTGGCGAGGCGCGCGACGACGCCCGACAGGCTGGCGAGCTGCTTGTCGAGATAGGCGCGCAGGCGGTCGAGCTCCTCGGGGTCGCAGAGGTCCGAGGCGTCGACGATCTCGTCGAAGCGGGTGGTGAAGGCCTTGTAGTCCGGGCCGCGGCGCTCCTCGGCCCGGTGCTCGGGCGGGCGCCAGGGCTGCGCCGCCTCGTCGGCGTCGCCGGTCTCGGTGTCGTCCGGCATGTCGGAGGACGGCGATTCGGCGTCCTGCGTCTCGCCCTCGCGGGATTCCTCGTCGTCGGCCTCGGTCTCCTCGAGCTTCATCGACTCCGAATCGTCCTGGGCCTCGCCCTGGTTCTCCTGGTTCTCGCCTTCCTGTTCGGTCTCGGCCTCGTTGTCGCGGTCGTCCGAGTCCTCCGAATCGGAGTCGCTGGCCTCGGCGAGGCCGATATGGGCCAGCAGGTCGTTCATGGCGCGGGCGAAGGCGCGCTGGTTCTCGATCACGCCGTCCAGCCGGGCGAGGTCGCCGCCGGCCTTCTCGTCGATGAAGGGCCGCCAGAGGTCGACGAGCCGGCGCGCGGGCGCGGGCGGGGCGAGGCCGGTGAGCCGCTCGCGCACCAGCAGGGCCAGCGCGTCCTCGATCGGCGCCTCCTCGCGGGTGCGGATGTCCTCATATTTGCCGCCGCGGACATAGCGGTCCTCCAGCATGGCGGACAGGTTGTTGGCGACGCCCGTCATGCGGCGCGATCCGATCGCCTCGCAGCGGGCCTGCTCCACCGCGTCATAGACGAGGCGGGCTTGCTCGCTCTGCGGCGAAAGCCGGCGGTGGATGGCGGCATCGTGGCAGGCGAGCCGCAGCGCCATGGCGTCGGCCTGGCCGCGCACGATCGAGGCCGCGCGGGCGTCGAGCTTCCTCGGCGGTTCGGACAGGCGCGCCTTGTCGGGCGTCAGCACCGGCTTGTCGGCGGTGAAGACCACTTCGAGCTCGGGCGTGCGCGCGAGCGCGCGCAGGGCGCCCGCCACCGACCGCTTGAAGGCGTCGTTGGGGATTTCCTTGGCTTTCTCGCCCGGCTTGCGGTTGGTCGGCATCGTTCAGGTCAGCGCTACGTTCACCGAACTCTCGGCGAGTTCCGCACCGAAGGCGCGCTGGTAGAACTCGGCCACAAGGCTTCGCTCCAGCTCGTCGCATTTGTTGAGGAAGGTGACGCGGAAGGCGAAGCCGATGTCGTGGAAGATGTCGGCGTTTTCGGCCCAGGTCAGCACCGTGCGCGGCGACATCACCGTCGACAGGTCGCCGTTCATGAAGGCGTTGCGCGTTAGGTCGGCCACGCGCACCATCTTGTTGACGATGTCGCGGCCGTTGGGGCTGCGCTGGTAGTGTTTGGCCTTGGACAGGACGATGTCGACTTCCTTGTCGTGCGGCAGGTAGTTCAGCGTGGTCACGATCGACCAGCGGTCCATCTGACCCTGGTTGATCTGCTGGGTGCCGTGATAGAGGCCGGACGTGTCGCCGAGGCCCACGGTGTTCGCCGTCGCGAAGAGGCGGAAGGCGGGGTGCGGCCGGATGACGCGCCTCTGGTCGAGCAGGGTCAGCTTGCCGGACACTTCGAGGACGCGCTGGATCACGAACATCACGTCGGGACGGCCGGCGTCATATTCGTCGAACACGAGGGCGATATTGTTCTGCAGCGCCCAGGGCAGCATGCCGTCGCGGAATTCCGTGATCTGCTTGCCATCCTTGAGCACGATCGCGTCCTTGCCGACGAGATCGATGCGCGAGACATGGCTGTCGAGGTTGATGCGGACGCAGGGCCATTTGAGGCGGGCGGCGACCTGTTCGATATGGGTCGACTTGCCGGTACCGTGATAGCCCGTGACCATCACGCGCCGGTTATGCGCGAACCCCGCCAGGATCGCCAGCGTCGTGGCCTTGTCGAAGAGGTAGTCGGGATCGAGGTCGGGCACATGGTCATCGGTCCTCGAATAGGCGGGAACCTCCAGATCCGTGTCGAAACCGAACAGTTTCTTGGCCGAAACCATGATATCCGGCAGATTGGCGGCCGGTGTAATTGCGTCAGTCATCATGCCTTCCTTGCTTCGCCGCAACGGCGAAGCCGACTATCAGCGGGACCGGGTGCTGCCTGTGTTCAGCACAACCCGGCGCTACGAAGCGTATTATAGGCCTGGATGATCTCGCGCAATTTATCTTCGCTGGATCGGTCCCCGCCATTGGCGTCCGGATGGAAGCGTTTCACCAAGGCCTTGTAGCGTGCCTTGATCTCCGTGCCGTCGGCCGTTTCCGGCAGATCGAGCGTCTCCATCGCCTTGCGCTCGAGGATCTTCAGACGCCGCTTCTCCGGCTCCGGCGCGGCCCGCGCGGACCCGAAGCCGAGATCCTCCTCGAAAAGCCCGAAGCCGTCCCGGATATCGGGACCTGCGGCGGCACGTGCGCGCGGCGGGCGGTTGACGCCCATGGTCCAGGTCGGCCGATGGCCGGTCGCGGCATCGCGCTGGTAGGCGCTGATGGCGTCGTCGGGCAGACCGGCGAAATAATTGTAGGTCTTGTTGTAGTCGCGGACATGTTCGAGGCAGAAATGCCAGAACTGGCCTTCGCGGCTGCGGCCCTTCGGGGCACGGAATTCACCGGGGTTGCGGCAATTCTGATGCTCGCAAAGACGCACGGACGCCGAATGGACCTCCTCGGCCTTTGGGCGCACGCGGATACGATCAAAAAGAGGCGAGTCGAGATCCATGATCAGCACAATATGCGGGGGCGATACCGAATGAGCAAGCGCGAGCTGGGGTATCGGGAAACAATTGAGGCCGAATGCCGCTGGCCGGCCCACAAAGAAAGAGGCCGCCCTGTGGCGGCCCAAGTCTTAGGGAGGAAACGCCCACGGAGGGCTGCAGGGCTACACATGGCCGCCCTACGCCTCCTAAGGTGCGACTGCACGGGCCGTTTCGCAAGTGCGAATGGATCGAATTGCGCGTCGAAGAACGCGAAATTCGCCGAGTGTGATATTAAAGCGACGGCCTTTGCGGGCTTCAGGCGGCAAGAACGCGCCGTGGCGGTATCATGAGGCGGTCGGCCGCGATGCCGAAGGCGATGCCCAGCGTCGCCCACAGCACCGCATGCATGCCGAGGGATGCCAGCCGGAATTTCCACAGCAGGGCCGCCGAGAAGCCCGGCGGCACCTCGTCGACGGCCGGCAGGACGAGCATGGCGAGACTGACCGCCGCGACATAGGCCGCCGCCGCCAGCAGCGTGGCGTTCCAGCGGCCGAAGCGGAGCGTGAGCCGGCCGGCGGTGCCCGCCGCGGCGACGAGGGCGAGGACCGACACCGCCATCATCGCGAAGTAGAGCGCCGTGCGCGGGCCGATGGTCTGCGCATCGCCGACCGCCGGCGGGTTCGCCGGATATTTGAGCTGGGGCATGAGCACGATCGCGGTGAAGCCGCCCAGCGCGATCAGCCCCGCGGTGGCGCGCGGGCTCAGCGGGCCGAGGCGTCCCTGCGCGAAAGCGAAGGCCAGCGCGAAGAGGCCGCCGAGCGCGGCACCGTAGAGGACCGCGCCGGTGAGGAGGCCGTAGCTGCCCTGCACGTCGCGGCTGACGAGTTCCTCCTCCGGCTGTTCGCCCGCGGCGTGCTGCATCGCCATGCCGCCGGCGGCCGGAGCCGCCTGCGCGGCATGCGAGTGACCTTCCTCGAAGGCGATGGCGAGGTCGACCTGCGGTTCGCCGAAGACCCTGGCGAAGCCGAACGCCAGCAGCCCCGCGAGGATGCCGACGAGCATCCCCCGGATCAAAAGGGATCTGACCATGATGCGTCGTCCTTCGCCTCAGTGGCAGGGAAAGCCGAGGAGGTGGCGGGCATCATGCACGAATTCGTGGATGTACATGCCCTGGAAGATCGCGGTCGCACCCTGTTCGGCGCCGACGAAATAGATCGCGAACATGGCCAGCAGGCCGCCGAAGACCGCCCAGGGCAGGATCTCCCGGACGGGGATGGCGGGAATGGCGACCGGCTGGACGGCCGGAACGAAGGTGGCGGTGGACATCTGAAAGCTCCTCGGGATGGCGCGTCCCGTTCGCGTGGATTGGGCCCTGGCGGGGTCTGGCTTCCGGGAACCTCGGTTCCCGGTCACAGTGGCGCGACCGTGCCGGATTTGCACCGGCTTCCCGTCCTGGG
The DNA here is from genome assembly GCF_030814655.1 of Labrys monachus. Classification (NCBI taxonomy): domain Bacteria; kingdom Pseudomonadati; phylum Pseudomonadota; class Alphaproteobacteria; order Hyphomicrobiales; family Xanthobacteraceae; genus Labrys; species Labrys monachus. The sequence goes on from NZ_JAUSVK010000001.1 coordinate 6,680,035, forward strand.
CATTGCACCGATCATAAAGGCTGCAGGCGGGGCGAAAGTCAACATTGTGGTTGTGGACGCGGGCGGCTAGAACACGGCCATGACGCCCAGCCTCACGCTGATCTGCCACGCCGCGACGCCTGTCCTGAGGGCAGCGGGCTTTCCGCTCGACGAGGCGCCCGACGAGCGCGGGCTGGCCGGGGCTCGCCAGCTCGCCGGCCGCTTCGCACGGGCGGGCCGCGCCGTCGCCAGCCCGGCCCTGCGCGCGCGCCGCACCGCCGAGGCGATGGGCCTGGCGGCCGCGCCGCTGGAGGATCTGCGGGACTGCGACTACGGGCGCTGGGCGGGTCTGGCCTTCGAAGAGGTCGCGGCGTCCGAGCCCGATGCCCTGGCGGCCTGGACCACCGATCCCGATGCGAGGCCCCATGGCGGCGAATCCGTCGCCATGCTCGTCCGCCGCGTCGGCGCCTGGCTCGACGGTGAGGCCTTCGCCGGCCTGTCGGTCGCCGTCACCCATGCGTCGGTGGTCAGGGCCGCGGTCGTGCATGCGATCGGCGCGCCCGCCGCCTCCTTCTGGCGGATCGAAGCGGGTCCCTTGCAGATGGCGGACCTGCGCCGTTCGGCGCGCGGCTGGACCTTGAGACTCGGCGCATGAGCCGCGGCGTATCCGTTCGGCCTCGCCCGGCAGATGACCGCAAGATGACTGTTTTCCGCCTTGGCTGTTCAGGGCCTTTACGCTAGTCAGCACCGACTGAATGAGGAACAATACATGCGCATCGCGATGATCGGAACCGGCTATGTCGGCCTGGTGACGGGGGCCTGCCTGGCCGATTTCGGCCATGTGGTGACCTGCGTCGACAAGGACCCGGCGAAGATCGAGGGCCTGCTCGCCGGCCGGTTGCCGATCTACGAGCCCGGCCTCGACCAGCTCGTCTCCCGCAATGTGCGGGAGGAGCGCCTGTTCTTCACGACGGAGCTGGCGCCGGCGGTGCGGGAGGCCAATGTGGTGTTCCTCGCCGTGGGCACGCCCTCGCGGCGGGGCGACGGCCATGCCGACCTGTCCTATGTCTACGGGGCGGTGCGCGAGATCGCCGCCGCAGCCGAGGGCTTCACCGTGGTGGTCACCAAGTCGACCGTGCCGGTCGGCACCGGCGACGAAGTCGAGCGGCTCATCCTCGAGGTCAGGCCCGACGCGGACATCAGCGTGGTGTCCAACCCGGAATTCCTGCGCGAAGGCGCGGCGATCGAGGATTTCAAGCGCCCCGACCGCATCGTCGTCGGCACGAGCGAGGAGCGGGCGCGGGCCGTGATGGCCGAGGTCTATCGGCCGCTGCATCTCAACCAGGGACCGCTGCTGTTCACCGACCGCCGCACGTCCGAGATGATCAAATACGCCGCCAATGCGTTCCTGGCGACCAAGATCACCTTCATCAACGAGATCGCGGACCTCTGCGAGAAGGCCGGCGCCAACGTCCAGGAAGTCGCCCGCGGCATCGGCCTCGACAACCGCATCGGCTCGAAATTCCTGCATGCGGGGCCGGGCTATGGCGGCTCGTGCTTCCCCAAGGACACGCTGGCGCTGCTGCGGACCGGCCAGGAGCACGGCACGCCGCTGCGCATCATCGAAGCGGTGGTCGGCGTCAACGATGCGCGCAAGACGTCGATGGCGCGCAAGGTCATCGCCGCGCTCGACGGCAACATCGCCGGCAAGACGGTGGCGATGCTCGGCCTCACCTTCAAGCCGAACACCGACGACATGCGCGAAAGCCCGTCGATCCCCATCGTGTTCTCGCTGCTCGACAAGGGCGCCCGGGTGCGGGCCTACGACCCGCAGGGCATGGAAGAGGCGCGCAAGGTGCTGACGGATGTCGATTACCGTGCCAGCGCCTATGATTGCCTCGACGGCGCCGACATCGCGGTGATCGTGACCGAGTGGGACGAGTTCCGTGCCCTCGATCTCGAGCGCGTCAAATCGCTGCTGAAGCAGCCGGTGATCGTCGACCTCAGGAACATCTACCGGCTCGACGACATGGCCCGCCACGGCTTCCGCTATGAGAGCATCGGCCGCGCGGGGACCACGCCCTGACGCAGGCGCCGGAGCGCAGAGATGCCCTTCGGCGAGACGGCGCGGCGCCGATCCGGGAAGGACCCCGGTCGGAGCGCCGCGTCGAGCGTCCTCGTGCCGCGGCAGCTCCGCATCGCGGCCATCCCGTCCCATGCGCGCCGCTGGCGCGCCGCGGCGGGTGGCGGCCTTGGCCGCGCTCGCGGCGCCCACGGACGTACGGAATAGAGACGTATAGGCGTTCGACGATATAAGTCGATGTGCCGATTTTCGATATAGAAATACTTTATCCAGGCCGTTCGACAGTATTGCCGTTCTTTCGCATCGGATTTAACCCGACTGATGACTTGAATCTCGACGGCAGGGACCGGCGATTGCCCGTATCAAAATTATGACATCCGCTGTTGCGCCACGCTGCCGGCGTGCTCCGCAATATTGCACGCTTGACTTATCGCCGAATGCGGCGAAATTGCAGCGCAGACGTTGTTGGCAAAGTGTGATTCGTGTTTCACCCGCGTATCTGGGAAGCGAGGTGCAATGGGAACGCCCATTCGTCTCGCCGGGATGCTTTTGTTTTTGCTGGACAGTTCCCGCTCGGGGACCAAGGACATGCTGAATGGCTTCGGGGCGCAACACCACACGGCAACTGGCTCGACGCGGGCGGGACGGCGATGGTCCTTCCTTGCCCCTCGCAGGGGCGCTACGCGGTTCCGTCTTAGCACCGGCTCTTCCGTCCCGCGGACCGGCGGGGCCTTTTGGGCGCCGGCGTTATCTCGCGTTCCTGCGATACGATTTTTCCGGCGCTGTTGCTCTTCCGCCACGGATATCCCGACGCAAAGGTGATAATGGTACTAGAGTCCGCAATTGCCCCGGAATTGTGGACGCCGAACGCGTCATCCATGCAGGCGTAAAACCGATCGATGCCGGTCCAGCCGTCGTCGCCCTGGGCAGGGCGGATGGGGCCGGTTGGTGTCGGTCGCTTTCCCAGAGGGCTCGGCAGGGAGCCACCAAACGGAGGGAGGAGCGAGGAAAAAAGGGGCTGTGCAGCGTCGTTCTTCCAGAATCCATCCAGAACAATGCCGAATGATTGACAGACCATGACTTACTACCGGCCGCTGCAGCATGGTTTCTTCGCACAGGATGCGATTGGTGAATCCGCGCCCTTCTCCCCGCCCCTCGAACCCTTCGGCATCACCCGCGCCGGCGACCTGACGAGCCTCGACACGATCGGAATTCCCGTGTGGTTCGCCGTCCGTCCCAATGCCCGGTCGCTTTCCGTCAGCCATGGTGCGGGCCTCACCCCCATGCAGGCGCGGGTCTCCGCGGTGATGGCGGCGGTCGAAGGTGCGGTGGCCGAGCAGACGCGGCCTCTGGTGGCGGAATTCGGCACGCCCGCGGAGATGGCGTCACGCGGACGAAAGCTGGTGCCGCTGCGGCGGCTGGCGCGCTGCAATTTCGCGGCCTTCGACGGACGCAAGCAGCGGGCCTGGGTCCGCGGCGTGAACCACGGCACCGGAGAGGACGTCTTCTGTCCGTATGAACTCATCGGCCTCGACATGCGTGTCGAGTTCCCGTGGGACTACGATACTTTCCGCGTCGACTCGATGGGCCTCGCCTCAGGCCCCGATTTCCAATTCGCCGGCCTGAACGCGCTGCTTGAAGTGATCGAGCACGATGCGGTTTCCGCCGCCATGCTCGGGCGCCGCGACGATCTGGCCCGCCCCCTGCAATATCATCCCGGTGTGCATCAGGGCCTCGACCTCGCGGTGCAGGCGATCTACGCCGCCGGGCTGGAAGTGCGCTTCTTCGACATTACCAGCTGCATCGGGGTGCCGGTGATCAGCGCGGTGATCACGCGCCCGCTTCTGCGCCTGCAGGCGGGTGGGGAATATCTGTCGGGGGGCTATGCCTGTCGTCTCGACGCCGGCGAGGCAGCGCTCGCCGCCCTGCTCGAGGCGGTGCAGATGCGGGCGACCCGCAACGCCAGCGCGTCCGAAGCGGTCACGCGCCCGTCCTATGGGGTCGGAGGAGGCATCATTGCACCTCCCGCGGCCGATGCAACGCCGCTTGCCGTCTTTTCCAAGCGCTATCCGGCCGGTGACAGCTCGAGTGCCGGGCGTCTGGAGCGGGTGGTGGCGGCCTTCAAGGCCGATGGCTATCACGACATCTTCTTCTTCGACCTGCCGTCCCCGGTATCCTCGGTGCGTGTCGTCCGGGCGCTGGTCCCGGGCCTGAGGAGCCTCACCAGGAGCGATCTTTCCAGAGCCGATGGACATCGGCTCGACGGCCTCGCCGTGCCGGCGACCTCGACGGCAATCTATGAGCCGACATCATGAGGATGACGGTGTTCGCCGGGCCGAGCCTCTACGGCATCGATGAGGGCTTCCTGGACGATTTCGACATGCTGCCGCCCGCCGGTTGTGGCGATGTGCTGGCCGCGGTGGCGGCCGGGGCGCCCGCGATCGGCCTCATCGACGGGGTCTTCGGCCATGCCCCCTCGGTCTGGCACAAGGAAATCCTCCACGCGATTTCCGAGGGAATTCCCGTCTATGGCGCCGCCGGCATCGGTGCGCTGCGCGGCGCCGAATGCACGGCGTTCGGCATGATCGGCGTGGGACGGATCTTCTCGGATTATGTCAGCGGCCGGCGTGTCGCCGATGCCGATGTGAGCGTCGCCTATGCGCCCCGCGAGCGCGGCTATGCCCCCCTCACCGTCGCGATGGTCGATGTCGAGGCGACCGTGGAGGCGATCGGGGCCAACTCGGTCCTCTCCCCCGGTGCATGCCGGGCGCTGCTGCGCGCCGCCCAGCGCATCCATTTCGAGGAGCGCACCTGGCCGGACATCATCTTCGAGGCCGTCCTGGCCGACAGCGATGCCGTGGCGGCGCAGGAGGCGGTGAATCTGCACGCCCGGAGCCAGAAATGCGAGGACGCCCTGCTGATGCTCGGGCGCATGCGGGAAGACGCCGGCTCCCGCGTGAGGAGCGAGCCGGACTTCACTTTCGTTGAATCCCGCTTCTTCTCCCAGCTGCGCCACCAGCTGGAAACCGGTTCCACCGGTTAGATTTCCAAACAGGAAGCGAGAGGCGGCGCGTTTGCGCGGAGACGCCGTCGCGAGGCCAGGCGACGCGGTCGGCAGGCCTTTTTTCGCTGGTTTTCGCGAGCCGGACGGGATGCCGCGGCTTCGCTGCGAAAGCGAACGCAGGACCTCGAAAAAACGCGAAATTCACTGCTGTCGTGAACCGGTGCCGGGCAATCGCATCCGGAGGCCGCACGTCCTCCCGGACGCGATGCGGCGTGGAATGTGGATCGCCGATCCCGGATCGTGCCGGGACGGGGCTCCGCCGCCCCTGGCGATCCCCGGAAGGGGCCGCATGCCGGGGCCGAGATGACGCCCGGGACGGGGCGACGGGCGCGACGGGAATGCCGTCAGATCGATTTTCCCGAGGGCGAGCGCCCGCCAGACCGGTTGGCGCTCAGGCGATCTGGCCGTGGCAATGCTTGTATTTCTTGCCCGAGCCGCAGGGGCAGGGTTCGTTGCGCCCGACCCGTCCCCAGGTTGCCGGATCGTTCGGGTCGCGGTCCTCCGGTGCCACCACCGGCATCGCCGCGGCATCGCTGATGGCGAGCGCCGGGGCCTCCTGGCCGAAGCCACTGCCGGCCGCGGCGAACTCGTCCTCGCCGGTGGTCGGATCGAAATGATGCGCGGTCATGAAGGGGAGCGGCGGCTGCTCGGGCGGCTGCTGCATGACCTGCAGGCGGAACATCGTGCGGGTGACGTCCTCGCGCCAGCGCCGCATCAACTCGCCGAACAGCTGGTAGCCTTCGCTCTTATATTCGATCAGCGGGTCGCGCTGGGCCATGCTGCGCAGTCCGATCACCTGGCGCAGGTGGTCGAGCGTGACGATGTGCTCGCGCCAGAGATTGTCCAGGGTCTGGAGCAGGACCGCCTTCTCGATCTGGCGCGTCACCTCCTCGCCGAAGGAGGCGGCACGCGCCTCGGCATTGCCGTCGGCGGCCTCGATGATGCGTGTCGTCAGTTCCTCGTCGGCGATGCCCTCTTCCTTGGCCCAGTCCTCGACCGGCAGGTCCAGATTGAGGATGTCGTTGATCGCCGCATGCAGCCCGGCGGTATCCCACTGCTCGGGATAGGCATTCTCCGGAACATGGGCCCGGACGAGCTCGTCGATGACGAGGTGGCGGAAATCGGCGATCGAATCGGCGACCGATTCCTGCGCCATCAGTTCGCGGCGGTGCTCGAAGATCTCCTTGCGCTGGTCGTTGAGCACATTGTCATATTTGAGGATGTTCTTGCGGATGTCGAAATTGCGCGCCTCGACCTTCTGCTGTGCCTTTTCGAGCGCCCGGTTGATCCAGGGATGGACGATGGCCTCGTCCTCCTTGAGGCCGAGCTTCTGCAGCATGCCGTCCATGCGGTCGGAGCCGAAGATGCGCATGAGGTCGTCCTGCAGCGACAGGAAGAAGCGCGAATGGCCCGGGTCGCCCTGGCGGCCGGAGCGGCCGCGCAACTGGTTGTCGATGCGACGGCTCTCATGGCGTTCGGTGCCGATGATGTAGAGCCCGCCCGCGGCCAGCGCCTTCTCCTTCAGCTTGGCGACCTGCGCCTTGATCCCGGCCTCGGCCGCCTCGCGCTCCGGGCCGGCCGGCATGTCGCCAAGCTCGACCTTGATGCGCATGTCGGCATTGCCGCCGAGCTGGATGTCGGTGCCGCGGCCCGCCATGTTGGTGGCGATGGTGATCGCGCCGGGCACGCCGGCCTGGCTGACGATGAAGGCTTCCTGCTCGTGGTAGCGCGCGTTGAGGACGGCGAACACCTTCTCGTCGGGCGTGCCCTGGTCGCCGTCATAGAGCGAGGCGAAGGCGTTGGGGTCGGAGAAATCGCGCTGCTTGTAGCCCTGCCGCACCAGATATTGCGCCAGGATCTCGGATTTCTCGATCGAGGTCGTGCCGACGAGGAGCGGCTGGCCGCGCTTGCGGCATTCCTCGATCAGGCGGACGATCGCCTTGTACTTCTCGTCGACGGAACGATAGACCTCGTCGTCGTCGTCGATGCGCTGCACCGGCCGGTTGGTCGGGATCTCGATGACTTCGAGGTTGTAGATGTCCATGAACTCGTCGGCCTCGGTGGCCGCCGTGCCGGTCATGCCGGCGAGCTTCTCGTAGAGGCGGAAGTAGTTCTGGAAGGTGATGGAGGCGAGCGTCTGGTTCTCGGGCTGGATCTGGACGCGCTCCTTGGCCTCGAGCGCCTGGTGCAGCCCTTCCGAATAGCGCCGCCCCGGCATCATGCGGCCGGTGAACTCGTCGATGATCACCACTTCGTCGTTGCGGACGATGTAGTCCTTGTCGCGCGAGAACAGCTTGTGGGCGCGCAGCGCCTGGTTGACGTGGTGGACGATGGTGACGTTGCCCGCGTCATACATCGAGCCTTCGCGCAGCAGGCCCGCCGTGCCGAGCATCTGCTCGATGCGCTCATTGCCCTTCTCCGTCAGGTTGACGGTGCGCTGCTTTTCGTCGAGCTCGAAATCGTCCGCCTCCAGGTTCGGCATCAGGGCGTCGATCGTCATGTAGAGCTCGGGACGATCTTCCAGCGGGCCCGAAATGATGAGCGGGGTGCGCGCTTCGTCGACCAGGATGGAATCGACCTCGTCGACGATGGCGAAGGCGTGGCCGCGCTGCACCATCGACCCCATGTCGTATTTCATGTTGTCGCGCAGATAGTCGAAGCCGTATTCGTTGTTGGTGCCGTAGGTGATGTCGCAGGCATAGGCGGCGCGGCGCTCCTCGTCGTCGAGGCCGTGCACGATGGTGCCGGTGGTGAGGCCGAGGAACCTGTAGACCCGGCCCATCCATTCGGCGTCGCGGCTGGCGAGATAGTCGTTCACCGTCACCACATGCACGCCCTTGCCGGCGAGGGCGTTGAGATAGACCGGGGCGGTCGCCACCAGCGTCTTGCCTTCGCCCGTTTTCATCTCGGCGATGGCGCCCTCATGGAGCACCATGCCGCCGATCAGCTGGGTATCGAAATGGCGCTGTCCCAGCACGCGCTTGGCCGCCTCGCGCACGGTGGCGAAAGCCGGCACCAGCAGGTCGTTGATGGTCTTGCCGGCGGCGAGCTCGGCCTTGAACTGGGCCGTGCGCGCGCGCAGCGCCTCGTCCGAGAGGGCCGCCACCTCCGGCTCGAGCGCGGCAATGGCGGCAACCTTGGGATGATAGGCTTTCAGCCGACGGTCATTGGCGGAACCGAACAGTTTCTTGGCGAGCGAGCCGAACATAGAAGGCCTTCAAATTTTTGCACCTGAAACGGCGCCTTGTGATACAGCCCGCTCCCGATCGCAGTGCGATGTGGCACGAGGATGACGATGCATCCTCCTGATACCCCCTCCAGGGAGGCAACCAGCGATGAAGGAGAGCGAACCGCTCCTGAAATGCTCGAACCGGCAGTCCCCAGGGGTGGCGCCGCGGTTCGACGGCTCGCCATCCGAACTCACTTAAGTATTGGGCTACGGGGTGTCAATCGAACAGCGGCGATCCGATCGCGGTTCCCGCCCGCAGGCGACGAAAAAGCCGGCTTCCGGCATGCTTGCGCCGCACCGGGCGCGAAACGGACCTGTCACAGTTTTGACGATCGGCGCGCGTAGACAGGCTGTCCGAAGCGGTTTGCTCACGCGCGAAAAGGGCGACATTGATTTTGCATTTTTCCTGGCCTATCAGCGCTGCTGAGGCGCTCGTCCCGGGATCAGGAACACATGCGGGCTTGCTGCCGGAACAGGCGTCCGGCCGGACGCCCGTTCGCACCGGATTTCACCCGCATCATCTGTCAGGGAAACGAGTTTCATGATCTCACTTCGCCGCGTGCGTCCTGCCGCGTCACTGCTCGCCGGTGTCGCCCTGTTCGCCCTCGCTGCAGCGCCGCTCCATGCCGCGGATGCGGCCAAGCCAGCGGATGCCAAGCCCGTCGCGACGGTCAACGGCCAGCCGATCACCCAGGAGGACCTGACGATCGTCGGTGAAGACCTTGCCGCCACCTTGCCGCCGCAGGCCACCGAGGCCCAGAAGCAGGACTACATCACGAATTTCGCGATCAACCTGCGCCTGGCCGCCGCCGAGGCCGAGAAGGAGAAGGTCGGCGATCCCGCCGAGATCGAGAAGAAGCTCGCCTATTACCGCCAGCGCATCCTGATGGAAGCGCTGATGAGCAAGGCGGCCAAGGATGCGGTCACCGACGAGGCGGTCAAGAAGACCTATGACGAAGCGGTCAAGAAGGTGCCGCCCCAGGAAGAGGTGCACGCCCGCCACATCCTCCTCGACAACGAGGCCGACGCCAAGAAGGCCTATGCCCGCGTGAAGGCGGGAGAGGACTTCGCCAAGGTGGCCAAGGAGATGTCGAAGGATCCCGGCGCGACCGACGGCGGCGATCTCGGCTGGTTCACCCGCGACCGCATGGTGAAGGAGTTCGCCGATGCCGCCTTCGCGCTCAAGCCGGGCGAGATTTCGGAGCCGGTGAAGTCGCAGTTCGGCTGGCATGTCATCAAGCTGGAGGATCGCCGCGAGAAGGCGCCGCCGACGCTCGACCAGGTCAAGCCGCAGATCGCCAGCTACCTGGCGCAGCAGGCCCAGCAGGACCTGCTCACCAAGCTGCGCGCCGGCGCCAAGATCGACCAGCCGACCCCCGCCTCCACCGGCCCCGCCATGGATTCGGGCGTGCCGCTGCCGCCGCCCGACGGCTCCCAGCCCGACGCGGCGCCCGCGCCGGCGCCGGCACCTGCCCCGGCACAATAGCGAGCCTCTCCCGGGCCGCGGCACATCGCCCGCAGCCCGGGCAACCGGGCGGCCCGGCGCGGTCCCACCGCGCAGGGCTGCCTTCGTCGTAGCATCCCTTCCTCGAGTGAAACGACCATGGCCAAGGCTGCGCCCCTGTCTCCGCTCGCCCCCGCGCGTTTTCCCGACCTGCCGCCGGTTCCCGGCATCCGGCTCGCGACCGCGGAGGCCGGCATCCGCTATCGCGGCCGCACCGACGTGCTGTTCGTCCTGATGGACGAGGGCACGCAGGCCGCCGGTGTCTTCACCCGCTCCAAATGTCCCTCCGCCCCGGTCGACTGGTGCCGCGAGGCGCTGAAGGACGGCACGGCGCGGGCGCTGGTCGTCAATTCGGGCAATGCCAACGCCTTCACCGGCCGAAAGGGCAGCGAGGCCGTGGCGCTCACCGCGCAGCTGGCGGCCGAGGCCGCCGGATGCCGGCCGAGCCAGGTCTATCTCGCCTCGACCGGTGTGATCGGCGAACCGCTCGACGCCACCAAATTCCAGGGCGTGCTGGTCGAGACCGCCGGCCGTGCGACGCCGGGCGCCTTCGAGGCGGCGGGCCGCGCCATCATGACCACCGACACCTTCCCCAAGGGCGCCACCGCCCGCGTCGATTTCGGCGGCGTGCCGGTGACGATCAACGGCATCGCCAAGGGCGCCGGCATGATCGCGCCGGACATGGCGACCATGCTCTCCTTCATCTTCACCGACGCGCCGATCGCGGCGCCGGTGCTGCAGGGCCTGCTGTCGAAGGGCGTCATCGACAGCTTCAATGCGGTGACGGTCGATTCCGACACCTCGACCTCCGACACGCTGCTGCTGTTCGCCACCGGCAAGGCCGGCGGCGCCCCGGCGACCGACGCGGCGGATCCGCGGCTGCAGGCCTTCGCCGCGGCGCTCGACGGCGTGCTGCTCGACCTCGCCCAGCAGGTCGCCCGCGACGGCGAGGGCGCCCGCAAGTTCATCACGGTCGAGGTGCGCGGCGCCACCAGCAAGCAGGCGGCGCGGCGCATCGCCTTGTCGATCGCCAATTCCCCGCTGGTCAAGACGGCGGTCGCCGGCGAGGATGCCAATTGGGGCCGCGTGGTGATGGCGGTCGGCAAGGCCGGCGAGGAAGCCGATCGCGACCGGCTCGCCATCTATTTCGGCGGCATCCGCGTGGCGGCCGACGGCGAGCGCGACCCTTCCTACGACGAGGAGAAGGTGTCGGCCTATATGCGCGGGCAGGAGATCACCATCGCCGTCGACATCGGCCTCGGCGAGGCATCCGACCGGGTCTACAGCTGCGACCTGACCAAGGAATATATCGCCATCAACGGCGATTACCGGTCGTGACGCGCCTGCTCCTGGTCGCAGCCTGCGCGCTCGTCGACGCCGATTCGCGCGTGCTGATCTCCCAGCGCCCGGAAGGCAAGGCGATGGCCGGCCTCTGGGAGTTTCCGGGCGGCAAGATCGAGGCCGGCGAGCGCCCCGAGGAATCACTGATCCGCGAATTGCGCGAGGAACTCGGCATCGAGGTGGAGGAGGCCTGCCTGGCGCCCCTCACCTTCGCCAGCCACGCCTATGCGGATTTCGTGCTGCTGATGCCGCTGTGGGTATGCCGGCGCTGGAAGGGCACGCCCCGCGGCTGCGAAGGGCAGGCGCTCAAATGGGTGGCGCCCACCAAGCTGCGGGACTATCCGATGCCGCCCGCCGACGAGCCGCTGATCCCGGCACTGATTGACCTCCTGCCGGCGCGGTGACGAGAGGAGAGGGGAGTCCTACTCGCTGAGGTTGGCCGAATGAACGCTGTGTCCGGCGCATCCATCCCATTGAAGGTCAGCATCGGTACACGGCTTCTGCATGTGAGCAGAAAGCAGCATCGGGAGAGAGATGTCGATCGATTCGCGACGGTCATGTCTAACAAAAAAGTCAAGTTATTTCTGGACTTTTGGTGGCCGAATCGCCATTCTATGTGCAGTGTTTTCGATTTAAGTGGGGGAATGGGATATGCTCGTCAAACGGTTGAGAGATTTTGACGATGCTCGCTTCCCTTTTTATGCGCCATGATAGGTCATCGAGCTGTTGAGATAGCAAATGCTTTTTTATCCATTCCCGGCGCTGCATCCCGGCTGACGCAGATGCAGCTTCAGAAGCTGGCTTACATCGCGAATGGTTGGAATACGGTTATTAATGGCGAAAAGCTGATTTCTGATACAGCTCAGGCGTGGACTTTCGGTCCTGTTTATCCAAATCTCTATGAGCATACGAAATATTTCGGCAAAGATCCGATCGGTAGGCTTATTACTCCTGCAGATATCGATGTATTTCGTTTTTTTGCTCATGGGTCCGATAAAGATGCTCCTGCCTATAAGGCGGATTTGACACAGCAGGAGCGAGATGTAATTTCTCATGTCTGGCGCAGGTACGGGACGCTGGATGGGATAAAGTTGTCAGAACTGACGCATCAACCGGGAACGCCATGGTTCAAGGCTTATAGTCGTGGCAAAAATAGTGAGCTTCGAGATAGCGATATAGAAGAACACTATTTAAAAATAGCGGAAAAAAGTGTCGCAGGACAAGCCCAGGAAATTTGATCCAAGAATCATAGATGTCGCTCCGGTGGAACCGGGGGATCAAGATTTTGATCCGGCACAAAGTGGCTTCTATTTGCGTTTTATTGGTGAATTGTCCGAAGAAAATGCCTCGCTTAAATCAGAATTAGAAAAAATAAAGGGAAGAAAAACCTTTGATGACGTGAGGACTGAGTTGTTGACGCCATACGCTAACAAGGTTTTTTGGTTTTTGTGCGTCTATTGTGTTGCCGTGTTAAGTCTTCTTGTCAAAAGTGGAGAAATTGACAGTGGATTTAAGCTAGGAGACCAAGTGCTGTCGATCCTATCCGGGAGCACCGCGGTCTCGGCAATAGGTTTAGTCGGCATCGTCGTAAGAGGATTATTCTACACGTCGAAGTCTAAGGCGATGCTCAGATCGCCGCATGAAGATGAGGGTAGTTAGAGTATACCGATATATCAAGATAGACGTGAGCTATGTCCTTCATTTTAATATCGAAAATTGCAACCTGCGGTTGAGCGCAAGTGGCGCCGAGTTCCGCCTTCAGCTTCTACTCCTCGCTGTGGTTGTTACCCAATACTGGACGCTCCTTCGTCCCCAGCGCATCGGCCAGCCTTGCCTTGGCCGAGCCGGGCTTCAGCGGCTTCTGCTGGCTGTCATGCGGCGCCCAGCCCGAAATCCACACGATCTCGAAGGTGGCGCGGATGCGCCCGTCGGGATCGGAGAAGCGCTCGCGATAGATCTCGGCCATGCGCAGCAGGGTGGCGCGGCGGGTGAAGGTCTTGCGCCGCTGCGCCATGGCGTTGGTGGCCCCCATCGCCCTGAGGTCGGCCATCAGCGCGAAGGCGTCGTCGTAGCGCACCGTCAGGACGTCGCTGTCGGCCACCGGCAGGGCGAAGCCCGCCCGCTGCAGCAGGCCCCCCATGTCGCGCACGTCGGCGAAGGGGGCGACGCGCGGAGAGACGCCGCCCTCGACGTCGAGCTCGGCCTGCCCGAACGCCTCCCGCAGTTCCGTCAGGGTCGCGCCGCCGGCCAGGGCCGCGAGCAGCAGGCCGTCGGGCTTCAGGGCGCGGCGGATCTGGCTCAGCATGCCCGGCAGGTCGTTGACGAATTGCAGCGACAGCGCCGAGAGCGCGAGGTCGATGCTGCCGGGCGCGAGCGGCAGCACTTCGTCCGCGAGGTCGCCGAGCGGCCGGTAGGTGCCGGGGAAGCCGGGCGCGATCGCGTCGGCGAGGACCGGCGAAAGCGCGCCGATCTCGGCCGCCTCCCCGAAGGGGCGGAGCACGGCCGCGAGGCGGTCCGCCATGTCGGCGGCGACGTGGCGCAGCAGGAAGTCGGCGGGTGCGCAGGCGGCGCGGCGGCGATGCAGCGCCAGCGCGCCGGCGTCGAAGAGGAGAGGCGTTGTCATGCGCCTTATTTAGGATAGTTTCGGGGGTTACGCCTACCATCCCCGCCGTTTTTCAGACCCGTCCATGAAAACCATCTTTTCGCCGCGCCATCACGGCCATTCCGGCCATGTCGAGCTCTATGACGGGCAGATCGTCCCGGCTTTCGAGAAGCCTTCCCGCGCCGAGATGATCCGCTCCGCCGTCGAAGCCCGCGATTTCGGGGCGATCATTCCGCCGCGCGACCATGGCCTGTTTCCGGTGCTGCGCGTCCACGACGCCGACTATGTCGGCTTCCTGAGCAGCGCCTGGGACCTGTGGCTCGCCGAAGGCCGCTCCAATCCGGCCCTTCCGAGCTTCTGGCGGGCGCCGGGCATGCGCCGCAAGGAGCCGCAGACGATCGACGGCAAGCTCGGCCATTTCTCCTTCGATGCCGGCTGCTGCCTGGTGGCGGGAAGCTGGGACGCCATCCGCTCCTCCGCCGACGTGGCGCTGACCGGCGTCGACCTCCTCGGCGAGGGCGAGAAGAGCGCCTTCGCACTGTGCCGGCCGCCCGGCCATCACGCCCATGCCGGCACCATGGGCGGCTATTGCTACATCAACAATGCGAGTGTGGCGGCGCAGGCCCTGCGCGACCAGGGGGCCGGGAGGGTCGCCATCCTCGACATCGACTATCATCACGGCAACGGCACGCAATCGATCTTCTATGCCCGCGCCGATGTCGTGGTGTGCAACATCCACAGCCACCCGTCCCACGAATATCCCTATTTCCTCGGCTATGAGGACGAAACAGGAACGGGGGCCGGCGAGGGCTGCAACGCCAATTTCCCGCTGCCCTGGGGCACCGGCTTCGAGACCTGGTCCTCCGCGCTCGACGATGCCTGCCGCAGGATCGAGGCCTGGCGGCCGGAGGCGCTGGTGGTCTCGCTCGGGGTCGACACCTACAAGGGCGATCCGATTTCCCGCTTCCGCCTCGACAGCCGGAACTATCTGGCCATCGGCGCCCGCATCGCCAGGCTCGCTTTGCCGACGCTGTTCGTGATGGAAGGCGGTTATGCGGTGGAGGCGATCGGCGTCAATGTCGCCAACACGCTGCAGGGCTTCATCGAAATTGCCGGTTAGGCTCGGGACCGAACCAATGAGCCTGGAACCCAGCGCGGACCTCTCGCGCCTCCTCGTGATCGAGGACCCTGCCGACCAGCGCGTCGAGCCCTATCTCGACATCCGCGAGCGCGACCTGAAGGGGCGCGGCGGCCGCTTCGTGATCGAAGGCGAGGTCGTGCTGCGCACCGCGCTCTCGCTCGGGCGCTTTGCGATCGAGTCGATCCTGATCGCCGAGAACCGCGTCGAGCCGCTGGCCGATCTCCTCGCCTCGGTGCCGGCCGCCGTGCCGGTCCATATCGCCGCCCGGGCCGTGCTCGACCGCATCGCCGGCTTCCCCATGCATCGCGGCATCCTGGCGATCGGGCGGCGCGGTGCGCCGGTGTCGGCCGCCGGCTTCCTCGCTTCGATGCCGGCCGATGCCCTGGTCGTCGTCCTCTCGGCGATCGCCAACCACGACAATATCGGCGGCATCTTCCGCAACGCCGCCGCCTTCGGCGCCGACGGCGTGCTGGTCGACGCCGCCTCCTGCGATCCGCTCTACCGCAAGGCGATCCGGGTGTCGGCCGGCGCCGCCTTGGTCACGCCCTTCGTCCAGGAAGGCGACATCGCCGCGCTGTGCGACCTGCTGCTCGCCGAGGGCTTCGAGGTGCTGGCGACATCGCCCTCCGGGCGCGAGCCGCTGGGCGACGTCGCCCCGAGGGGGCGGCAGGCCGTGCTGTTCGGTGCGGAAGGGCCGGGACTGCCCAGGGCGATCCTGGACCGGCTGAGGACCGTCCGCATCGCGATGAAAGGCGGCTTCGATTCGCTCAACGTGGCGACGACGAGCGGCATCGTGCTGCACCACCTGGCGCGATAGGCGGGAGAGCCGATCGGCGGCGAACAGGCGGGCCGGGGACCCCGCCCGCCAATGGCGTCCTATCCCTTGACGAGATCGCCGAGCAGGTTGGCCGCCACCGTCAGCTTGGCCAGCGTCAGGCCGCTGGCGGCGATTTCGTCGACGGTGCGGCGGATGCGCGCCGCCTCGGGATGAGCGGCGAGCCAGGCCTGCGCCGCTTCCGGCCCGGCGCGGCCCGTCGCCAGCATGTCGGCGGCCAGGCGCCGCTCCGCCGCGGCGATCTGGTCGATGGCGCGGTCGATGGCGAGCCGCTCATAATAGTCGTTCGCCGGAACGGTGCGCGCGGCGCCGACGATGCGGTCGAGCCGGAAATCGGCCTCGGCGGCGAAGAAGGTCGCCGCGGTGTCGGCGATCGTCCGGCTGTTGTGTCCGGCGACCAGCACGATGTCCGGTGCCGAACCGAGGGCGTCGAGGTCGGCGAGGCGTGCGGCGAGCGCGGCCGGGACGCCTCCCTCGACCAGCTCCTGGCGGCGGCGCGTCCGC
The DNA here is from genome assembly GCF_030814655.1 of Labrys monachus. NCBI lineage: Bacteria > Pseudomonadati > Pseudomonadota > Alphaproteobacteria > Hyphomicrobiales > Xanthobacteraceae > Labrys > Labrys monachus. Next base: position 6,696,317 of record NZ_JAUSVK010000001.1, read on the forward strand.
GCCGCCTGCATGTCCGGCGACAGCGCCGTGTCGAGGCTGCCGGCGATCTCGTCGATGCCGGTGCGGAACCGCGAGATCACCGCCTCCAGGCCGACGCTGAAGTCGACGTTGCGCACATACCAGACCACGCGGGACAGCAGCAGATCCTGCACCGCGGCGTAGAGGGCGAGCTGCAGCTGCCCGCCGATCGCGCCGTCGAGCGCATCGATGGCGTCGTTCAGCCGGCTCATGCCGTAGGATTCATCGACGGCCGCGAAGGCCATGGCGACGGCGGGGACATCGGCGTCGGTCTCGTCGATCAGGCGGATGACGCTGGCCGGGCCGCCGCGGTTGATGATGCCGTTGGCGAGCGTCGTGGCGATGATCTCGCGGCGCAGGCGATGGAACGCGATGGCATCGGGAAAGCGCTCCCGGATCCCGTGGGGGAAATAGCCGACCGCTTCCCGCCCGAGATAGGGATCGTCCGGCACGCCGGTGGCGAGGATGGCGCTGTAGAGCGTGAGCTTGGCATAGGCGAGCAGGACGGCGAGTTCCGGGCGCGTCAGCGCCTGGCCGCGCCGCGTGCGCTCGGCGATCGCCGCGTCGTCGGGCAGGAATTCGACGCCGCGGTCGAGCAGGCCGCGCTGTTCGAGCACCTGCATCAGGCGGGTCAGGAACCCGGTTTCGGCGACGCCCCGGCGTTCGGCCAGCGAGATCGACAGCGTCTGCAGATAATTGTTGCGCAGCACCAGCCTGCCGACGTCGTCGGTCATCTCGGCGAGGAGGGCGTTGCGGTCGGCCATGGCGAGGCGCCCGTCGCGCAGCGGGCGCGCCAGGGCGATCTTGAGGTTGACCTCGACGTCCGAGGTGTTGACGCCGGCCGAATTGTCGATGGCGTCGGTGTTGAGGCGGACGCCCTTCTGCGCGGCTTCGGTGCGCCCGCGCTGGGTGACGCCGAGATTGGCGCCTTCGCCGAGGACGCGCGCCCGCACCTCGGCGCCGGTGATGCGGATCGGATCGTTGGCGCGGTCTCCGGCCTGGTCGTCGCTCTCGCCGGAGGCGCGGATATAGGTACCGATGCCGCCGAACCACAGGAGGTCGACGCGGGCCCTCAGGATCGCCGACATCACCTCGACGGGCGTCGCCTCGGCCTTGTCGAGGCCCAGCAGCGCCCGCATCTCGGCGGAAAGGGGAATCGCCTTCAGGGTGCGCGGGAAGATGCCGCCGCCCCTGGAGAGGAGCGAGCGGTCATAGTCCTGCCAGCTCGATCGCGGCAGGGCGAACAGGCGGGCGCGCTCGGCGTGGCTGGCGGCCGGATCGGGCGCGGGATCGATGAAGATGTCGCGGTGGTCGAAGGCGGCGACGAGCCGGATGGCGCGCGACAGCAGCATGCCGTTGCCGAACACGTCGCCCGACATGTCGCCGACGCCGGCGACGCTGAACGGCGTCGCCTGGATGTCGATGTCGAGTTCGCGGAAATGGCGCTTGACCGCCTCCCAGGCGCCGCGCGCCGTGATGCCCATCTTCTTGTGGTCGTAGCCCTGGCTGCCGCCGGAGGCGAAGGCGTCGTCCAGCCAGAAGCGCTTTTGCGCCGCCAGCGCATTGGCGGTGTCGGAGAAGGTCGCGGTGCCCTTGTCGGCGGCGACGACGAGATAGGGATCGTCGCCGTCGTGCCGGAGCGTGCTGTCGGGCGGGACGACGGCGTCGCCCTCGATGTTGTCGGTGAGTTCGAGCAAGGCGCGCACGAAGATGCGGTAGGCCTCGGTGCCTTCCGCCAGCCAGGCGTCGCGGTTCGCCGGCGGCGGCAGGCGCTTGGGCACGAAGCCGCCCTTGGCGCCGACCGGCACGATCACCGCATTCTTGACCTGCTGCGCCTTGACGAGGCCGAGGATCTCGGTGCGGAAATCCTGCGGGCGGTCCGACCAGCGCAGGCCCCCGCGCGCGACCTTGCCGAAGCGCAGATGGATGCCCTCGACGCGCGGCGAATAGACGAAGATCTCGTAGAGGGGCCGCGGCTGGGGCAGGTCCTCGATCCGCTGCGCCTCGAACTTGAAGGAGATCACGGCGCGCGGATGGCCGTCCTCGCCGACCTGCCACAGATTGGTCCTGACGGTGGCCTGCACCAGATTGGCGAAGCAGCGCAGGATCCTGTCCTCGTCGAGGGAGGAGACGGCCTCGAGCTGCTCCTCGATGCCGGCGACGAGCGCAGCCTCGCCGGCGGCCCGTTCGGCCTCGCTGACGGCGGGACGCGGGTCGAGGCGCGCCTTGAACAGCGCCACCAGGCTGGCGGTGATCGCCGCGTTCCGGCGCAGGGTCTCCCACATATAGTCCTGGCTGAACGGCGCCCGGATCTGGCGCAGATAGCGCGAATAGGCCCGGATGGTCGCGATCTCGCGCCAGCCCAGCGCCGTGCGCAGGATGAGGGCGTTGTAGCCGTCGGACTCGGCGCGGTCGCCGACCACGGCCATGATCGAGGCCTCGAAGCGGTGGCTGAAATCGCGGCTGATCGCGACGGCCAGGCCGTCGGCCGTCTCGATCGTCATGTCGTGCAGCCAGACCGGCGCGGGCGCGGGAACGGCGTCGGGCACGATATGGTAGGTCCGTTCGTTGACGACGCGAAGGCCGTGATTCTCGATCACCGGAACGCGGTAGGACAGGGACAGCGGCGCGTTGCGGGAGAAGACCCTGAGGCCGAGGCGGGTCTTGTCCTCGTCGCCGTCGAGCCTGTAGACCGAAATCGCCACCGGCCGGGCCGGCGTCAGCTTCTCGACGACGGCGATATCGGCGATCGCCTGGGCGATGCCGAAGGCTTCCGCATAGGCGCCGCTGAAGGCGGCGGCATAGCGGTTGCCGAGCAGGCGGGCGCGCATGCCGTCGGTGGTGCCGGCGAGCGCCGCCTTGAGCCGGTCTCCCCAGCTGGCGGCGATGGCGCCGATCGCCGCTTCCAGGGCCGCCCGCTCGACGACCGGGGTCTCCCCCTCATAGCGCCCGATGATGTAGTGCACGCGGGTGAGCGGCCCTTCCGGGAAGGCCGCATGGGAACTCGTCAGCTGTCCCTTATAGGCCTGCGCCAGATAGGCGCCGATGCGGGCGCGGACGGTGCTGTCATATTTCTCGCGCGGAAGAAAGACGAGGACGGAGACGAAGCGGTCGAACCGGTCGGGGCGCACCAGCGCCCTGACGCGGGGCCGCTCATAGAGCATGAGGATTTCCATGGCGAAGTCGTAGAGCGTGCCGGCATCGACCTGGACCAGCTCGTCGCGCGGATATTCCTCGAGGATGTGGAGGATCGCCTTGCCCGAATGGCCCTCGGGGTCGAGGCCGGCCCGCTTCAGCACCTGCGCGATCTTGTGGCGGACATAGGGGATCTGGCGGACCGAGCGCGTATAGGCCGTCGAAGTGAAGAGCCCGACGATGCGCAGCTCGCCGCGCAGGCGTCCGTCGGCGGCGTAGAGCTTCACGCCGACATAGTCCATGAAGACGCGCCGGTGCACGCGGCTCTTCACATTGGCCTTGGTGACGATGAGGATGGTCGGCTCGCGCATGAATTCGCGGATTTCCGGCGTCATCACCACCAGTTCGGCGCCGCGGCGCAGGATCTTCACGCCGGGATCGCGCAGGATGCCGAGGCCGGAGCCCTCGACGGCCTCGACCGGCCCGGCCGCGTCGGCATCGGCGGAAAAATGATATTCGCGCATGCCGAGAAACGTGAAATTGTCGGCGCACAGCCATTGCAGGAGCTGGTTGGCCTCGGCGATCTCGTCGATCGGCAGCGGCGGCGGGCTGGAGCGGAACGTCTCGATCGCCTGCTCGACGCGGTCGCGCATGGCGCGCCAGTCGGCGACGCAGGCACGGACGTCGGCGAGCGTTTCCCTCAGGCCGGCGATCAGCCTCTCGCGGTCGGCCTCGGCGTCGATCCGCGCGATATGCAGATGGATCAGGCTCTCGCGCTCGCCCGCGCTGCCCTCGGGCAGGGCCTCGCCGAGGAAGCGCAGCAGCCGGCCCTCGCCGTCGCGTTCGACCGCGAGGACGGGGTGGGCGACGAGCTTGACCTCGATGCCCCGCTCGGACAGCTCCGCCAGCGTGGAATCGAACAGGAAGGGCATGTTGTCGTTGAGGATCTCGACCACGGAGATCTCGCGCCCGTCCGGCATGGCGGGGTTGACGACGCGGATGTCGGCACTGCCCGGCCGGTGGCGCTGCACATGGTCCCAGGCCTGCTCGGCCAGCAGGGCCAGCGAGGCGGCGTCATGGCCGGCGAGGTCCTCCAGTGCCGTGTGCCCGAAGAGGAGCTCGGCGAAGGCCGCCGGCGCGCCGCCCGGCTGCATGCTTCCGGCCGCCTTCCGGATCATGGCCGCCCGTGCTTCGTCGTCACGCCATGCCATGCTGTCCTCCGATCGTCACCGCGCCACGCCGTCGTGCCGCACCGTGGACCGTTCGCGGTCCGTCGACAGGCCCGACCATAGCCTAAATTTTGACCACTCGCGGGCGAACCTCGAAAATCGACGGCGCAGAGGCGTGCGACGAGAAGAAAATTGCGGCAACGGGACAGGAGATATACATCCTCCCGGTACGAGCATCGAAAGGACGGGCAGATGACGACAGCGCAGCCGGGCCGGGCGGCCGGTCCGCAAGGCTCCTCGGTCGATCCGGGCGAAGTCGGACGCTTCGATGCCATGGCTGCGGACTGGTGGAACCCGCATGGCAGCATGAAGGCGCTGCACCGGCTCAATCCGCTGCGCCTGCGCTACGTCCGGGACCGCATCGCCGCGCATTTCGGCCTGTCGGCCACGGCGCTCAAGGGGCTCGCGGGCCTCAGCCTCGTCGACATCGGCTGCGGCGCCGGCCTGCTCAGCGAGCCGCTGGCCCGGCTCGGCGCCGGCGTGGTCGGCATCGACGCGGCGCCGGCGAACATCGAGGCGGCGCGGCGGCACGCGGCCGAGGCGGGGCTCGCCGTCGATTATCGCCTGGCGACGTCGGAGGAACTGGCGGCCGGCGACGAGCGCTATGACGTGGTGCTGGCGATGGAGATCGTCGAGCACGTCGCCGCCCCCGCGCCGTTCCTGCGCAGCTGTGCCGGCCTGGTCAAGCCGGGTGGGCTCCTCTTCGTTTCCACCCTCAACCGCACCATGAAAGCCTACGCCCTCGCCATTCTCGGCGCCGAGCGCGTGCTGCGCTGGCTGCCGCGCGGCACGCATGACTGGAACAAGTTCGTCACCCCCGAGGAGATCGCCGAGGCGCTGGCGCAGACCGGCCTGGCGGAAGCCGACCGCACGGGCGTGGCCTATAATCCGCTGCTGGACGAATGGCGGCTGTCGCGGGATCTCGACGTCAATTACATGATGGTCTTCGCGGCCGACCCGGAGCGCGCATATCCGCCCCGCTCTTCCTGACGGCGCCCCCGGCACCCGGGCAGGGGACGGGCGCGATTGTCCTGTCCGGACGATCGGCGGGACGAGCAGCGGTCAGGATCGATTTGGGTGCGTGCTTTCCGTGTTTGCTTTCCGCAGGCTCCAGCCGAGACTCGCGATGTTGGCCGCAACCAGCCCTGCCATCGCGATGAGCGCGCTGTCGATTCCATAGGCGGCGATCAGGCTGCCGGCGAAATAGGGAAAACCGAACAACCCGATGAAATAGCCGAGCGTAAACACTTGCGACGCGACTGGGACGGACAGTCCACATTCGCCGGCCAGGTTCACGACCATGGCATTCAGGGTCGAATAGGTGAGGCCGTAGCCAGTCGCGAAGAGAATGGTGGCCACGACGTACAGGATCGAGCTGCCCGCGTTGATGAGAAGAAGCCCGATGCCGAGGAGTGTCGCGATGAAGAGCGCGAGGCCCAGCCGCCCGAGAGGAATCCTGCCTATCATCGACGCGACGGAGAAGCGCAACGCGACCGTGGTGACGGTGAAAGTCAGGAAAAAGATATCGGGTGCCAGTCCGCGCGAACCGGCATAGAGGCTCTGGAACGTCGAGAGACCCGCGAAGGTGCAGGCGGCGATCCCTATCATGATCACCGGCGCGACCGTCCTCGCCCGCAGGATGGACAGGGTCGCCGGCACCGTCAGGGCGACCGCCCGCATCGGCAGCTGCGGCTGGTCGGCCATACGCCTGCGGATCAGGAGGGAGAACGCCGCCACCAGGGCACAGACGCAAGCATAGAAGGCATAGGCTTTGGCGGGACCGCCGAAATGGTCGGCGATGGCATGGCCGAGAGGCGCGGACATGCCGATGCCGAGCATCTGCGAGCCCGACAGGAGGGTCAGCGCTTCCAGGCGCGCGGACGGCTTGAGGCAATGGATGAGCTGGATCGGTGCCAGCATGTAGAAGATCGCCCAGCCGAGGCCCAGCGAAAGGCCGCCGGCATAGGCGAGCGGCAGCCCGCCGGTTCCGATCATGGCGAAGCAGGCCATCGCGATCGCCATGATCGACGCGGAGGCGGCCACCAATGGCAGGATGCCGGTCCGCTCGGCCAGGCGCCCCGCGAACAGCGAGCCGACGAGCGTTGCGACCGTTCCAACGCTGATGACGGCGCCCGCCGTCGATGCCGCATGACCCGCCGCGCTCAAAGCGTCGGACAACAGGAAGCTCGAACCATAGGCCATGGCAAGCGCGACGCCGGTCATGAGATAGGGCGTAAAGAGGCTGGCCGGCAGTCTGTCGGCCAGCATGTCGGGGGCTGTATCGGCCGTGACGGGCTTCGAAAGCGTTTCCGTCCTTGGATGGGAAGTGTTATCCATTTTATTCATGAAAAGAGATAACAGACTTCCAGCCGTTATTCAATCGCTGCGGGATGCGGTGGCGTCCGCCCGGCCGGGCACCCGCCTTCCATCGGTGCGCACCCTCGTCCAAAACCATCGCGTCAGTCCTGCGACGGTGGAGCGCGCCTTCGCCCGGCTGGTTGGCGAGGGCCTGATCGAGCCCCGCCCCGGTCAGGGCACCTTCGTCCGTCAGCCGCCGGAAAGCGCGACCGAAGGGTGCGATTTCTCCTGGCAGTCGATCGCGCTCGGGGCCGCGCGCGCCGACGGTGGGCCGATGGGCACTCTGTTGACCGTGCCGCCGCCCGAAAGCCTGATCCTGAGCAGGGGTTACCTGCCGCCGGACCTTCAGGCTTCCGGCCTGCTGGCGACGGCGCTGCGCCAGGCCGCCGGGCGGGCCGAACTTTGGGACCGCCTGCCGATCGAGGGCATGGAGCCTTTGCGGGCATGGTTCGCGCACCAGGTGGGCGACGGCGGCGTGTTCTCGCCCCATGACGTCATCATCTGCAGCGGTGGACAGGCCGCCATCGCCACGACCTTGCGCGCGCTCGTCTCGCCCGGGCGCCCGGTCCTCATGGAGACGCCGACCTATACGGGGGCCATTTCGGCCGCCCGCGCGGCAGGCCTCGAGCTGGTCCCCGTGGCGATGGACGATCAGGGTGTCCGGCCGGACCTGCTGGCGGATGCCTTCCGGCAGACCGGAGCACGCGTCTTCTATAGTCAGCCGACCTTTTCAAATCCGTCCGGCACCGTCCTGTCGGCAGAGCGGCGCGCCGCCGTTCTAGACATCGCGGCAGAGGCGCGGGCCTTCATCATCGAGGACGACTGGGCGCGCGATCTCGATCTGGCGGGCACGGCTCCCGCGCCGCTCGCCGCTGGCGATCGGCACGGGCACGTCGTCTATATCCGTTCCCTCGCCAAGTCGGCCGCGCCGGGATTGAGGGTCGCGGCCATCATCGCACGCGGGGCTGCCTGCGCCCGTCTCAAGGCGGCGCGCGGCAGCGACGACTTCTTCGTTTCCGGCCCCTTGCAGGCGGCTGCCCTGGCGGTTGTCTCCGCACCGGGCTGGAAGCGGCATCTCGGTGCGGCGCGGGCGGCCTTGATGGAGCGCCGGGATGCCCTTGTCGGCGCATTGCGCATCGAGCTGGGGGATCGCGTCACGTTCCAGGTGCCGGACGGCGGCATGCATCTCTGGCTGCGGCTGCCGGATCACATCTCGGATAGCGCGCTCGCGGCCGACATGGCCCGGGAGGGCGTCATCGTCAGCGCTGGTCGTGCATGGTTCCCGGCTGACCCCGAAGGCTCGTTCCTGCGGCTGACATTCGCAGCCGCGCCCGCCTGTCTTCGCGAAGGGGCGAGGCGGCTCGGGCCGGTTATCCGGCAAGGAATGTAGCTGCCGCAGATATCCGGAGTTTTGTCTGGGCTTGCCCGCCGCTGCCTCAGTTCAGGTCGTCGGGAAGGTTGGGCAGCGGATAGACCTCGATGCCGTCGTCGATCAGGCCGCGCACGTCGTCCGACTTGGCCTCGCCATAGATCGAGCGGTGCTTGATCTCGCCCTCGTGCATCCTGCGCGCCTGCTCGGCGAAGTCCTCGCCGACATAGTCCGAATGTTCCGTCAGCATGGCGCGCAGCTCGCGGATCTTCAGGCGAACCGTCGCCTCCTCCGGCGAAACCAGGGCGACCGGCTTCTGCGGCTCGGGAACCTCGCGGTCCTTGCGCGCCACCTGCGGCGCCATGATCGCCTTGGCGATCTTGGACGAGGAACAGGTGGGGCAGCTCAGCAGGCCGCGCTCGGCCTGCTCGTCGAAGGATGCCCCGTCCCGGAACCAGCTTTCGAACGCGTGACCCTGATCGCAGACCAACGAAAAACGGATCACTCGGCAGCCCTCAGCGCCGGTTGCGTCGTCACCGTGAAAGGCCGGGCATTGCGGAGATTGGGAATCTTGCCGCGGGTGGCGGCGACGGCGTGGACGTCGACCTCGGCGTAGATGAGGCCCAGCGCCTCGCCGGCATCGGCGACGACGCGGCCCCAGGGATCGACGATGACGGAGTGGCCATAGGTGTCGCGGCCGTCGTCGTGATGGCCGACCTGCGCGGCGGAAATCATCCAGGCGCCGTTCTCGATGGCGCGGGCGCGCTGCAGCACATGCCAATGCGCCTCGCCGGTCTGCCGCGTGAAGCAGGCGGGCGCGGTGATCACGTCGGCGCCGGCATCGCCATAGGCGCGGAACAATTGCGGAAAGCGGACATCGTAGCAGATGGCGATGCCGAGCCGGGCGAAGGGCAGGTCGACCGCGACCGCGTTGGAACCGCCGACATAGGCATTGGATTCGCGCCAGCTCTCGCCGCCCGCCAGGTCGACGTCGAACAAATGGATCTTGTCGTAGACGGCGACGACCTCGCCCGCGGGATCGATGACGAAGGCGCGGTTGGCGGCCTTGTCGCCGACCCGCACCGCCATCGAGCCGATATGGAGGTGAATGGCGTTGTCGCGGGCGATGGCGCGGAAGGCGTCGAGCTCGGGATTGGAGGCGTCATCGCCGATCACCGCCATCATCGCCGCCCGGTCGCGGTTGACGACGGTGGTCATCTCCGGCGTCTGCAGATAGTCGGCCCCGGCCGCCTTCGCCTCGCGGGCGGCGGCGGCGACGGTCGCGACATTCTCGGACGGCACGAGGCCGGAGCGCATCTGGAGGACGGCAGCTTTGAAGCGCATGGCATCAATCCTGGTTCAGGCCGCGAGGAGATCGTCGAGCTTGCCTGCCGCGTCGAGATCATACAGGTCGTCGCAGCCGCCGACATGGGTTTCGCCGATGAAGATCTGCGGCACGCTGCGGCGGCCATGCGCCTTGACGCTCATCGCCGCCTGCAGATCCGGCTTGCCGTCGACGTCGATTTCCTGGAACGGGACGCCCTTTTTGTCGAGGAGCGACTTGGCGTCCCTGCAATAGGGGCACCAGGATTTGGTGTAGATCACAACGGGCGGCATGCCATCATTCCAAAATCGAAGAACCTGCCCGAAACATGGGAAGGCGACCGGCAAGATTCAATCATTATAGGCGGATATGGCGGCGCCACAAGGATCGAGGCGGCGGCAGAGCGCGGATCAGATCGTCGCAACCGATCCGCCGAGGCGTGGCAGGCCGGCGTTCCCTACTCGATCGGCGTGGCCACGCGGGCAAAGACGAGGATGTCGACCTGGGCGGCGCCGGCGCGCAGCAGGGCCCGCGCGGCGGCCTCGCTCGTCGCGCCGGAGGTGAGCACGTCGTCGACGAGCACGATATGCCTGCCGGCGATGGCGGGCCGGTTCGCCTGCGGCACGGCGAAGGCGCCCTGCACGTTGCGGGCGCGCTCGTTGCGGCTGAGGCCGACCTGGTGCGCGGTCCGCCGCGGGCGGGTGAGGAGCAGGGGCTCATAGGCGACGCCCGAGCGGCGCGAGACCTCGCGGGCGAGCAGCGCCGCCTGGTTGAAGCGCCGGCGCCACAGCCTCAGGCGGTGCAGCGGTACGGGAATCAGCATGTCGGCCCCGGCGAGGATGTCGCGGCCGGCCTGCGCCATCAGCCGGCCCATGAACGGCGCAATGTCGACGCGGTCGCCATATTTGAGACGATGGACGAGGTCGATCGCCACGCCCTCGTAGCGCGCCGCGGCGCGGGCCTTGCCATAGGCGGGCGGATTGGCGATCGCCTGCGCGCAGACCATGCCGTCGCCGTGGTCGTACACGAAGGGGATGCCGAGCCTTTCGCAGAAGGGGCGCTCGATCAGCGAAAGCTTCTGCCAGCAGGCGACGCAGAGGCCGGCATGCGAGGCGGTCGAGGCCTGGCAGGCGAGACAGCGCGGCGGCAGCACGACGTCGATGAGCCGGCTGCCGGCCCGGGCCAGCAGCGACAAGGCGGAAGGAGGGAGGCGGGCCGCACCGGACATGGCCCAGACTGGCAAGATTCCGCGCTCCTGTCACGCTGGAGAAACGCTGTCCGTCCTATGGACCGACGCAAGGCACCCGCTCGCGCCGACGCCGCGCGGCGGCGGCTTCGGACCTGTGTCCCAAGCGTGTCCGATTTGCCGCCGCCGCCCGACGACGCCATAGTGCCGCCTGCATCCTGGCATCCACCAGACCGGAACTTTCCCTCGATGTCCGTCCCCCTCCGTACCGCCATCGCCCGCCTTGACCTCTTCGCCGGGGCGAGCCCCGAGGACATCGACGCCGTGGCCGGGCTCGCCGTCGAGCAGCGCTTCCGCGACGGCGAAACGATCTTTTCGCGCGGGGCGCCCGGCGAAGGCATGCTGATCCTGATGCAGGGATGCATCCGCCTGTCGATCGTGTCGGCGGAAGGGCGCGAACTCATCCTGCGCGAGGCCGAGGCCGGCGACGTCATCGGCGAGATCGCGGTGCTCGACGGCGGGCGGCGAACCGCCGACGCCATGGCGATCGGCCCGGTGACCGCCGGCTTCGTCGGCCGGACGCCGTTCGCCCGCCTGCTCGCCGCAAGGCCGGCGCTGCAGATGCCGATCCTGCAGGTCTTGTGCTCCCGGCTGCGCGACACCACCGACCAGCTCGAATCGATCGCGCTCTATCCGCTGGAGGCCCGGCTGGCCCGGTTCCTGCTTTGGCATGTGAGGCGCCATGGCCGCACCCGCGCCGACGGGGCCCGCAGCGCGCCCCTCACCATCTCCCAGAGCGCCATCGCCAGCTTCGTCGGGGCCAGCCGGCCCAAGATCAACCGCCTGCTGGCCGCCTTCGAGGAGAGCCGTGCGATCGAGCGGCGCGGCGCCATCATCCATTGCGACATCGCCGCCCTTCGGCGGCTCGCGCAGATGGACGGCGAGGCCGACACGCCGGAGGAACGGGCGCCGCCGGACGGGCGGGACGCCGCGCGTGGCTGATCCCGCCTTCAGGCCGGCGATCGCCACGGGGCTCGCCGCCTTCTCGCTCGGCATCGGCTTCCTCGTGTTCGATCCCGGCGGACTGGCGCGCGCGCTGCGGGAAGCGGCGTTCGATCTCGTCGAGGCGCATGTCCCCGCACGGCGGCAGCCCGGCGGCGTGGTGGTGGTCGACATCGACCGGGCGAGCCTGGCGGCCAAGGGGGCGTGGCCCTGGCGGCGCGCGGCTCTCGCCGATCTCCTTGCCAAGCTTCAGCAGGCGCATCCCTCGGTGATCGGCATCGACATCCTGCTCGACGGCCCGGACCGACGCGCGCCGGCGCCGCTGCTGAGGATGCTCGCGCGCACCACGGGCCGCAGCGATCTAGACGCCGTCGCCGACAGCCTGCCGGACGACGACAAATATCTCGGCGAGGTGATCGCCCGGTCGGACGTCGTGCTCGGCCTGCTGCTCGACCAGGACGGCAAGGACGCCGCTCCCTTTGCCGCGCCGATCCTGTCGATGGGCGGCGTGCCGGCGCAGCGGCCTCTGTCGCAGGAGGCCGACGGCATCGACGCGCCGCTGCCCGGCCTCGTCGACGGCGCCGTGGCCGTCGGCGCGCTGTCCCTTTCCGCCGGCCCGGGCGGCGCCCGGGTGCGCAGCGTCCCGGTCTTCGTGCGCGGCGGCAGGGAGATCTATGCCGGTTTCGCCATGGAGGTCTTCCGCGATGCCGAGCAGGCCTCGGCCTTCGTGCTGGAGCGCGGCGGGGAGACCGTCTCGGTCGGCGACCGTGCCGTGCCGCTGCGGGAGGGCGCCTCCATGCGCCTGCATTTCACCCCGCCGGCGAGCTGGGCGGCGCGCACGCTCCCGGCGAGCGACGTGCTGGACGGCAAGGTGGCGCCGGATCGCCTGCGCGGCCGCATCGTGCTGGTCGGCACCAGCGCGCCGGAGGCCGGCGCCCTGCTCGCCACCGCCGCCGATCCGCTCACCCCGACGGTGCAGGTCCATGCCGAGGCGATCGAGGGGCTGCGGTCGGGCGACCTGCCGCAACGCATCCCCCATCCCGCCATCGCCGAGCCGCTCGCGGCGGCGGCGCTCGGCCTCGCCGCCCTCGGCGCCGCCCTATGGCTCGGCCCGCTCCTCGCCATCGCGGCGCTGCTCGGCCTCGTCCTCGCCTGGGCGGGCCTGTCCGTCGGCCTGTTCGCCGGGGCGGGCCTGCTGGCCGATCCGGTCGGGCCGCTCATCCCCGCCGTCGCCGCCGCGAACGCGGCGCTTGTGGTGATGTTCGCCCGCACTCGCAAGCTGCGCCACGCGATCGAGCGCAAATTCGGGCGCTATTTGTCGCCGGAGATCGTCAGGCGGCTGGCCGCCGCGCCGGAGGAACTCAAGATCGAGGGAGAATTGCGGGAGGTCACGGCGCTGTTCTCCGATATCGAGGGCTTCACCACCATGTCGGAAAGCGCCGAGCCCCGCACGCTGGTGGGGGCGCTCGACGCCTATTTCGAGGGCGTCTGCGCCATCGTCATCCGCCATGGCGGCATGGTCGACAAGATCGTCGGCGATGCGGTGCACGGGCTCTTCAACGCGCCGCTCGACCTCGCCGGCCATGCGCGCGCCGCCCTCGACTGCGCCGTGGAGATCGGCCGCTTCACCGCCGAATTCCGCCTGCGGGAGGACGCCAGGGCGCTCGGCTTCGGGCGCACCCGCATCGGCTTCGAGACCGGGCCGGTGATCGTCGGCGATGTCGGCGGCCTCGGCCATCTCGACTACACCGCCCATGGCGACGCGGTGAACTCGGCGGCGCGGCTGGAGGCGATCAACAAGCAGTTCGGCACGACGATCTGCCTCGGGGCGCGCGCCGCCGCCGCCATCGGCGATCAGGAGCGCCTGCGCCCGCTCGGCACCGTCACGCTGCGCGGTCGCGCCGCGGGCACCGCCGTCTTCAGTCCGTGGCCGGACGATGCGACCGCTGAACGGCGCAGCCTCTACCATGCCGCCTATGCGGCGATGGCAGAGGACCGGACGAGGGCGCTCTGCCTCTTCCGCGACCTCGCCTGCCGATGGCCGGAGGATCCGGCCACCGCCTATTGGGTGAGGACGCTCGGGACGGCGGAGCCGCCGCGCTGATCTATCGGCCGGCCAGCGCCAGCCGTGCGCCGAGCGCGACGAAGGCGCCCGCGAAGGTCAGCCGCAGCCATCGCAGCACGCCCGGGCGCGAGACGACATGCCGGCGGATCGAGGCGGCGAACAGGCCGTAGCCGACGAAGACGACGAGGGTCATCGCCATGAAGATGCCGCCGAGGAGAAGCGCCCGGCCGAGGGGATGAGGATCGTCGGCCTGGATGAATTGCGGCAGGAAGGCCAGGAAGAAGATCGACAGCTTGGGATTGAGGAGATTGACCAGCACGGCGCCCGCCATCACCTGCGACGCGGTGCGCTCGCCGGCACCGGCCTCGACGTCGAGCGGGCCTCTTTCGCCGAGGGTGCGCCAGGCCATGTAGAGAAGGTAGGCGACCCCGGCGAACTTGAAGGCCTGGAAGGCGAGGGCGCTGGCGTGGAGGATCGCCGCCAGGCCGAGGATCGCCGCCGCCATGTGCGGGATGATGCCGAGCGTGCAGCCGAGGGCCGCCACGATGCTGGCGCGGGCGCCGCGCGACAGCCCGGCTGCCAGCGTATAGACGACGCCGGTTCCCGGCGAGACGACGACGATGAGGCAGGTGAGGAGGAATTCGGGGGTCAAGGCCATGCTCTCCGGGATCGCGGGGCATGAGCCAAGCAGGTCGATGGCCTCCCGTCTTGAACGCGATTGCAGGCGGGGCGGAAATCCGGGTCAGGCCAGGGCGCCGGCATAGCGGCCGGGAGACAGGCCGTATCGGCGCACGAAGGTCCGCGTCATGTGGCTCTGGTCGGCGAAACCGCTGGCCGCGGCCGCTTCGGCGAGGCCCTCGCCGGCAGCGATCAGCCGGCGGGCGAGATCGATCCGCCGCTGCACCAGATAGGCGTGGGGCGTCAGCCCGGTCGCCCTGGCGAAGCCGCGCAGGAGCTGGAACCGGCTGAGCCCGCAGTCCCGCGCCAGCTCCGCCAGCGTGACCGCGGCCAGCGGCTCGTCGTCGATGCGCTGCCTTGCCCGGCGAATGGCCGATTCCGGCGCCCTCGCGCCGTCGAAGCCGCTGTGCTCGTGGGGGACGGCGCCGAGCAGGGCCAGCAGCAGCTCCTCGCCGTGGCTCGCCGGACTTTCGCCGTCGCCTCCGGTCAGGCCTGCGAAGGCCCTGCGGAAGCGCAGCGCCGCCGCGCCGTCGCTGATCACCGGCGAGGACCATTCGTAGAAGGCGGTCCGCCCCTCGCTGAGATCGGCGGCGAGCGCCCCGATCAGCGCCGGATCGACATAGAGCATGGTCCAGGCCCTGGCGCCGTCGCCGACCGGCATGCCGTCATGCACCTCGCCTGGATTGACCGTGATCACGTCGCCGGCGCCCGCCTCGACCATGCCCCGGCCGCTCCAGGATCTCTGCGCCCCGCGATGGATGACGCCGATGCCGTATTGCTCGTGCCAGTGCCGGGGAAAGACGTGGCGTGTCTCGGCCTCGACGGCACCGACGCCGGCAAGGCCGCATCGCAGCATGCTGAATTCAGCCGACGCCACCATCCACTCTCCCGGATTGCGCGGCCCGGACGCCGCCTCCCGTCCGGCAGGAAAGCCCGCGGGGGAAGCCGGCGTCAAGGGCCTCTGCCGTCCGCCGCCTCGCCACTCAGCCCCAGGGGCCGCCGAAGGGCCCGCCCGGCGGCCGGCGATGGCCGAGGTCGTCGAGATTGACGCCTTCGACGAAGCCGCCGCGCCGGCGCGGGGGAACACCCATGCGCTGCGCGATCGCCTGAAGGGCCGCGATGCGGTTGGCCGTGTCGGGATGGGTCGAGAACAGATTGTCCATGCGCAGGCCGGACAGCGGGTTGATGATGAACATGTGCGCCGTGGCCGGATTGGCCTCGGCCTCCTCGTTCGGCACGCTGTGCGCGGCATTCTGGATCTTGGCGAGCGCCGAGGCGAGCGCGAGCGGGTTGCCGCTGATCTCGGCGCCGAGCCGGTCGGCCTCGTATTCGCGCGACCGGGAGATCGCCATCTGCACGACCATCGCGGCGATCGGGGCGAGGACGGCGAGGAGGATGCTGCCGATCGGGCCGAGCGAGTTGCTGTTGCGGTTGCCGGAGAAGAACAGGCCGAAATTGGCGAGCATGGCGATGGCGCCGGCGAGCGTCGCCGTCACCGTCATCAGCAGCGTGTCGCGGTGCTTGATATGGGAAAGCTCGTGGGCGATGACGCCGGCGATCTCCTCGCGCGACAGCGCCTGGACGAGGCCGGTGTTGACGGCGACGGCGGCATGGGCCGGGTCGCGGCCGGTGGCGAAGGCGTTGGGCTGGGGGCTGTCGATGACGTAGAGCCGCGGCATGGGCAGCCCGGCCTTGCGGGCGAGGTCCGCGGTCAATTGATAGAGGCCGGGCTCACTGCGGGCATCGACCTCGCGTGCGCCATACAGCGAGAGCACCATGTCGCCGGAGCGCCAATAGGCGAAGAGGTTGGTGGCGATGGCGACGAGGAGCGCGATCATCATGCCGCCCCTGCCGCCGATGAGCAGGCCGACCACCATGAACAAGGCCGTCATGCCGGCAAGCAGGATGGCCGTGCGGATATAAGACATCGGGAAACCCCCTTTTGATCCCGACCTAAGATCGGGATGCAGGGAGCTTCACCGCAAGGGGCGCTTCGATGAAGCTTTCGTCATCTCCCGGAAGGAGGAAGGGCGGCCGCCCCGCTCACATCGCGGCTTCGTCGTCCACGGCGCCGCTGGACGGCAGCACCACCACATGGGTGCCGACGGGCGTGTGTTCGAACAGGTCCATGATGTCCTGGTTGAGGAGCCGGATGCAGCCGCTCGACATCGACTTGCCGATCGAGGAGGGATCGATGGTGCCGTGGAGGCGGTAGAGCGTGTCGCGGTTGCCCTGGAAGAGATACATCGCCCGCGCGCCCAGCGGGTTGCCCGGGCCGCCCGGCATGCCGCCGGCATATTTGGCCGCCTCGGAATCGCGCCTCACCATGTCGGCCGGCGGCGTCCAGGTCGGCCAGACCGCCTTGCGGCGGATGGTGGCCTTGCCGTGCCAGCCGAAGCCTTCGCGGCCGACGCCGACGCCGTAGCGCGTGGCCATGCCGTCCTCATGCACATGGTAGAGGAAATGATTGTCGGGATCGACGACGATGGTGCCCGGCGCCTCGCCCGTCGGATCGGAGACCTCGCGGCGGTAGAACTGCGGGTTGATCTTGCTGAGATCGATGGCGGGAACGGGAAACCCGTTGTCCTCGCTGGCGGCATAGATGCGGCGATAATCATAGTCGCTGCCGCCGAAGCCGTCGAAGAAGGCATTGGAGGCGAGGCGCCCGGAGGAGGCACAGCCGGCAAGGAAGAGAGGTGCGCCGAAGACGAACAGACGGCGGGACAAAACGGGCATCAGAGACCTTTCCAAGCCGGGATCAATATCGATATGAGGCAAAATCACGGCATGGATATAACGGCGTTCATGGTTAAAAGTTTATTATGCGCGACGCCGTTGCCGAAAGAAATTGACGATGGGGAAGCCGCCCGCCGGGCTCCGCCGGAGAGGGCCTCGGCGAAGGCCCGCCCGGGCCTCCCCGGCGCCCCGATCGGGACCCGCCCTCGCCGGCCGGCGAGGCGGTCCGTTACGTGGAGAGGACGGAGAAAATCGCCTCAGATCCAGGGACGCGTGGCGGCCGTCTTCCGCTCGAAGCTGGCGATGTGGGGCGTCCGCTCCATGGTCTCGCCGATATCGTCGAGGCCCTTGAGGAGCTTGTTCTTGCGGGCCGGATCGATGTCGAACTTGACGGTGCCGCCGTCGGGGCCGTGGATCTCCTGGGCCTCCAGATCGACCGTGAGCGTCGCATTGGCGCCGCGGCGGGCGTCGTCCAGCAATTTCTCGAGATCGGATTCCGAGACCACAACCGGCAGGATGCCGTTGTTGAAGCAGTTGTTGTAGAAGATGTCGGCGAAGGAGGTGGAGATCACGCAGCGTATGCCGAAGTCGAGCAGGGCCCAGGGAGCGTGCTCGCGTGAGGAGCCGCAGCCGAAATTATCCCCCGCCACCAGGATCTTGGCGTGGCGATAGGCCGGCTTGTTGAGGACGAAGTCGGGGTTCTCGCTGCCGTCGTCGTTGAAGCGCATTTCCGAAAACAAGCCCGCGCCCAGCCCCGTGCGCTTGATGGTCTTGAGATATTGCTTCGGGATGATCATGTCCGTGTCTACGTTCGTGATATCCAGCGGCGCGGCAACGCCGGTCAGCGTGGTAAACTTGTCCATCGTCTTCAAACCGTTTCGCTCAAAATAAGCATCACCGCGTCTTTTATGGCTTGACGCCCGTGTCGACAAGCAATTTGGATAGGACCATGTCGGGTTTGTTGCGGCTCAATGAAGCGGGGAGGCGTGCGGTCGTCAGGGTTCTGGCGCCGGCGGAGCCGATCGTCTTCGTCACCAGTCCCGATCCCCGCGAGGCGGCGCGCGGCGCCATGCCGACTCTCGCCGCGGGCGCCCTGATCGCCGGGCTGAGCGCTCCCATCGCCTGGGTCTGCTTCCACGCGGTCTGGCAGGCGGCGACCGGCGGCGCCTCGCTGATCCTGCCGCTGCTCTTCGGTTCGGTGGCGCTGCCGGCCTTCCTGCTCGGCCTCTATCTCGTGCTGGCACCCTGGGCCGCCTATCGGCGGGCGCAGGACAGCGTGCTGCTCATCACCGACCGGCGCCTGCTGATGCTGTCGGTCAGGACCGGCGCCGCCGAGGCGCTGCCGGCGCGGGCCATCCTCGGCGTGGAGCGCAAGAGCGCCGAGCGCGGCTTCGGGACGCTGGAGATCCGCCACGAGGCCCGTGGCGACGAAGCCGAGACCATCCTGACCGGCATCGACAATGTCCTCGACGCCGAGCTCGCCATCCGGCGGCTGTCGCTCGACCATACGGTCACCATCATCACGCCGGTTCACTGAAGCGGCCCGCCCGAACCATGGCGCGTCGCATTCGCGACAGCCGGCGTCCGGTTTCCG
Organism: Labrys monachus; assembly: GCF_030814655.1. Lineage (NCBI taxonomy): Bacteria > Pseudomonadati > Pseudomonadota > Alphaproteobacteria > Hyphomicrobiales > Xanthobacteraceae > Labrys > Labrys monachus. The sequence continues at coordinate 6,715,011 of NZ_JAUSVK010000001.1, forward strand.
TCTTTCCGCCGCCCCCGGCCCGCTAGCATCGATGCGATCCCCGGGAGGAAATGGACGATGGCGACGGAAGCAGTCACGGAAGTGCGGCGCGCGCGGTCGGGCCGGCGCGGGGTGCGGAGCGGGCCGGCGGCGCCCGCCTACATCACCCGGCGGATCCCGCCCTACGAGCTCCTGTCCGAAGAGGCCCTGGTGCTGGTCGAGGACCATGCCGACCGCATCCTCGAGGAAGTCGGCTTCGAGATCAGGGGCGACCAGGAGGCGGTCGAGCTGTTCAGGCACGCCGGTGCGGCCGTCGAGGGCTGCCGCATCCGGCCGCCGCGGGGGCTCGTCCGCCACATCATCCGGCGCTCCTGCCCGGCGAGCTTCGTGCAACATGCCCGCAACCCGGACCGCTCGGTGGTGATCGGCGGCGACAGCACCGTCTTCTCGCCCGCCTATGGCTCGCCCTTCGTGACCGACAGTGATCGCGGCCGGCGCTACGGCACGCTGGACGACTTCCGCAATTTCGTCCGGCTCGCCTATATGACGCCCTGGCTCCATCATTCCGGCGGCACGGTGTGCGAGCCGGTGGACGTGCCGGTCAACAAGCGCCATCTCGACATGGTGCTCGCCCATATGACGCTGTCCGACAAGGGCTTCATGGGCTCGGTCACCACCGCCCCGCGTGCCGCCGATTCGATCGAGATGTGCCGCGTGCTGTTCGGGGCCGATTTCGTCGACGCCAACTGCGTCATCCTCGGCAACGTCAACACCAATTCGCCGCTCGTGCTCGACGGCGAGGCCTCGCGCGTCATCCGCACCTATGCCCGCGCCAACCAGGCAGCGGTGTGCGTGCCCTTCATCCTCGGCGGGGCGATGGGGCCGGTGACGACGGCGGGCGCGCTGGCGCAATGCTTCGCCGAGGCGATGATGTGCGTGGCGCTGACGCAGCTGGAGCGGCCCGGCGCCCCGGCGATCCTCGGCAATTTCCTGTCCTCGATGTCGCTGAAGTCGGGCGCGCCGACCTTCGGGACGCCGGAGCCGGCGCTCGGCTACCTCGCGATCGGGCAACTGGCGCGCCGGCTCGGCGTGCCCCTGCGCTGCGGCGGCAATCTGTGCGCCTCGAAGATCCCGGACGCGCAGGCCGCCTATGAGAGCGCCAATTCGATGTGGCCGGCCTTCCTGGCCGGCGCCCATTTCATCCTGCATGCCGCCGGCTGGGCCGAGGGCGCCCTCGCCATGTCCTACGAGAAATTCGTGATGGACGCCGACCAGCTCGGGGCGTTCCACACTTTCGCGGCCGGCATGCCCGTCGACGAGAACGCCTTCGCCCTCGACGGCTTCCGCGAGGTGGGACCGGGCCGCCATTTCCTCGGCTCGGCGCATACGATGCGCAACTATGAGATGGCGTTCTACGACTTCCCGCTGTCCGACAACAATTCCTTCGAGCAGTGGACGGAGGAGGGCAGCCTCGACATCGTCAGCCGTGCCAACCGCAAATGGAAGGCGATGCTCGGCGCCTATGAGGCGCCGCCTCTGGCGCAGGACAGGCGCGAGGCGCTGGACGCCTTCGTGGCCGAGCGCAAGGCCTCGATGCCGGACGCCTGGTACTGAGGTGGTCTATTCGCCGAATTTCGGGGGTCGATCGGCCCGGCCATCCCAGATGCGCAGAATCTCGATTCGTTCAGGCCGCACCCTGTAGAGGAAAGAGAACGGCGTTCTGGGAATGACCAGTTCCCTGACCTCGGGAACGGCGGTCGTGCGGCCGATGAGCGGGGTTTCCGAAAGAAGGGCCTCGGCTGCCTTGAAGTGTTCCCTGGCCCGTTTCCGGCCTTCGGGGAAGACGTGGGCATAGTAGTTCCGCATCCACGCGATGTCGGCCGTGGTGCCGGCGAGATAGACGATCTTCATCCGTCAGCTGCGGTGCGGATGGATGTCGACCTCCGGCGCTGGCAATTCATGGTCCGTATCCCAGGAATCCATCCACCGCCCCATCGCCTCGCTCGAGATGAATTCGCCGTTTTCCGCCTCCGCCACGGCAGCTTCGATGGCCCGCCTCTTGGCATCGCGGGCATCCAGGAAGATCTCGATCGCTCTGGTCGCGAGCCAGGAGGACGAGCGATCGAGACGCCGCGCCTCTCGGTCCAGACGTTCCCTGACGGACGGATCGAGCCGGAGAGAAAAGGGCAGTGTCGGCATGATGTCCCCACATATGATGTAGTGCATTGTAGTGAGACGTCCTTCTTTGTCAAAGCCACGCCTGCAGGCTCGGCAGGCCCGTATCTGCCGGGCTCGCTGCGGTTCGATGCAGCGATCCCGGCACAAATTCGCCGCATTGCGCGGTGCGGCGCTTCGCGCTAAAGGCCTAGCATTCTGCGTTTGGGGATGAAGATGGCCGAAGCACATCATGAGGCGATGACCTCGCACGATTTTTCCGCTCATGTCGGGACGTATGACGGTTTCCTGCGCATCGCCTCGATCGGCACCGCATGGGTGCTGGGCGTCGTCGCCTCCCTCGCCATCGGCGGCACGACGGCCCATTGGGGGCTCTCCTCGTTCCTGCTCATCCTCGGAACCATCGCGTCCGTCGCGGGCATGGCCGTGCGGAGCTGGGGCTGGAGGCCCGGGGCCGCCATTCTGGTGCTGGACCTGCTGGCACTGCTCCTGCTCACGCATTGAAGGCGTGCGGCGGCGAGGAGCATGATCCGCTCCGGCCGCCACCATGATCGTCCCGCCACCGGAAGATGCCTTCCGGTGACGGGATCGCGTTCGTCCGGAGCGGAAGCCGGACGCCCATCCGGCCGCAAAGGCCGGAGGATCAAACAGAATTCGAGGAAGGGCCGATGAAGATAGCCATCCCGTCGGAAGTCGATGCGGGCGAATCCCGCATCAGTGCGACGCCCGACACGGTGAAGAAGCTCGTCGGCCTGGGCGCCAGCGTGGAAGTGGCGAGCGGCGCGGGCCTGCGCTCCGGCATCACCGACGCCGATTACGAGGCGGCGGGTGCCGCCGTGGTGCCGACCAATGCCGACGCGCTGCGCGAGGCGGCGATCGTGCTCAAGGTGCGCCGCCCCGGCCCGGAGGAATTGCGCGACTACGCACCCGACGCCATCGTGATCGCCATCATGGATCCCTATGGCCATCAGGAGGCGCTCGGCGCGCTCGCGGCAGCCAGGGTCTCGGCCTTCGCCATGGAGCTGATGCCGCGCATCACCCGCGCCCAGGTGATGGACGTCCTGTCCTCGCAGGCCAATCTCGCCGGCTACCGCGCCGTGATCGACGCGGCGGCCGAATTCAGCCGCGCCTTCCCGATGATGATGACGGCCGCCGGCACGGTGCCGGCGGCGAAGGTCTTCGTCATGGGCGCGGGCGTCGCCGGCCTGCAGGCGATCGCCACCGCACGGCGCCTCGGCGCCGTCGTCACCGCCACCGACGTCCGTCCCGCGGCCAAGGAGCAGGTCTCCTCGCTCGGCGCCAAATTCGTCGCGGTCGAGGACGAGGAATTCAAGCAGGCCGAGACGGCGGCCGGCTATGCCAAGCCGATGTCGGCGGAATACCAGCAGAAGCAGGCGGCGCTCGTCGCCGACCACATCCGCAAGCAGGACATCGTCATCACCACCGCGCTCATCCCGGGCCGGCCGGCGCCGCGCCTCGTCTCCGCGGCGATGGTGGAGAGCATGCGCCCCGGCTCGATCCTGGTGGACCTCGCGGTCGAGCGCGGCGGCAATGTCGAGGGCGCCAGGCCGGGCGAGGTCGTGACCACGGCGAACGGCGTGCGCATCGTCGGCCATCTCAACGTCGCCGGCCGCCTCGCCGCCTCGGCTTCGACGCTCTATGCCCGCAATCTCCTCGCCTTCGTCGAGACGCTGATCGACGCCAAGACCAGGACGCTGGCGCCGAACTGGGACGACGAGCTCGTCAAGGCGACGCTGCTGACCCGGCACGGCGCGGTGGTCCACCCGAATTTCCAGCCGCAGATGGATTGAGCCGGCGGGCGGGTCCGCAGGGGCCCGCCCGCGCCGCCTTTTCGCTGCTGCGGCCCGCGACCAGGCGGGTCGCGAGACCCGCCCATCCCCTTATCCCACCGGGAGGCCGCCATGGCCGACACTCCTCAGGATCTCCTCGACAAGGCCCGCGCGGCCGCCGAAGCGGCGCAGCAGGCGGCCGACATCGCCCATTCCTACGCCGAGCAGATCGCCCTCACCGTCGGGACCGCCGTCCATACCGCCACGGGCGGGGCGATCGACCCGTTCGTCTTCCGCTTCGCCATCTTCGTGCTGGCGATCTTCGTCGGCTATTACGTGGTCTGGTCGGTGACGCCGGCCCTGCACACGCCGCTGATGTCGGTCACCAACGCCATCTCCTCCGTCATCGTCGTCGGGGCGCTGCTCTCGGTGGGCGTGTCGCTCATCGGCGGGGAGCATGGCTCGCTGTGGGCGCGGGGCTTCGGCTTCGTCGCCCTGATCCTGGCCTCGATCAACATCTTCGGCGGCTTCCTCGTCACCGAGCGCATGCTGGCGATGTACAAGCCGAAGGACAAGCCGGCCAAGCCCGTCACCAAGGACGGCTCGACCCCGTCCTCCGGCCGTTGAGGAGCGGGTCATGTCGGTCAATCTCGTCCAGATCCTCTATCTGATCGCAGGCGTCCTGTTCATCCTGGCCCTGCGCGGCCTGTCCTCGCCGGCCACCTCGCGCCAGGGCAACCGCTTCGGCATGATCGGCATGGCGATCGCCATCGCGACCACCCTCGCCGTCGCGCCGCCCGCCGGCCTGTCGGGATGGCTGCTCGTCATCCTCGGCCTCGCCATCGGCGGCGGCATCGGCGCCGTGGTGGCCCGGCGCGTCGCCATGACGGCGATGCCCCAGCTGGTCGCCGCCTTCCATTCGGGCGTCGGCCTCGCCGCCGTCTTCGTCGCCGCCGGCGCGCTCTATGCGCCCGCCGCCTTCGGCATCGGTGACGCCACCTTCATCGAGCACGGCTCGCTGGTCGAGATGTCGCTCGGGGTCGCCATCGGCGCCATCACCTTCACCGGCTCCGTCATCGCCTTCGCCAAGCTCAACGGCAACATGTCGGGCGCGCCGATCATGCTGCCGGGACGCCATTTCATCAACATCGCCCTCGCGGCGCTGCTGGTGGTGCTGATCGTCGCCTTCGTCATTTCGGCACACCACCTGCTGTTCTGGCTGATCGTGCTGACGGCGCTGGTGCTGGGCGGCCTGATCATCATCCCGATCGGCGGCGCCGACATGCCGGTCGTCGTCTCCATGCTCAATTCCTATTCGGGCTGGGCGGCGGCGGGCATCGGCTTCACCCTCGGCAACCTCGCCCTCATCATCACCGGCGCGCTGGTCGGCTCGTCCGGCGCCATCCTGTCCTACATCATGTGCAAGGCGATGAACCGTTCGTTCATCTCGGTGATCCTGGGCGGGTTCGGCGGCGAAGCAGCGTCCGGCGCCGCCAAGGGACCGGAGACGCGGCCGGTCAAGCGCGGATCGGCCGACGACGCCGCCTTCATCATGAAGAACGCCTCCAAGGTGATCATCGTGCCGGGCTACGGCATGGCGGTGGCCCAGGCCCAGCACGCGCTGCGCGAGATGGCCGACCGCCTCAAGGCCGAGGGCGTCGAGGTCAAATATGCCATTCATCCCGTGGCGGGCCGCATGCCCGGCCATATGAACGTGCTGCTCGCCGAGGCCAACGTGCCCTATGACGAGGTGTTCGAGCTCGACGACATCAACGCCGAATTCGGCCAGGCCGACGTCGCCTTCGTCATCGGCGCCAACGACGTCACCAACCCCGCCGCCAAGACCGACCGCGCCTCGCCGATCTTCGGCATGCCGATCCTCGACGTCGAGAAGGCCAAGACCGTGCTGTTCGTCAAGCGCGGCATGGGATCGGGCTATGCCGGCGTCGAGAACGAGCTCTTCTTCAGGGACAATACCATGATGCTGTTCGGCGACGCGAAGAAGATGGTCGAGGAGATCCTGAAGAACCTGTAGAATTTTGGGCGCGCCGGCGTCCCGTCCGCATCCTTTCGGCGTGCGCGACGTTTCAGGAAGCGGACAGGCGACATGGCATGCCATGCGCCGGGATGTCGGCGCTCCGGGCACCCTGTCCGGAGAGATCACCCAAAAGCGGGAAAGCCATGACCGATCTCACTCTGCTCGGCGATATCGGCGGCACCAACAGCCGTTTTGCCCTGGTCAACAAGGGACGGACCGACTACCGCCACGAGCGGCATTACGAGAATGCCGGCTTCCCCTCGTTCCAGGACGCCATCGAATCCTACGTCGCCGAGATCGGCGAGCGGCCGACGGCGGGCGTCGTCGCCATCGCCGGCCCGGTGGCCGGCGACATGGTCGGACCGACCAACCTGCAGCGCTGGCTGTTCAACCCGCCGACGCTGGCGGCGGCACTGCGCTTCGTCAGGCTCGACGTCATCAACGATTTCGAGGCCGTCGCCCACGCTTTGCCGCATCTGGCCGAGAGCGACACCCGGACGATCGGCGAGGTGCCGGCCTACAGCGCCGGCGGCAACATGGCGGTCCTCGGCCCGGGCACCGGCCTCGGCGTCGGCGCTCTCGTCAGGGGCGGCTCGCGCTGGGTGGCGGTGCCGTCCGAGGGCGGCCATGCCGAGATCGGCGCCCCCTCGCGCGAGGCGTGGAGCCGGGCGCATGAGTTCATCCGCCGGCGCATCGGCCGCGTCTCCGGCGAGCATGTCCTGTCCGGGCCCGGCCTGCAGCGCATCGACGGCGCGCTCAATGCGCTGGCCGGCCATCCGGCCGAGCGCAGTGCCGCCGAGATCGGCACCGCGGCGGTCGCTGGGACGGATGCGATCGCCCTCGAGGCGGTGCATCTGTTCTTCGACTATCTCGCGCGCTTTTCCGGCGACGTCGCGCTGATGTTCGCGGCCAAGGGCGGCGTGTTCCTCTATGGCGGCGTGGTGCAGAAGCTTTCCGGCCTCATGGACCAGGCGGCGTTCCGCGCCGCCTTCGAGGCCAAGAGCCCGCTGGAGAAGTTCCTGTCGCAGATCCCGACGCGGCTGATCACCCACCCCACGCCGGGCCTCATCGGCTGCGCCGCGGTCGCCTCGCATTGGTGACGGGCGGGCGTCGCGGCAGGATGGAGAGGCCGCCATCTCGCCGCCCCATGATGAAGCGCGACGCCTCCAGCCCTTCTCCCCGCTGGCGGGGAGACGGGAAGATGAGGGGCTGCGCAACTGCATAAGGCCGATGGCGTCGGCTCCGCTCCTCACCTCTATCCTGTCCCCGCTCTGCGGGCGAGGGGACATCGGCGTCGCGGCAGGATGGAGAGGCCCCCCTCTCGCCGCCCCATGTTGAAGCGCGACGCTGCCAGCCCTTCTCCCCGCTGGCGCGGAGAAGGGGAGGATGAGGGGCCGCGCAACTGCCGTCTCGCCGCCCGACGAGACGCCCCGCCAGGACGGCGCCCGCCTTCGTCACGCGCGCTCGACCGTCTCGATGGGGCTAGCCCGCCGGTCCCGCCCGGGGCTGCGCAGCACGCGCAGCAGGATGAACGCGGCCATGGCGAGGTGGATGCCGGCATTGTGCAGATAGAGCGCGGAATCGCCGAGAAATTTCATGGCATAATAGGCGCTGACCGGGCCGAGCATGGCGCCGAGGCAATAGATGAACAGCAGGGCGGCGGCGACGCCGACCGCGTTCTCCCGCCCCGTCAGGTCGTTGGTATAGGCGGAACTGACATAATACTGGGTGGAGATGATGCCGCCCATGATGAAGCCGACGACGATGAAGGGCCAGCCCAGCAAGCGCGGGCCGGCCCAGTAGACGCCGATCTCGAACAGCGCGGTCAGCAGCGCCAGGCCGGTCAGCACCAGGCGGCGGTCGAAGGCGTCCGAGATCCTGCCGACCGGGAACTGGAACGCGGCCGAGCCGATGGTGATGGCGGTGACGAGCGTGCCGGTGGCGATGCCGGACATGCCGAGCTTGGTGGCGTAGACCGGCGTCAGCGACCAGAACGGCCCGTTGGCGAAGCCGATCAGCCCGGCGCAGACGAAGCCCACCGGCGTGGTGCGCAGCAGCCAGGGCAGGCGCATGCCGGCCCGCTTGGCTCCCGGCATCGGCGCATCGTCCCGCGCCAGCAGCAGCGGCGCGAGGAAGACCGCGACGCAGGCCGCGGCAAGGCCGAAGATGGTGAAGGCGCGCACGTCGCCGAGGCGCATGAACTGGTTGCCGACCGCCCAGCCGGCATATTGCGTGATGCTGTAGAGGCCGAGCAGGCGCCCGCGGACGCGGTTCTCCGCCTTGCCCTGCAGATAGCTTTCGACGATGGCGTAGATGCCGGAGAGGCAGAAGCCGCGCAGGAAGCCGATGGCGATCCAGGCATGCGGCTCGACGAAGGCGCCGGCCGCCGTGATCATCAGGGCGCCGCCGGCGGACGAGAAGCCGAAGGCCTTGATGTGCCCGAGGCGATGCACGAGGCGCGGCGTCAGCATGGCGCCGGCCAGCATGCCGCCGAAATAGGCCGAGCCCATCAGGCTGATGTCGAGAGCCGGGAAATGCTCCAGTTCGGCCCGCACCGGCAGCAGGGTGGTGAGGACGCCGTTGCCGGCAAGGACGCCGAAGACGGCGACGAGCAGCGCGGCGATCGAGGCATAGGAGGAACGCAAGGTCCGGACTCGGCAAGGGGAGGAAACAACGGGGTGGGAGGCGGAGCGCGCCCGCTCACGCGGGAAGGCGGGATTCGACCCTCCCGGGCATATGCGAGAAGCTGCGGATGAGCCAGGAGCGGAACAAGGCGATCTCGGGGCGGTCGAGATCGTCGGGATGGATGGAGAGGTAATAGCCGTAGCCGTCGTCGACATGGATGTCGTAGGGCCTGACCAGCCGTCCGGAGCGCATCTCGTCCTCGAACAGCACCGGGTCGACCAGCGCCAGGCCCTCGCCCGACAGGGCGTATTGCACCGCCAGCTGCGCGGTATCGAAGACCAGGCCGCGGTCGAGATCGCCCGGCGCGATGACGCCCTGGAGGGTGTGGCCGGAGAAGGTCTGGGCGGCGCGCGCGAAATTCTCCCACAGGAAGGAGGGCGGCCGGCCGTCGAGTTTCACATGAAGCAGATCGTTGGCGGCCAGGAAGGAGGCGACGTCGAGGCCCTTGCCCCGCTCGGCCACGGCGGGGTGGCACAGGATGGTCAGGCGCACCATCCACAGCAGGTCGAGCACCTGGGACGCCACGCGCGGCGGCGAGTAGACGACGGCGATATCGGCCTCGCGCTCGGCATTGCCCGGCGTCGGGCGCGAATCGATGTCGAGCTTGAGATCGGGGAATTCGGCGCGGAAGCCGCGCAGGATCGGCACGACGAGACGCTGGGCGAAGGTGGTCGGCAGCAGGACGCGCAGCGAGCGGCGCGGTTCGCCCCGCTCGCGCATGATCTCCTCCAGCGTGGTGTCGATGCGCTCGAAGGCCTTCTCCACCACCGGCAGCAGGCGGCGGCCGGCGTCGGTGAGAGAGGGCTGCGGGGGCTTGCGGTCGAACAGGGGAACGCCGAGGAAATCCTCCAGGCCGATGACGTGGCGGCTCACGGCGCTCTGCGACACCAGCAGGCTCTGGGCGGCGCCGGTGAAGCTGCCCTGGCGTCCGACGGCCTCGAAGGCCCTCAATGCGTTCAGCGGCAGCCAGCGCCTGTCCATCGCGTCCAAATCCGTTCCGTCGCCGCGGCCGGTCGCGCCGCGTTCGCTGCATCATCCAGGGCCGGCCCGCCCGTCCTGTCTCGAACGCGACGCAGACGTGACGCCTGGATGCAAATCCCCGTCGTGCGGGGGAGTAGGGATGAGAGGCGCCGGCGTTTCCCGGCCGCCGCCTCGTTTTCGACCATTGCCCGCTGCACCATAACCTTTTCCGGCGGCTCCCGTCGCCGCCCTTGTCCCGCTTTTCATGCCCGCGCTCCCGCCTTCCACAGAACCAAGGCCGCTGACCGGCATCGCCCTCGCCGCGGCCGGCTATTGCCTGTTCTCCATCCAGGACGCGACGGTCAAATGGCTGGTCGAGACCTATGAGGTGCCGCAGATCCTGTTCCTGCGCAGCGTCACCATCGTGGCGGTGGCCATGCTCATCGCGCAGCGCCAGGGCCAGCCGCCGATCTGGCGCAGCCGCAACAAGGGGAGCCTCGCCATCCGGGCGCTGCTGCTGCTGGTCGCCTGGTTCAGCTATTATTCCGCCTCGCGCTATCTCGGCCTCGCCGACCTGACGACGATGTATTTCGGCGCGCCGGTGATGGGCGTGGTGCTTTCGATGCTGATCCTGAAGGAGAGGGTCAATGTCGTGCGCTGGCTGGCGGTGATCGCCGGCTTCGTCGGCGTCGTCGTGGCCGCCGATCCCTCGGGACGGGTTGACCTGGTCCCCACCGTCATGGTGCTTTTCGCCGCCCTGTGCTGGGCGTGGAGCACGGTGCTGATCCGCCTGATCAACCGCAGCGAGAGCACCGCCAACCAGATGATCGTGACCTCCGGGCTGTTCGTCGTCGTGTGCGGCGCCATGCTGCCCTTCCTGTGGAAGACGCCGGACCTCACGGGCTGGGGCCTGATGCTCGGCCTCGGCCTCACCAGCGGCATCGCGCAATATCTGCTCTATGAGGGCTATCGCCATGCGCCGGCCTCGGCCATCGCGCCGGTGGAATATACCGGCCTCGTCTGGGCCTTCATCTACGGCTATGCGATCTGGGGCGACATTCCCAAGCCGCATGTGTTCGCCGGCGCCTTCCTCATCGCCTGCGCCAGCCTCGGCCTGGTGCTGTGGGAGGCGCGCAGCGCGAGAAGGCTGCGCGCGGCGTAACCTCCTGGGAGCGCAGGCTTCCAGCCCGCATCTTCCTGAAGCGTCGAGGTTCCAAGAGCAGGCTGGAAGCCTGCGGTCCCAGGCAAGAGCAGGCTGGAAGCCTGCCGTTCCGGGAAAGTCACCTCGGTCAGGGGCCTGCGCCGGCGATCCTACCCGATCCGCGTCCTCGCCAGCATGTCCTCGTCGGGCTCGTAGCCGAGCCCCGGCGTGTCGGAAAGCGTGATCATGCCGTCCGGGCCGACTTCGAGCGGCTGGCGCATCATGAAGTCGCGGCGCGGCAGGCTCCATTCCGGCGGATCATAGGGAAATTCGATGAAGGGCGCATCGGCGAGGCCGGCGGTGAGGTGGCAATTGGCGGTCACGCCCATGCCGTTGGTCCAGGTATGGGGCGTGAAGACCAGGTTGTTCTCCTGCGCCATCGCCGCGATGCGGCGCAGCCCGGTGATGCCGCCGACGAGGGCGGCGTCAGGCTGCAGCACGTCGAGGCAGCCGTCGCGGATGAGGTCGCGGAACTCGTAGAGCTCGCGCGTCATCTCGCCGCCGGCGATGCGCACGTCGACCATCTCGCGCAGGCGGCGCATGCCCTCGCGGTCGGAGCGGTGCAGCGGCTCCTCCATCCAGTAGACCCCCAGCCTTTCGAGCTCGCGGGCCACCGGCACGGCATCCTTGAGCGACCAGGGCGCATAGGCGTCCCACGACATGCGCCAGCCCTGGTTGCAGTCGACCATCAGCTCCAGCCGGGTGCCGACCCGGGCGCGCACCGCTTCCAGCGCCTTGATGTCGGCCCGCCAGTCGCCGCGGTGGAAGCGGATCTTCAGCGCCTTGAATCCCGCGGCGAGATAGGCCTCGGCCGCCTCGGCGAGCTGGCCGGGATTGCGCAGCGTGCCGGAGGAAGCATAGGCGGCCACCTTGTTGGACAGGCCGCCGAGCAGCTTCCACACCGGCTGGCCGGTGATCTTGCCGGCGAGATCCCACAGCGCCAGGTCGAGCGGCCAGCAGCGGCCGTAATGGAACTGGATGTTGGAGAGGATGCGGTAATGGCGCTCGATCGCCATCGGATCCTCGCCGATGAAGAAGCGCTCATGGCCGGCAAAGCCGCTCATGGTGTCGCCCGAGCCGATGCCGGTGAGGCCTTCGTCGGTGGTGACGCGCACGAGGGTCGCGTCGAAGCTGACGCGCGGCTGCGAATCCCAGCTGGCATGGAAGGGCGGGTCGAGCGGCAGGCGGTGATGGGTGATCTCGATGCCGGTGATCTTCATCCGGGTGCGCGGACGTCCCGTCCGCCTCCTCTGCAAGCGTTGCGTTTCCAGATGCGGACAGGCGGCATGGCAAGCCATGCGCCGGGATGTCCGCGCACCCGGGATCAGGCGTAGGCCGTCCACACCGTCTTGAAGTCCATGTATTTCTCGATGGCATGGGGCGAGCGGTCGCGGCCGAAGCCCGATTGCCGGAAGCCGCCGAAGGGCGTGGCGAGGGACGACTTGTCGAAGCAGTTCACCCACACCGTGCCGGCACGCAATTCGCACGTGAAGCGGTGGGCGGCGTTCATGTCCTTCGTCCAGACCGCGGCGGCGAGCCCGTAGATCGAATCATTGGCGATCCTCAGCGCCTCGGGCTCGGCTTCGAACGTGGTGACCACCACGACGGGGCCGAAGATCTCCTCCCGGGCGACGCGGTGATGCGGCTCGACCCGGTCGAGGATGGTGGCCTCGACGTAGAAGCCGCCGGTCTCCTCCATCACGCGCCGGCCGCCAGATGCGATGACGGCGCCTTCCCCGGTGCCGATGCCGATATAGCCGAGCACGCGCTCCATATGCCCCTTCTCGATCAGCGCGCCCATCTGGGCGGTGGGGTCGAGCGGATGGCCGAGGGGGATCTGGCTGTCGGCGACGGCGGCGATCTTCTCGATGAGCGCATCCTTCACCGAGGCGTGGACGACGACACGCGAGCCGGCATGGCAGGTCTCGCCCTGGTTGTAGTAGATGCCCCAGGCGATGCCGGCGGCGGCGGCGTCGAGATCGGCGTCCGCCAGCACGACATGCGGGCTCTTGCCGCCGCATTCGAGCGCGACGCGCTTCATGTTGCTCTGGCCGGCATAGGTCATCATCAGCTTGCCGACCTCGGTCGAGCCGGTGAACGAGATCATGTCGACGTCGCCGTGGAGGGCGAGCGGCTTGCCGGCCTTTTCGCCGAAGCCCGGCACGACGTTGAAGACGCCGTCCGGCAGTCCCGCCCGGCTGGCGAGGGCGGCGAGGCGGATGGCCGAGAGCGGCGACTGCTCGGCCGGCTTCAGCACCACCGAATTGCCGGCGACGAGAGCTGGGCCGATCTTCCAGGCGGTGATGATCAGCGGATAGTTCCACGGCACGATGGCGCCGACGACGCCGAGCGCCTCCTTGCGGATGACGGCGAGATCGTCGGGCCCGGTGGGGGCGACCTCGTCGACCAGCTTGTCGGCGAATTCGGCGTAATACTGGATGCAGGCGGCGCAGAACGGCACGTCGACGGCGAGCGAATTGCCGATCACCTTGCCGACGTCGAGGGTCTCCAGCAGAGCGAGATGTTCGAGGTCGTCGCGGATCAGCTCGGCGAAGCGGAGCAGGATGCGCTTCTTTTCGGCCGGCGGCTGGCGGCGCCACCGTCCGTCCTCGAAGGCGGCCCGCGCCGCCTTCACCGCGGCGTCGATATCCTCGGCGCCGCAATCGGCGACCTCGGCGATGACGCGTCCGTCGATCGGCGTGGCCTTGGCGAAGGTCTTGCCCGAGAGGGCGGAGACGGGCCGCCCGTCGATGAAGGCGCGGCCTTCGGGGTGGATCGCGGCGGCCTTCTTTTCCCAGTCGGCGCGGGTGGCGGCTTTGTCGAGCATGATGTGTTCCTGGGACCGCCGGCATCCTGCCGGCTCTTCGAAACGAAAGGCTTGTTGGAAGGGAAGAGCCAGCGGGACGCTCCTATGCGCTGACTTTGCCCGGTGAGGCGCGACGATGGAGGGGCGATCACCAGATCGCCCCTCCTGGAAACGCCGAGCCTGCTGGGAAGGAAGAGGTCGATCGGTGATCGACCCTCCAATCGCGGTCCCGAGGGTCAGGCCTGCGTCAGCACGCGCTCGGCGAAGACGAGCAGGTCCGAATCCTCGATGGTGCGCCGGTTCGAGCTCCGCATGGCGGCGTTCTCCGGCCGGGCCATCTGCTCGGCGAGCCGCTCGGGCGTCACGCCGGCGAATTCGTCGGCGAGCGAGACCTTGATGCCGACCGCGCGGACGAGCGCCTCGAACGCCGCCGGCAAGGCCGCGGCGGACGCGGCGCCCATCGCCCGGGCCGCAGCCTCGACGCGGCCGTCGTCGCCGGCGACGTTCCAGCCGAGCGTGGCGATCATGCCGAGCGCCACCGAGCGGCCGTGCTGGACCGGCCGCAGCGAGGCGAGGGCGTGGCCGATATTGTGGGCGACGGCGGTGCCGCCATTGTCGATGGCGACGCCCGCCAGCGCGGCGGCGCGCTGCAGGCCCTCGCGGGCGACGAGATCCCGTCCGTCCTCCACCGCCTGCCGCAGATGGGCCGAGGCGAGGCGGATCGCCTCATGGGCGAACACGTTGTTGGCGGCGGTGGCATTGCCGTTGGTCGCCGCCTCCAGCGCATGCACCAGCGCGTCGATGCCGGTGAAGGCGGTCAGCACCGGCGGCAGCGACAGCGTCGTCTCGGGATCGAGGATGACCTCGTCGGCCTTGAGCTCCTCGCCCCACAGCCAGACCTTGGCCTTGTCGGCCCGGGTCAGGATGGCGGTGCGCGTCAGTTCCGAGCCGGTGCCGGCGGTGGTGGGGATGACGAGGGAAGCGAGGCGCTTGCGCGGGAAGGGCCGCTTGCACAGCTCGTAGTCGACCGCCGAGCGCCGCGCCGTGGCGGCGGTGGTCGAGATCGCCGCCACCACCTTGCCGAGGTCGAGCGCCGAGCCGCCGCCGAGCGAGACCACGGCCTTGGCCTTGGTGCGCCGGGCCTGGGAGGCGGCGGCATCGGCGGCGGCCACGGTCGGATCGCCGCCGAACTCGGAGAAGACGGAAACGCCGAGCCCGGCCTTCTTCAGCGAGGCCTCGACGTCCTCGATGAGGCCGGTGGCCTTGAGGCCCGGGTCGGCCACCAGCAGGACCTGGGCGCCGGCGCCCAGCCGGGCTGCTGCGAGTTCGCCGGCGAGCTCGCGCGCGCCGGCGCCGCCGGTGATGCGCGGCATATGCGCCAATTGATAACGGGCCATGGACATTCTCGGGAAAGGGGCGGTTCGGATCGGCGCGCCGAGGATCGGATCGGTTCGCCGAAGCCGGTGTCGCCGGACATTAGCCGGGCCCTCGGGGCGTCGTGTGCGCCTTTATTCGATGAGGCGATCCAAAAAACCGATATGGCCCTTTGGGCCGTGACGGCAGGCGGGAGCGCGCGCTAGGGTCGGCGCTGCAAAGGAACCGCCGCCATGGAACTGTCCGCCGAGACCAGCGATCGCCCCCGCCGCCGGGGCCGTGAGGAGCGCCAGCGTGCCGCCCCGGCGGCGGCGACGCGTCCGCAGCCGCGCCGCCCCTTCCTGCCGACGGAAGCGGTGTCGGCCGACCAGCTCGAGGCCATCCATGCCGCCTCGCTGCAGGTGCTGGAGGAGATCGGCATCGACGTGCTGCATGGGGAGGCCAAGGCCATCCTCAAGGCCGAAGGCGCGCATGTCGATCCGTCGTCGGACCGCGTGCGCTTCGACCGCGGCCTCGTCGAATCGAAGATCGGCCTGGCGCCGAGGAGCTTCACCCTGCATGCGCGCAACCCGGCGCGCAACGTCGTGCTCGGCGGCGACTATCTCGCCTTCGGCTCGGTGGCGAGCGCTCCCAATGCGGCGGACCGCGAGGGCGGACGGCGGCCCGGCAACCGGCGCGACTACCAGAACTTCCTGCGCCTCGGGCAGTCGCTCGATGCCATCCATCTGTGGGGCGGCTATCCGGTCGAACCGGCGGACATCCACGCCTCGGTCCGCCACCTCGACGCCCTTCAGGACATGCTGACCCTGTCGGACAAGCCGATCCACGCCTATTCGCTGGGGCGGGAACGCAATCTCGACGCCATCGAGATGGCGCGCATCGCCCGCGGCATCGACCAGGACACGCTGGAGCGCGAGCCCTCGCTCTTCACCATCATCAATTCCTCCTCGCCGCTGCGGCTGGATACGCCGATGATGGAGGGCATCATCCAGATGGCGCGCCGCAACCAGGTGACGGTGCTGACGCCCTTCACGCTGGCCGGGGCCATGGCGCCGGTGACGCTGGCCGGCGCCGTCGCCCAGCAGAATGCCGAGGCGCTGGCCGGCCTGGTGCTGGCGCAGTCGGTGCGGCCGGGCTCGCCCTTCGCCTATGGCGGCTTCACCTCCAACGTCGACATGAAGACCGGCGCGCCGGCCTTCGGCACGCCCGAGCAGATGAAGGCGGCGCTGGTCGGCGGCCAGCTGGCGCGGCGCTACGGCGTGCCCTACCGCTCCTCCAACACCTGCGCCGCCAACACCATCGACGTACAGGCCGCCTATGAGAGCGTGTTCTCGCTGTGGGGCGCGGTGATGGGCGGCGTCAACCTGCTGATGCACGGCGCCGGCTGGATGGAGGGCGGCCTGCACGCCTCCTTCGAGAAGATGGTGATCGACGCCGACCTCCTCGACATGATCGCCAATTTCCTGATGCCGTTCCGGGTCGACGACGACGAACTGGCGCTGGAGGCGATGCGCGAGGTCGGCCCCGGCGGGCATTTCTTCGGCTGCGCCCATACGCAGGCGCGCTACCGCACCGCCTTCTTCGCGCCGATGATCTCGGACTGGCGCAATTACGAGACCTGGCAGGAGGCGGGCTCGCCCACCGGCTACGACCGCGCCAACCAGCTCTACAAGGCGCGTCTCGCCGCCTATGAGGAGCCGCCGATGGATCCGGCCATCCGCGAGGAACTCGCCGCCTTCGTCGCCAGGCGCAAGGAAGAGGGCGGCGCCCCGACCGATTTCTAATTCTTCCCGGGTGCGCGGACGTCCCGTCCGCTCTTCCCCTCCATCACACATATCGTTTCAAGATGCGGACGAGAAATCCGCGTTCCCAGGAAGTCAGGACCTGCCCCCTATGAAGTCCCACACCCGTGTCCTCGTCATCGGCGGCGGCGTCGTCGGCTGTTCGGTGCTCTACCATCTCGCCAAGGCCGGCTGGACCGACGTCACTTTGATCGAGCGGGCCGAATTGACGGCGGGCTCGACCTGGCATGCCGCGGGCGGCTTCCACACGCTGAACGGCGACCCGAACGTCGCCAAGCTGCAGCAATATACGGTCGAGCTCTACAAGGAGATCGAGGAACTCTCCGGCCAGTCCTGCGGGCTGCACCTCACCGGCGGCGTCATGCTGGCGGGCACCAAGGAGCGCATGGACTGGCTGAAGATGGCGCATGCCAAGGGGCGCTATCTCGGCATGCACACCGAGATCATCTCGGCGGCCGAAGCCAAGAGGCTGATGCCGCTGATCGATGAGAAGCAGTTCGCCGGCGCCATGTACGACCCGTTCGAGGGCCATCTCGATCCCTACGGCACCACCCACGCCTGTGCCAAGTCGGCCCGCCTCAAGGGCGCCGACATCGTCCTGCGCAACCGCGTCGTCGACATGGCGCAGCGCGGGGACGGCACATGGGACGTGACGACCGAGCAGGGCGCCATCCATGCCGAGCACATCGTCAATTGCGGCGGCCTGTGGGCGCGCGAGGTCGGCCGCATGGTCGGCCTGGAACTGCCGGTGCTCGCCATGGAGCACATGTATCTCCTCACCGAGGACATGCCGGAAGTCGCCGAGATCAATGCCGCCACCGGCAAGGAAGTGATCACCGCGCTCGATTTCGAGGGCGAGATCTACACCCGCCAGGAGCGCGGCGGCATGCTGCTGGGCACCTATGAGCAGGCCTGCAAGCCGTGGTCGGAACAGGCGACGCCCTGGGATTTCGGCCAGAACCTGCTCGAACCCGACCTCGACCGCATCGCGCCCTCGCTCGAAGTCGGCTTCCGCCACTTCCCGGCCTTCGAGAAGGCCGGCATCCGCAAGATCATCAACGGCCCCTTCACCTTCGCGCCCGACGGCAATCCGCTGGTCGGGCCGATCCGGGGCCTCAGGAACTACTGGGTCGCCTGCGGCGTGATGGCCGGCTTCAGCCAGGGCGGCGGCGTCGGCCTGGCGCTTTCCAACTGGATGGTCAACGGCGATCCCGGCTTCGACGTGTGGGGCATGGACGTCGCCCGCTACGGCGACTGGACGACGCTCGCCCACACCAATGCCAAGGTGCGCGAGAACTATGCCCGGCGCTTCCGCATCCGCTTCCCCAATGAGGAACTGCCGGCGGCGCGCCCGTTCCGCACCACGCCGATCTATGACCGGCTCGTCGAGCGCAACGCGGTGTTCGGCGACATGTGCGGCCTCGAGCACGCTTTGTGGTTCGCGCCGTCGAAGGCGGAGGCGAAGGACGATTTCTCCTTCCGCCGCGCCAACGACTTCCCCCATGTCGCGGCCGAATGCGCCGCTGTGCGCGAGGGCGTCGGCCTGCTCGAAATCTCGAACTTCGCCAAATACGGCATCTCCGGCCCGGGCGCCGAAGCCTGGCTCGACCGGCTCCTGCCCAACCGCCTGCCGGCGGAAGGCCGCATGGTGCTGACGCCGATGCTCAACGAGCAGGGCATGCTGATCGGCGATTTCACCCTGGCGCGCGAAGCCGGCGACCGCTTCATGATCTTCGGCTCCGGCCTCGCCGAGCAGTATCACATGCGCTGGTTCCAGGCCCGCCTGCCGGAGGAGGGCGTGGCGCTTCGCGCCTACGGCCTCGACCTCGTCGGCCTGCAGGTCGCCGGCCCGGCATCGCGCGAATTGCTGTCGCGCCTCGTCGCCCGCGACCTCTCGAAGGAAGCCTTCCCCTTCATGGCCTTCGCCCGCTTCGACGTCGGCACCATCCCGGCTTTCGTCGGCCGCGTCACCTATACGGGCGATCTCGGCTATGAGCTGTGGGTGAAGCCCGAGCACCAGCGCGCGCTGTTCGATCTCCTGACCAAGGAGGGCGCCGATCTCGGTATCCGCCTCTTCGGCGCCCGCGCGCTCAATGCGCTGCGGCTCGAAAAGAGCTTCGGCTCGTGGTCGCGCGAATACCGGCCGATCTATACACCCTGGGAAGCCGGGCTCGATCGCTTCGTCTCGACGCAGAAGCCCGATTTCATCGGCCGCGACGCCCTGCTGCGCGCCCGCGACGCCGGCCCGGCGCGCTGCCTCGCCACCTTCGTCGTCGACGCCCTCGACGCCGATGTCATCGGCGACGAGCCGATCTGGCGGGACGGCAAGGTGGTCGGCTGGGTCACCTCCGGCGGCTACGCCCATCATTCGAAGGCCTCGGTGGCCCTTGGCTATGTCGAGGCGGCCGCCTTCGATGCCGCCGCGCCCTACGAGATCGAGATCATCGGCGAGCGGCGAGGGGCGCGGATCGCCGCCGAGCCGCTGTTCGATCCGAAGGGGACGCGGATGCGGGGATGATCCTGCGATCGCAGGCTTCCAGCCTGCATCTTGCGAAGCGTTGAGGTTCCAAGAGCGGGCTGGAAGCCGGCGTTCCCAGGGGAGCTATCGCCTGGAAGCGCTGGAGAACGGCCAGTCTCCCGCCTCGCTGCAAAGGCGAGCATTCACCGGGTTATGCTCGATGTAGAAACGAGCGGTCTCGAAATGCCGTTCGTTGCGAATCTTGCGATCGAAATATTCGGTGAACCAGACAGGCCCCGCTTCTCCGCGAAGGCGATTGATCTGCAGTGCTGAAAATGACTTCCACGAATGTACCAGCGCGGAAAGTGTGCAGTCAGGAGATGGCGTGACCAGCACATGCACATGGTTCGGCATGATGCACCAGGCGTGAAGCCGATATCGGCTCGAATCGAAGAAGAGCAGTGCATTTTGGACGGTTGAGGCGATCGCAGGCTCCGAGAGGAAAGCGGCTCCGAGGCCACGGTCGAGGGTTGCTTCAATCCGTTTGCGACGCTCGATTGCAGCCGTATTTTCCGGCTGATCCTGTAGATCGCCCAGGACGTGCAGCAGGACGTGTTTGGGCAGCGAATCCGCCAGTCGGAACGTTATGGATTGAGGCTCTTCGCCTGCTTCCCAGTGCGGGAGATACCCACGCGAGTGCCATTCGGAATCGGACATCGAGGCGCTACGTCCTGGGACCGCAGGCACCCTGCCCATATGCGCTAACATAACAGAAATACCCGCCTTCTCCCGGTTCGGGACACCGCATTTCCTTTGGAAATGCGAAGTCCCGCATGGGAGAAGGAAAATCGCGCTATTGTCGGCAAAGTTAGCGCATATGGGCGCCCTGCCTGCTCTTCATCTACTCTATATTCTCTGCATTTCCTGGAGCAGGCAGGATGCCTGCGGTCCCAGGGCGGCGCTCCCAATACGACCACCCCATCAGCCCTACCGCGGCGGCCGACATCGTCCAGTAATCCGTCGGGGCGAACCAGAACCAGTGGATGTGCCAGGGAATGAAGGTGGGGGTGAATTTCCACAGGCCGAAGGCCGGGTTGCAGACGAACCAGAGGAAATCCTCGGTCAGCCAGAAGATCATGATGCAGGCGATGACGCGCGCCTCCAGCTTCCAGGACCAGCGCCAGGCGAAGAGCAGCGGAAAATGAAAGAAGATCGCCACGAAGGGAAACACCCAGGCGTGATAGCCGGTCATCGGCCGGCCGCCCCAGAAGATGTCGAGCAGCCAGTGATGCTCGATGCGCCAGGTCGGCAGGCTGGTGGCCCAGCCATGCGCGCCCTCGATCTGGATCTCGACATTGGCGAAGAAGAAGCCGAGCAGCATGGCCGCTGCGACCAGCAGGGCGGGCTGCAGGGCAGAGGCTTTCGCGCCGGCGCCGGTCATGCCAGGTCCGCGAGCACGATGCGCATGGCGTCCGCCGCCGCCTGCGGCCGGCCGAGCGCCCGCGCGTTGCGGCGCATGGCGACGAGGCGCTGCGGCTCGGCCTTGAGGAGGGCGATCCGGTATTCGAGCCCGACGGGGTCGATCGCCTTCATCGCCGCGCCGTTCTCGAGCAGATAGTCGGCGTTGCGCTCCTCCTGGCCCGGGATCGGCGCCGAGAGCAGCATCGGCGCCCCCATCGCCAGGCATTCGGAGGTCGAGAGCCCGCCCGGCTTGGTGATGACGAGGTCTGCCGCCGCCAGGAGGCGCGGCACCTCGTCGGTGAAGCCGAGGGCGAGGAGCCGGCCGTGCTGCTGCGACGCCAGGGCCTGCAGCTCATCGAGCGCCTGCCGGTTGCGGCCGGCGAGCACGACGAGCTGCACGTCGGGATCGAGCGCGCAGAGGCGCCTGGCCAGCGGCACCACGCCGAGGCCGGCGCCCCCGCCCATCAGCAGATAGATCCGCCTCCCGGGATCGAGACCCAGCGCCTCGGCGCAGGCTGCCCGGTCGAGGGTCTCGGCGAAGGCCGGCATGATCGGGATGCCGGTGACGTGGATGCGGGCGGGATCGATGCCATGGGCGCGCAGGCGGAAGGCGACTTCCTCGTTGCCGGCGAAGAAGCCGGTCATCCTCGGGATGACCCACATGCGGTGCAGGTCGAAATCGGTGATCTGGATCCAGACGGGCACGCCGAGCCGGCCCTTGGAGATCTCCCGCATCATCAGCTCGGCGGGCAGGAAATGCGTGCAGACGATGGCGTCGGGCGCGAAGTCGCCGATGGCGGCGGCGAGGCTGCGGGTCGACAGCCGCTCGATGGCGCGCCTGAGCTTCTGCGAGACGGCGTCGGGCGGCGTCTCGGAACTCGCCTGGTACAGCATGCCCCACAGCGCCGGATGCTTGGTGACGAGCTTGATGTAATAGTCGGTATAGACCTTGCGGAAGGTCGTCGAGACATGGCTCATCACGTCGATGTGGAGCGTCTCCGCCGAGGGATCGAGCGTCCGCGCCGCCTCGGCCAGCGCCTCGGCGGCGCGCATGTGGCCGGCGCCGGAGGACACGCTCATCAGGAGGATTCTGGTCGGGCGCGTCACGGCCTGCTCCGGTCGATTCGGGAGGTGAGACGATAGGGGAAAGCGTCGGCGCGGGGAAACGGGCTTTACCGGGATCGCAGGCTTCCAGCCTGCTCTTGGAAACGTGTCGTCTGCCGGAAGATGCAGGCTGGAAGCCTGCGGTCCCAGGAATCAGAACGCCATCGCCAGCCTCAGCCCGTCATAGATGGCGGCGTGGATGTTGCGGGAGGCGACGGCATCGCCGATGCGGAAGAGGCGGAAGGCGCCGCCGGGATTGGCGCGCAGCGTCTGCGGCCTGCCTGCCGTCATCGCCGGATAGTCGACGGCACCGAGATTGGACGAGAGCGGCTTCAGGGCGAAATAGAGTTCGTCCAGCGGCAGCGTGCCGTGCTCGACCACGATCTGCTCGGCCCGCCGCTCGACATGGGTGCGGCCATATTCGTCGAAGAAGCGCGCCACCAGGCCGTTGCCCTCGCGCGCGACGCTTTCGAGGCGCAGATTGAGCGTCGTGGTCACGCCCGCCTGCGAGAAGGCGCGGAAATAGGCCGGGAAATTGGTGCCGCCGACATCGGGAGCGAGGCTGCGCTCGGGTGTCACCAGTTCGAGCTTCGCGCCGGTGCCGGCGATGAACTCCGCCGCGGTCATGCCCGGATGGGCGCCGTTGTCGTCATAGAGCAGCACGGTGCCGGCCGGCTTGGCGGTGCCGGCCAGGATGTCCCAGCTGGTGGTGACGAGGTCCTCGCCGGCGTCGAGGAAGGCGGTGTTGGGCAGGCCTCCGGTGGCGATGACGACGATGTCGGGCGTCTCGGCCAGGACGTCCGCTTCCTCCGCATAGGTGTTGAAGCGGAAGACCACCCCGTGGCGCTCGCATTCGGCCATGCGCCAGTCGACGATGCCGCGGATCTCGCTGCGCCGCTTGAGCGCGGCGGTGAGGCGGACCTGGCCGCCGGCTTCGTCGGCCGCCTCGAACACGGTGACGCGGTGGCCGCGCGCCGCCGCCACCCGCGCCGCTTCCAGCCCGCCCGGGCCGGCGCCGACCACGACGACGTGCCTGGCTTCGGCGGAGCGGGTGTCGATGAGGTGCGGGATGGTCGCCTCCCGCCCGGTGGCGGGGTTGTGGATGCAGAGCGCCTCGCCGCCATAGATGGAATCGATGCAGTAGCCCATGCCGACGCAGGGACGGATCTCGTGCTCGCGGCCCTCGGCGATCTTCCGGCCGATATGGGGATCGGCCATATGGGCGCGCGTCATGCCGACGAGGTCGAGCTTGCCGGAGGCGACGGCGTGGCGCGCGGTGGCGACGTCCTGGATGCGGGCGGCGTGGAAGGTCGGGATCGCCGTCGCCTGCTTCACCTCGCCGGCGAAGTCCAGATGCGGCGCCGACCGCGCGCCCATGCCCGGGATGACATGGCTGAGCGCCTCGTCCGAATCGATATGGCCCTTGATGACGTTGATGAAATCGATGAGGCCCGAGCGCGCGATGCGGCCGGCGATGTCGAGGCCCTCTGTGCGCGAAATGCCGCGGTCCCAGTCCTCGTCGCACACCATGCGGGCGCCGACGATGAAATCCGGGCCCACGCGCTCGCGCACGGCGCGCATGACCTCGAAGCCGAAGCGCAGGCGGTTGTCGAGCGTGCCGCCATAGGCATCCTCGCGCCGGTTGGTGGCGGGCGACCAGAACTGGTCGATGAGGTGGCCGTACATCTCGAATTCGAGACCGTCGAGGCCGGCTTCCTTCACGCGTTCCGCCGCGTCGGCATAGGCGGCGACGATGCGGGCGATGTCCCAGTCCTCGGCCGCCTTGGGGAAGGCGCGGTGGGCCGGCTCGCGGATCGGGGAGGGCGCGACGATCGGCAGCCAGTTCTCCTTGCCCCAATGGGTGCGCCGGCCGAGATGGGTGATCTGGATCATCACGGCGGCACCGTGGCCGTGGACCTCGTCGGCGAGGCGGGCGAGATGGCGGACGACCTCGTCCTTGTAGAGCAGGATGTTGCCGAAGGCCTGCGGCGAATCGGGGGCCACCACCGCCGAACCGCCGATCATGGTGAGGCCGATGCCGCCCTTCGCCTTCTCCACGTGATAGAGCCGGTAGCGGTCCGCCGGCATGCCGTCGACGGTGTAGGCGGGCTCATGCGCCGTCGACATCAGCCGGTTGCGCAGGGTGAGATGCTTCAAGTGATAGGGCTGGAGCAGCGGATCGGCGGACATGGATCTTTCCGGATAGACGGACATGCCGTCCGCGGCCGCATCCTAGCGGGGAGGGGCGGCGGGATTTGTCCGTATGCGGTAAGGACGTCGCATGCGGACAAGGCAGAGGAAATTTATCCCCGGGACCGCCGGCTTCCAGCCTGCTCCTGGAACCTCGACGCTTCGGAAGATGCAGGCTGGAAGCCCATATGCGCTAACATAACGGAAATACCCGCCTTCTCCCGGTTCGGGACACCGCATTTCCTTTGGAAATGCTTGGGGTCCCGGCAGGGGGATGAGGGTCTAAACTTCAACGCAGATGGCTCAATAGTCGCGCTGTAATTGCAGAAGTCCAGACCCTCATCCGGCGCTTCGCGCCACCCCCAGCATTTCCGCAGGAAATGCGAAGTCCCGCATGGGAGAAGGAAAATCGCGCTATTGTCGGCAAAGTTAGCGCATATGGGCTGGAAGCCTGCGGTCCCAGGGGCGTCATTCCTGGTTGAGCAGGCGTTCCAGATAGTCGGTCTCCGGCTTGGGGCGGTTGGGATCGGCAAGGCGGCGGCGCAATTCCTCGATCACGCGCTCGGCGCGCTGGGCCGGGGTCTCGCCCTTGCCGGGGATCTTGGGCCCGTCCATGCCGTCGACGGAATTGTCGTATTGGCGCCCGAGAGGATCTCGTCCGTTGCGGCCGCCCTGTCCCGGCTGCTGCCCCTGTCCCTGCCCCCTGGCCTTGCCCTGGGCCTGCGCCAGCTGCTGGGCGAGGCCCTTCGCCGCCTTGCGCAGGGCTTCGATGGCCTTGCCCTGCGAATCGACGGCGCCGTCGCCGTCGCCCTGGTCGAGCTGGCCTTCGGCGTTGCGCATGGCCTTTCCGGCCTGGCCGAGCTCGCCGGGCGCGTCCGCGCCGCTGTCGCGCAGGCTCTTCTGCATCTGCTCGAGCTGCTCGCGCAAGGCCTGCTGCTGCTGGCGCAATGCGCCGGGCGAGGGCTCGCCGCTCCCCGGCGCACCATCGCCGGGAGAAGGAGTTCCGTTCTCGCCCTGCTGGTCATTGCCCTGCGGACCGCCGCCTCCCGGCTGCCCGTCGCCCGGCTGGTCCGGGCTGCCGTCCTGCGGGTCGGAGCCGCCCTGCCCGTCAGGCGAGGGAGGCTGGTTCTGGCGGTAGGTCTGGTCGCGCAGGCGCTGCTGGCGCAGGATCATCTTGTTCATGTCGTTCAGCGACTGCTGCATCTGCCGGGTAGCGGGATCCTGCTGCGCCGTGCCCTGATCGGGGTTCTGGAGGTTGTTCAGGATGTCGTCGAGCTGCGACAACAGCTTGCTCGCGTCGTCCTTGTTGCCGCTCTTGGCCGAATTCTCGAGCTGGTCGAGCAGTTTTGAGAGTTCTTCGGGCGTGATCGTGCGCGTGTTCTTCGACTGTCCGGCCTGGCCGTGCTTCAGCGCCTGCGCCTGGCGCTTGGCATAGTCCTGCAGGAAATTGTTGAGCGCCTGGCGCAATTCCTGCGTGAGCCGGGCGATCTCCTCGGGAGAGGCGCCGCGTTCCAGAGCCTTGCGGAGATTCTCCCGGGCGGCCTTGAGCTGCCGCTCGGCCTGCGAGCCGGAGCCTTCCTCGATGGCGTTGGCGATCTGCCAGAGATAGTCGGCGGCGTCGCGCAGGTCGTTGTCGGAGGTGGAGTTGTCGAGGCGGTCCCATGCCGTGCGCAGCCCGAGATAGACGCCCTTGTCCGGCGTGAAATCCTCGGGCGCGATCATCAGGGCGCCGAGGGCATATTTGACCTCGTCGGCCCGGTTGGCGTCGAGGGCGAGATCGAGGCGCTGCTCGATCAGCGCCCGCGCCAGCGGATTGGTGAAGCTGCGCTGGGGCAGGGTGACGTCCTGGGGATCGCTGTGTCCCTCATTGCCGGCGTCGTCGCGGGCGACCAGCGTCATCCGCACCCTGGCGCCCGCCAGCGGATCGGCGGCGAGGTCGCGCGTCACCGTCACGGTGCCGCTGCGGGCGTGGGAGGCCGGCGGAGCGAGGGGGATCTTCGGCACGCCGTAGAGAGGACGCGCCTCGCCCGACGCCTCGGCGGGGGCCAGCGTTCCTCGGGCCTCGACGCTGGTGGCGCCGTAGTCGTCCTCGACCTTGTAGGACAGCGTCAGGATGCCATGGCTGTCCGCCGACACCGGCCCGGCGAAGGCGATCACCGGCGGACGGTCGGGAACGATGGTGAAGGGGAAGGCGGCGGCCACGCCGCCGGCGCCCCGCACGGTGACGGTGGCATCGCCCGCCAGGACGAGCCGCCTCTCCACGACGCCTGCCCCCGGGGCCTCGCCGGACGGGCCTTCCTTGACGTTGCCGCTCGCCTCGATCCTGGCGCTGTCGTCGCCGGCGAAGCGGATGACGAGGACCGAATTCTGCGGCACGGCGGTCGGGACCGACCGGTTGGCCTCGCCGAGCACGATGGGCGGGCGCCGCGTATAGGCGGGAGGCGTGACCCAGGCATCCAGCCGGGTGCCGGCCTGTTCGTCGGCCGGCGCGCCGAACAGGAGAGCCTGGATGTCGAAGCCCGGCGCCTGGAAGGCGGCGGCGAGCCGCGGCAGCCGCTCCGCACCGGCATAGAAGAAGGCGACGACGAGGACGAGGATCGCGCCGGCACGCAGGCCGTAGCGATCGAGCGCCGGCAGGCCGGGGGAGGGCACGCCGAGCCGGATGTTGCGGCTCGCCTCCAGGGCGAGGCGCTGATGGCGCTGCCACAACGCCTCGGCCAGCGGGTCGCCGCCGCCGCGCACGAGCCGGTCGTGCCGCGTCGTGGCCGGGCGGTGGGGCCGGCCGCTGGCCCTGTCGATGCGGGCGAGCGCTTCCTCGCGCCCCGGCGCGCGCACCGCGCGCAGACGCCAGAGCGCCGCGACGAGGCCGGCGAGGAACAAAAGCGACAGCCCGAGCCGCGGCAGGCCCGTGACCAGCGTGAACAGATCGAACCAGCTCGCCGCGACGAAGAGGACGACGATGCCGAGCGGCACGGCCAGAACGGGCCAGAGGCGCTCCCAGAACAGGCCGAGCCTCGCCCGCAGGATCAGGGCGTCGAACGCCTTCGCGTCGGAGGCAGCGTCGGTGTCCCGCCCCGCTTCCGGCCGCTTCGCTGCGTCGTGATCCATCATGCCGCGGTTCCGAACCAATCGAGCTTCCCAATCTAGGCGTTCCCCGGGAATGACGCCAGCCTCGAGGCATCATAAGCACCGGCATGGCGAATCCATGTCGGATCGGCGCGGGGTCTTATGCGCATGCCGCGCGATGCCTTAGAAGAAACGATCGAATCGGAGCGGGCGCGGCGATGGCGGCGAAGATCCTCATGATCCAGGGCACGGGCTCGGACGTCGGCAAGTCGCTCGTCGTCGCGGGGCTCTGCCGCATCTTCACCGATCTCGGGCTCAGGGTTCGCCCGTTCAAGCCGCAGAACATGTCGAACAACGCGGCGGTCACCCCCGACGGCGGCGAGATCGGCCGCGCGCAGGCGCTGCAGGCGCGGGCAGCACGGGTGCCGCCCAGCGTCCACATGAACCCCGTCCTGCTGAAGCCGCAATCGGAGACCGGCGCCCAGATCATCGTGCAGGGCCGCATGCGGGGCTCGGCCCGCGCCCGCGACTACCAGGCGCTCAAGGCCGGGCTGATGGACGACGTGCTCGCGAGCTTCGCCCATCTGCGCGCCGAGGCCGACCTCGTCATCGCCGAGGGGGCTGGCTCGGCCTCCGAGGTCAACCTTCGCGCCAACGACATCGCCAATATGGGATTCGCCCAGGCGGTGCAGGCGCCGGTGGTGCTCGTCGGCGACATCGACCGGGGCGGCGTCGTCGCTCAGATCCTCGGCACCAAGGCCGCGATCGACCCGGCGGACGCGGCGCTGATCAGGGGCTTCATCGTCAACCGCATGCGGGGGGATCCCGCCTTGTTCGCCGACGGCATGCGCTTCATCGCCGAGCGCAGCGGCTGGCCCGCCCTCGGCCTGGTGCCGCATTTCGCCGATGCCGCCAGGCTGCCGGCGGAGGACGCGCTGGCGCTCGCCGCCTATGGCGGGCGCAAGGACGGGGCGAAGGTCACCGTCGCCGTGCCGATGATGCCCCGCATCTCGAATTTCGACGATCTCGATCCGCTGGCGCAGGAGGACGAGGTCGAACTTGTCATGGTGCGTCCGGGCGCGGCGATCCCGGTCGCCGACCTCGTGATCCTGCCGGGTTCCAAGGCGACCATTGCCGACCTGCAATTCCTGCGCGGCCAGGGATGGGACATCGATATCGCCGCCCATGTGCGCCGCGGCGGGCGCTTGCTCGGCCTTTGCGGCGGCTACCAGATGCTCGGCACGCGGATCGAGGATCCCGACGGCATCGAAGGCCCGCCCGGCGCGGTGCCGGGGCTCGGCCTGCTCGACGTGGCGACGCGGCTGACCGGCGACAAGCGCCTCCTTGCGGTGCGGGGCTGCACGGTCGCGGACGGGGTGCCCTTCTCGGGCTACGAGATGCATGTCGGCGTCACCGAGGGGCCGGCGACGGCTCGGGCGGCGCTGCGGCTGGCGGACGGATCGCCCGACGGGGCCTGTTCGCCGGACGGGCGGGTGACGGGCTGCTATGTGCACGGGCTCTTCGCCGACGACCGCCAGCGCGCGGCCTGGCTCGCCCGCCTCGGCGCGGCGGGCGGGACGATTCAGTACGAGGCGGTGGTCGAGGAGACGCTCGACGCCTTCGCCGCCCATCTCGCCGCCCATCTCGACATGGCGGCGCTGAAGGCGATCTGCCTGTAAGGCGGTTCGGCGCGCTTTCGCCCGCCTCAATGATATCTGGCGAACACCAGATAGAAGGCCATGAGCCCGATCACGCCCGACAGGATCACGCAGGCGGTGCGGAACAGGCCGAGCGCCCGGCGGATGTCGGCGACGCCGGCTTCGGCCCGGCCATCGCCCATATAGGCGTCCTCGACCAGCGTCTCGCCATAGATGCGGGGCCCGGCGAGCTTCAGTTCGAGCGCGCCGGCCATCGCGGCCTCCGGCCAGCCGGCGTTGGGGGAGCGGTGCTTGCCGGCGTCGCGCCGCACCGTCATCCAGGCGGCGCGCGCGCTCATGGAACGGGTGACGAAGGCGGCGGCGGTGAGGACGAGCGCGGTCAGCCGCGCCGGGGGCAGGTTGAGCCAGTCGTCGAGGCGCGCCGCGGCCCAGCCATAGGCCTCGTGGCGCGGCGTGCGGTGGCCGATCATCGAATCGGCGGTGTTGACCATCTTGTAGACGGCGATGCCGGGCAGGCCGAACAGCGCGTACCAGAACACCGGCGCCACCACGCCGTCGGAGAAGTTCTCGGCGAGGCTCTCGATGGCGGCGCGGCACACGCCGGGCTCGTCCAGCGTCTCGGGATTGCGGCCGACGATCATCGAGACGGCACGGCGGCCGGCGCCGAGCCCGCCGGCCTCCAGGCCGTGGGCGACGTCGCTGACATGGTCGGCGAGGCTGCGCGAGGCGATGAGGGAGGAGGCGACCAGCCCGAGCGGCAGGAAGCCGTAGGGCAGAGCGAGGCAGATCCGTTGCACGAGATAGCCGCTCGCCGCGGCGACGAGCACGCAGAAGGCGGTGGAGAGGATGCCGGCCCAGCGCCGGGTCGAATAGGCGTCCTCGTTCCAGTTGAGGCGGCGATCCAGCAGGCCGATCAGCAGGCCCATCCAGATCACGGGATGGCCGATGCGCGCATAGACGGCCCGCGGATAGCCGAAGATCATTTCGAAGGCCCAGGCAACGGCGAGGCTGAGAAACTTGGAAAGCAAATCCATAGGCGGAACAATGACCGATTTCGTCGCTCCCGGGCCCTGCCGAGCCGCGGGGCCGCTTGACAGGCATGAGGCACCGCCACTAAATGGCGTCGCTTCCGGGCAGCCGGGGCTGTAGCTCAGTTGGGAGAGCGCTGCAATCGCACTGCAGAGGTCGTGAGTTCGAATCTCATCAGCTCCACCATCTCAGGGATTTTCCTCGAGGTGACATTGCCGGTCCAATCACCCAGATGCCATTCGGGTTCCGCGTCTATCGGCGATGTGGTTTATGATGGGTAAACGGTGCCGGCCTCGTCCGGTGAAGGCCGTCCGAAACATCCCCGCCAGCCGCATCGCGAGAGGTTCCCGGCCGGCGCCGCGCTGCCTTGCGCGCCGGGGAGCGGCATGCAAGACATAGGCGCTCCACCGGGGCCGTGAGCCGACTGCAGGTCGGCAGAAGCGTCCGAAACAAGACTCGACGGCGAAGCCCGCGAGCAGGGATGAAACCATGCCTTCCAAGCCGGCGAGCAGCCAGGTCATCGCGCTTCTCGTCGCCGGCGCCTATTTCATGGAGATGCTGGACGGGACGGTTGTCGTCAGTGCCCTGCCGCAGATGGCCGATTCGTTCGGCGTGCACCCGGTCGACCTCAATATCGGCGTCTCCGCCTACATCCTCACCCTGGCGGTGCTGATTCCGGCGAGCGGCTGGGTGTCGGAGAAATACGGGCCCCGCGCCGTGTTCGGCAGCGCCATCGTCGTCTTCACGCTGGCCTCGATCCTCTGCGGCCTGAGCGCCGACCTGTGGACCTTCACCGCCGCCCGCGTGCTGCAGGGCGTCGGCGGGGCGATGATGGTGCCGGTCGGCCGGCTCATCGTGCTGCGCAACACCGCCAAGACCGACCTGATGCGGGCGATCGCCACCATCACCTGGCCCGGTCTCGCCGCGCCGGTGCTCGGGCCGCCGGTCGGCGGCTTCCTCGCCACCTATGCGTCGTGGCACTGGATCTTCTTCCTCAACGTGCCGCTCGGCATCGTCGGCTTCGTCCTGACCCTGCGCCTCATCCCCAAGGGCAGCGGCGACGGCGCCAAGCCGTTCGACGTGCCGGGCTTCATGCTGACGGGAGCCGCCTGCTTCGGCGTCATGTACGGGCTTGATCTCGTCAGCCGGCAGGACAGTTCCCTGCCGCTGGCCGGGCTCGCCCTCGCCGCCAGCCTCGCCCTCGGCATCGCTGCCGTGCGCCATGCCCGGCGGAGCGCCCATCCCCTCGTCGACTTCTGGGCCATGCGCATCCGCAGCTTCGCGGTGACGGTGTGGGGCGGCTCGCTGTTCCGCGTCGCCATCGGCACGGTGCCGTTCCTGCTGCCGCTGATGTTCCAGCTCGGTTTCGGGCTCGACGCGTTCCAGGCCGGCCTCCTCGTGCTGGCGGTGTTCGCCGGCAACATCGTCATGAAGCCGTTCACCTCGGCGGTGCTGCGCCGGGTCAGCTTCCGGGGCGTCCTGCTCGGCAACGGCCTCCTCAACGCCGCGGTGATCTTCGGCTGCGCCCTGCTGACGCCGGCGACGCCGACGCCGGTCATCTGCGCCCTGCTCTTCGTCAGCGGCCTGACGCGCTCGATGCAGTTCACGGCGCTGAACACCATCGCCTTCGCGGATGTACCGGAGGCGCGGATGAACGGCGCCAACACGCTCTTCAACGTGGCACAGCAGATGTCGATGGGCCTGGGCATCGGCGTCGGTGCCGTCGCCCTGCGGATGGCCGAGGTCTTCAACCCGGGAACGGCGGCGGCCGTGCCCCTCGTCGACTTCCACATCGCCTTCGTCGCGGTCGGCTTCATCGCCCTGTTCGCCGTAGCCGACGTCGTCGGCCTGGAGGCCGATGCCGGCGACGAGATCCGGCTGCGCCGCGCGGCCGGCCGGTAGGGGACAGGGCCGCGGCGTTTTCGCGCGGCACCGGCCTTGCGCTTCGTTTGAGCGATAATCGCCTCGATTGCCCAAAATCTCGCCGAATTTCCTGCCGTTCGGGCCGGCGGGAGGGCGCACACCGTGAAAACCCACGATATCGCCGGGCTCTCGGCGCCTTTGCGCCCTCCCGCCGCCCCGGGATGCCATGGTCGTGCCCGGTAAAGCGCCACCTTCTGCAATTCATGACTGCATTCTTCGCCCCGTAAACGCAAAGATAGGCGCGGGCGGCAGGGCCTCACGAGGGTGTGAATCCAACAATACTGCAGACTGTGCCATGGGAGAGCCGGCTTCGGTTCCTTGCGGCCGGCGGCGCCGGAGCCTGGTTTATTTGTTGATTTGTTCGATCGTCCTCAGCGGGACGATGGCTACGTTTGGAATCAGGCGTCGATTTAATGATTGCTCTCGTCCGCATCGCCCTCAGCCGGCCCTACACATTCATTGTGCTGGCGCTGCTGATTCTCATCATCGGGCCGCTGGCGGCGCTGCGGACGCCGACGGACATCTTTCCCGACATCCGCATCCCCGTCATCAGCGTGATCTGGCAATATACCGGCCTGCCGCCCGACCAGATGTCCGGGCGTATCTCCACCCCATTCCAGCGTACGCTGACGACCACCGTCAACGACATCCAGCATATCGAGGCCACCTCCTATAACGGCTTCGGCATCATCAAGATCTTCTTCCAGCCGAACGTCGACATCCGCACCGCCAATGCGCAGGTCACCGCCGTGGCACAGACCGTGCTGAAGCAGATGCCGCCAGGGGCGACGCCGCCGCTGATCCTGAACTACAACGCCTCGACGGTGCCGATCATCCAGGTCGCCCTGTCCGGACAGGGGCTGACGGAACAGGCGCTGGCCGATCTCGGCCTGCAGACGGTGCGCACGCCGCTGGTGACGGTGCCGGGCGCCGCCATCCCCTATCCGTTCGGCGGCAAGACGCGCCAGGTGCAGATCGACCTCAATTCCAATGCGCTGCAGGCGCGCGGCCTGTCGGGGCAGGACGTCGCCAATGCGCTCGCCGCGCAGAACCTGATCACGCCGGTGGGAACCGAGAAGATCGGCGCCTATGAATATGCGGTGCAGCTCAACGACGCGCCCTCCTCGCTGGCCGATCTCGCCGAACTGCCGATCAAGTCGGTCAACGGCGCGCTCGTCTACATCAAGGACGTCGCCACCGTCCGCGACGGCAATCCGCCCCAGACCAACATCGTCCATGTCGACGGCACGCGCTCGGTCCTGCTGCAGGTGCTCAAGAACGGTGCGGTGTCGACCCTGGCGATCATCCAGGGCATCAAGGACCAGCTCGCCTTGCTCAAGCCGGCCCTGCCGTCCAACCTGCAGATCTCGCTCCTCGGCGACCAGTCGCTCTTCGTGCGCGGCGCCATCACCGGCGTGGCGCGCGAAGGGGTCATCGCGGCAGCGCTGACCAGCCTGATGATCCTGCTCTTCCTCGGGTCCTGGCGCTCCACCGTCATCATCGCCGCCTCCATCCCGCTCGCCATCCTCGGCTCGGTGATCGCGCTGTCGGCGATCGGGGAGACGCTGAACATCATGACGCTGGGCGGGCTGGCGCTTGCCGTCGGCATCCTCGTCGACGACGCCACCGTCACGATCGAGAACATCAACTGGCATCTCGAACACGGCAAGGACGTCCGGACGGCGATCCTCGACGGCGCGGCGCAGATCGTCACGCCGGCCTTCGTGTCGCTGCTCTGCATCTGCATCGTGTTCGTGCCGATGTTCTTCCTCGACGGCATCGCCCGCTTCCTCTTCGTGCCCATGGCCGAAGCGGTGATGTTCGCGATGGTGTCCTCCTTCATCCTGTCGCGCACCTTCGTGCCGACGCTGGCGAACTATCTGCTCAAGCCGCATGCCGACCATGCCGCGCATGGCAAGCCGCGCACGCGCAATCCGCTGGTGCTGCTCCAGCGCGGCTTCGAGGCGGTGTTCGAGCGCATCCGCCACGGCTATCACGGCCTGCTCGAACTGGCGCTCGGCCGCCGGGCGATCTTCGTCACCGGCTTCATGGCCTTCGTCCTGGCCTCGTTCCTGCTGACACCCTATCTCGGGCGGAATTTCTTCCCCGCCGTCGACACCGGGCAGATCCTGATGCATGCCCGCCTCCGGGTGGGCACGCGGATCGAGGAGAGCGCCAACCAGTTCGCCGCTATCGAGAAGGCCATCCGCGGCCTCATCCCGCCGGACCAGCTCAGCACGATGGTCGACAATATCGGCATGCCGGTCAGCGGCATCAACCTGACCTACAACAACACCGGCGTGATGGGCTCCCAGGACGGCGACGTCCAGATCAAGCTGGCGGAAGACCATCGCCCGACCGAGGACTATGTCCGCAAGCTGCGCGAGGAGCTGCCGGGCCGCTTCCCCGGCGTGGCCTTCTCCTTCCTGCCGGCGGACATCATCAGCCAGATCCTCAATTTCGGCGCGCCGGCGCCGATCGACGTGCAGGTGCGCGGCGGCAATCTGGGGGCGAACTTCAAATATGCCGATCTCGTCCTGGACCGCCTGCGCCACATCCCCGGCATCGCCGATGCCCGCATCCAGGAATCGCAGTCCAACCCGACGCTGAACGTCGACGTCGACCGCGCCCAGGCGCAATATATCGGCCTCACCGAGAAGGACGTCACCAACAGCCTGGTGGTCGATCTCGCCGGCTCGAGCCAGGTCTCGCCGACCTACTGGCTCAATCCGAAGAACGGCGTCTCCTATCCGATCGTGATGCAGACGCCGCAATATCAGATCGATACGCTCAGCGAGCTGCAGACGCTCCCGGTCACGGCGACGGGAGCGACATCGCTTCCGCTGCTCGGCGGCGTCGCCAGGATCCAGCGCACCGTGAGCAATGCCGTCGTCTCGCAATACAACATCGTGCCGATGGTGCAGATCTACGCCACCACGCAGGGCCGCGATCTCGGCGCGGTTGCGACGGATATCGACAAGGTGCTCGCCGACACCGCCGGCCAGGTGCCGAAGGGCAGCGCGGTCGTCCTGCTCGGCCAGGTGCAGACGATGAACAGCGCCTTCGCCGGCCTGCTCTTCGGCCTGCTCGGCGCCATCTTGCTGATCTACCTCTTGATCGTGGTGAATTTCCAGTCTTGGTCCGACCCCTTCGTCATCGTCTCGGCGCTGCCGGCGGGCCTTGCCGGCATCGTCTGGATGCTGTTCGTCACGCGCACGCCGATGTCGGTCCCGGCCCTGACCGGGGCGATCATGTGCATGGGGGTGGCGACCGCCAACGCCGTGCTCGTGATCAGCTTCGCCCGGGAGCGCCTGGCCGAACTCGGCGACCCCATCGCCGCGGCGCTCGAAGCCGGCTTCGTGCGCTTCCGTCCGGTCTGCATGACCGCACTCGCGATGGTGATCGGCATGGCGCCGATGGCCCTCGGCCTCGGCGAGGGCGGCGAGCAGAACGCGCCGCTCGGGCGCGCCGTGGTCGGCGGCCTCATCTTTGCAACCGTGGCGACGCTGGTCTTCGTGCCCGTCGTCTTCAGCCTCGTCCACAAGCGCCAGGCCGGATCGGCTGCCGCGCGCCCGGAGACCCTGCAGCATGTCTGAGCCCGCTACCGCTCGAAAACCGGATACCGAGGTGGAACCCGAAGCCGCTCCCGCGGCGCCGATGCCGGCAGCCGTTCCGCGCCGCTCCCATGGAAAGCTCGGCATTTTCGGGGTCGTCTTCGTGGCCGGCGCCGCGATGCTGGTCTATACCGGCATCGATGCCCGCCACAGGAGCAATGCCGAACTGACGCAATGGACCGAGGCGCAGGCGGTTCCCACCGTCACGCTGGTCACGCTGAATTCGCAGCCGGGCGTCGTCAGCCTCAACCTGCCGGGCCGTCTCCAGGCCAACAACAGCGCGCCGATCTTTGCGCGCGTCAGCGGCTATGTGAAGGACTGGAAGGTCGACATCGGCGCCGCGGTCAAGGCCGGGGAGACGCTGGCCGACATCGAGGCGCCGGACCAGGACCAGCAATTGCTGCAGGCCAAGGCCGACCTCGCCAACGCCAAGGCGGCGGAAGTCCTCGCCGATCTCACCCTCAAGCGCGAACGGCCGCTGCTCGCCTCCAACACCGTCGCGCAGCAGGAGATCGACCAGCGCGTGGCCGATCTCGCCAGCAAGCAGGCGGCGGTGAATTCCGGTGCGGCGAACGTCCAGCGCCTCGAGGTGCTTTCGGCCTACAAGACCGTCACCGCCCCATTCGACGGCCTGATCACCGAGCGCAACACCGATGTCGGCAACCTCATCGCGGCCGGCTCGAATGCCGGGCGGCCGATGTTCGTGGTCTCCGACGTGCGCACGCTGCGCGCCTATGTCAACGTGCCGCAGAACTACGCGCCGGCGGTGAAGATCGGGTCGAAGACCCTGGTCTCCGTGCCCGAATATCCGGGCCGCACCTTTGCGGCCAAGGTCGTCGCCTCCGCCCGTTCGGTCGACATGTCCTCGGGCACGACGCAGATGCAGCTGGCGGTGGACAACAGCAAGGGCGAGCTGATGCCGGGCGCCTACGCCAATGTGAAGGTGGACCTGTCCGGCGTCGCCGGCACTTTCCGCATTCCCGTCAGCGCGCTCGTCTTCGACGAAAAGGGGCTGCGGGTCGCGACCGTCGGGCCGGACAGCCGCGTGGCGTTCAAGGCCGTGACGATCGCGCGCGATCTCGGCAGCGAGATCGAGCTCGGCTCCGGCGTCCAGGCCGGCGACCGGGTCATCGCGGCGCCGCCGGACGGCCTGGCCGAGGGAGACCCGGTCCATGTCGGCGGAGCGGACCCGGGCTCCCCGGCGCCGAAGGTCGCCTCCGCGCAATAGAGGGAGCGCTATCGCGCCAGTGTGACCGGGCCCGGCCGATCAATGATTGACAGGTCCCCTCTCTTTGGAAAGACTCAAAGAAAAAGAGTCATCCCGGGAGAAACGCCATGTGCCACCTGTTCGCCTCCCAGCCGCCCGAGACCTATGAGACGCATACGCGCTCGGTGAGGATCGGCGGCCATTCCACCTCGATAAGGCTCGAAGCGGTCTATTGGGACATCCTCGAGGAGCTTGCCGCCCACCAGAACATGTCGCTCGGCCGTTTCGTGACGCGGCTGCACGACGAGGTGCTGGACCTGCACGGCAACGTGCATAATTTCACCTCGCTGCTGCGCTGCTGCTGCCTGAAATACGTCGTCGAGCTGCGCCCCGCCGGGCAAGGCACGACGGCGCCTCCCTTCGGGCTGGTCGCCGCGGAGTGACGAGGGCGAATATTCGTCACGTACTGCAATAATACTACCCCGCCTGTTCCCGCGGCTCCTACCTTCGCCATGTTCTGAAACGGCAGGTTGGCGATGGCGTTGGGCGTTTGGTGGCGAGGGGCGGCTTGGGCATCGCTCTGCGTGGCGATGGGAACGATACCGGCGCGGGCCGCCGACGATCTGGCCGCGGCCCAGAAGCAGTTCCAGACCAGTTGCGGAACCTGCCATGTCGTCGACCCGAAGGGCGGTCCCAGGCAGGGCCCCAACCTCGCCGGCGTCTACGGGCGCAAGGCCGGCACCTATCCGGGCTATAAATATTCGGCTGCGCTCGCCGATGCCGGCTTCGTCTGGGACGCGGACAAGCTCGACCAGTGGATCGCCAACGCCCAGAAGTTCCGGCCTGGCTCGGTGATGCCTTACCGCCAGGCCGATCCTGCCAAGCGCAAGCTCGTCATCTTCTATCTGAAATCGCTCGGCGCAACGCAATAGGGGGCAGGCCATGGG
Organism: Labrys monachus; assembly: GCF_030814655.1. Classification (NCBI taxonomy): domain Bacteria; kingdom Pseudomonadati; phylum Pseudomonadota; class Alphaproteobacteria; order Hyphomicrobiales; family Xanthobacteraceae; genus Labrys; species Labrys monachus. Next base: position 6,752,478 of record NZ_JAUSVK010000001.1, read on the forward strand.
CATGATCCACAGCATGATCCGGGTTCTCGACGAGACGCGCTCGGTGGAGTTCTACCGGGGCGCCTTCGGCTTCGACATCGCCGACCGCTACGATTTCGGCAGCTTCGTCCTCGTCTATCTCAGCAATGGCGAGAGCGGCTTCGAGCTGGAGCTGACGGTCAACAAGGGGCGCACCGAGCCCTATGCGCTCGGCGACGGCTACGGCCACCTCGCCGTCTCGGTCGAGAATCTGGAGGCCGCCCACGGCCATATGGCGGCCCTCGGCGCTTCGCCGGGCGACATCCGCACCCTGTCCCTGCCCGGCGGCGGCGAGGCGCGGTTCTTCTTCGTGCAGGATCCGGACGGCTACAAGATCGAGGTCCTGCAGCGGGGCGGGCGCTACAAATAGAGACGCCAAGACAAACAAGGACGTCGAGGGAGGACATCATGAAGGAAGACCGCCAGGGTCCGCACAAGGGCCCGCATCTGTCGCGCCGGCATTTCATGGCATCCGCCGCCGCGGGCGTCGCCGTCGTCGTCATCGGCGACGCGCTCTACTGCCCGAGCGAGGCCTGGGCGCTGGAGGCGACGTCGCTCAAGCCGGAAACCGTGCAGACCCTGATCAAGCTGTCGCGCGACCTCTATCCGCATGACCGGCTGGGCGACCGCTATTATGCCGTCGCCGTCAAGGATTTCGACGCGAAGGCCGCCCAGGACCCGGCTGCCAAGGCCCTGTTCGAGAATGGCGTGGTCATGCTGGACGGGCTCGCCGCCACCGCCCAGGCCTCGCGCTATGTCGATATCGGCTGGGAAGCCGACCGGGTGGCCCTGCTGCGCGGGATCGAGGCGACGCCCTTCTTCGGGGCGGTGCGCTCCGGCCTCGTCGTCAGCCTCTACAACCAGAAGGATGTCTGGTCGCTGTTCGGCTACGAGGGCTCCTCGGCCGACAAGGGCGGCTACATCAATCGCGGCTTCTCCGACATCGACTGGCTCTGACGGCAGCGCCGACGGCGGACCGCTCCTTCATCCCCCTTCAATCCTGCCCGTACGGGCGCTGCGCGCCGCGTCGGGACCAGGCCTTCTTCAGGAAACGGAACCATGGCTGCTCCTTTTGACCTCAATGACGGCTCCGTCGTCGTGATCGTGGGCTCCGGCGCCGGCGGCGGCACGCTCGGGACCGAACTCGCCCTCAAGGGCGTCAAGACGGTGATCCTGGAAGCGGGATCGCGCTTCGAGATCGAAGATTTCGTCAATGACGAGTGGGACAGCTTCGCCCAGCTCGCCTGGAAGGACCAGCGCACCACCTCCGGATCGTGGCGGGTGCACAAGGACTTTCCCAATTTGCCGGCCTGGATCGTCAAGGCCGTGGGCGGCTCCACCGTGCATTGGGCCGGCGCCTCGCTGCGCTTCCAGGAGCATGAATTCAAGATCCGCTCGACCTATGGCGACCTGCCGGGCGCCAACCTGCTCGACTGGCCGATCACGCTCGCCGAGATGGAGCCCTATTACGCCAAGGCCGAGGACAAGATGGGGGTGACCCGCACCAACGGCATCCCGGGCCTGCCCGGCAACAACAATTTCAAGGTGCTGGAGGCCGGGGCGAAGAAGATCGGCTACAAGGAGGTCAGCACCGGGCGCATGGCGATCAACAGCCAGCCGCGCGACGGCCGGGGCTCCTGCCAGCAGATCGGCTTCTGCTTCCAGGGCTGCAAGTCGGGCGCCAAATGGTCGACGCTCTATGCCGAGATCCCGAAGGGCGAGGCGACCGGCAATCTGGAAGTCCGGCCCGACTGCCACGTCGTCAAGATCGAGCACGACGCGTCCGGCAAGGTGACCGGCGTCGTCTATGCCGACAAGGACGGCAAGATGCAGCGCCAGAAGGCGCGGGTCGTCGCCGTCGCCGGCAATTCGATCGAAAGCCCGAGGCTGCTGCTCAATTCCGCCTCGAACCTGTTCCCGGACGGCCTCGCCAATTCGTCCGGCCAGGTCGGGCGCAACTATATGCGCCACACCACCGGCTCGGTCTATGCCCTGTTCGACAAGCCGGTGCACATGTATCGCGGTACCACCATGGCCGGCATCGTCCGCGACGAGGCGCGCCACGACCCGTCCCGGGGCTTTGTCGGCGGCTACGAGTTCGAGACCATCTCGCTCGGCCTGCCCTTCATGGCGGCCTTCCTCGATCCGGGCGCATGGGGCCGCGAATTCACCTCGGCGATCGACGGCTACGACCACCTGGCAGGCATCTGGATCGTCGGCGAGGACATGCCGAGCGAGGACAACCGGATCAGCCTCCATCCGACGGCGAAGGACAAGTTCGGCATCCCCGTCGCCAATGTCAATTTCGACGACCACGCCAACGACGTCGCCATGCGCGAGCATGCCTACAGGCAGGGCCGCGCGATCTATGACGCGGTCGGCGCGATCCGCACCTTCCCGACGCCGCCCTATCCCTCGACCCACAATCTCGGCACCAACCGCATGAGCGCCAAGCCCTCGGACGGCGTCGTCAACAAATATGGGCAGACGCACGACATCAAGAACCTGTTCGTCTCCGACGGCAGCCAGTTCACCAGCGGCGCCGCGGAAAACCCGACCCTGACCATCGTCGCCCTGGCGATCCGCCAAGCCGAGCATATCCATCAGAGCCTCGGCAAGGGCGAAATCTGAGCTCCCGGAAGCGCGGACTTGGCGTCGCGGCAGGACGGAGAGGCCGCCATCACGCCGCGCGGTGATGGAACGCGACGCCAGCCAGCCCTTCTCCCCGCCTGCGGGGAGAAGGTGAGGATGAGGGGCTGCGCAACCAAGATGAGGCAGATGGTTGAGCCCGATCATGATGGCCTGCCTCGGTGCTGCCCCTCACCTCTATCCTCTCCCCGCCTGCGGGGCGAGGGACTTCGGCGTCGCGGGAGGATGGATAGGCTGCCGTCTCGCCGCGCGGTCATGAACGCGGTATTCCCTGGGGAGAGAACGAAAACATCGAATCGGAAGAAGATCAGCCCGGCTCATGGGGCCGCATCCATGGAGGGGTTGCGGCCTACCCCACCGGGTTCGGCAGATAGCCGACGAAACCGATGATCTTCCAGCCGCCGCCGATGCGGGTGCACAGATAGAGCGTCTGCCAGTCGATGACATCCGCGCCGCCGTCGAGCCGGGCGATGCGGCCGGCGAACTTCTTGTGGGCGACGGCGCGCTCGCCGGCGATCTCGATGTCGTGCAGCGTGGTGGCGCGGAACAGCGCCGCGCGCCGCGGCTCGGTATAGGCGGTGGCGGCGGAGAGGCGGGCCTGGCTCAGCCAGCGGTCGCGATAATCGTCTAGGCGGGGAAAGACCATCCGCCACGCATCGGGATCGGCGGAGCGCAGCGCGCTGAGGCCGAAGAAGCCGGGCGCGAGGAAATCCTCCGCGACCGCGTCCCAATCGGCGGCGAGGAAGGCCTCGATGTCGCGCCGGACCAGCATGTCCCAGAGGGCATGGCGATCGGCATCATCGGGGAAGGGATTGGTGTCGTCCATCGGTCGGGCCTCCCCCGGCGCCGGCAGGCCGCGGCAGCTTACAGCCGCGCGCCCGATTGCGGATCGAACACGTGGACATGCGCCGGATCGACGGTGAGGAAAAGCGTGTCGCCGGGCGTCGGCGCGATGCGTTCGCGGAACACGGCGCGGATCTGCGTGTCGTCGATGGTACCGAAGAGATGCGTCTCCGATCCTGTCGGCTCGACGACGCCGACGACGAAGGGAAAGCCCGTCTGCGCATCGGCGAGGCGGTAATGTTCCGGACGGATGCCGATCTCGACCGCCTGTCCGGACGTCGCGGCGGTGACGCCGAGCGGCAGCCGGAGGCCGCCCTTCGTGCGCAGGCCCGGGGCGCCGTCGCCTTTTTCCACCGTGCCCGGAATGAAGCTCATCGACGGCGAGCCGAGGAAGCTCGCGACGAAGCGGTTGGCCGGGCTGTCATAGAGTTCGAGCGGCGAGCCGACCTGCTCGATCCGGCCGGCATTCATCACCACGATGCGGTCGGCCATGGTCATGGCCTCGATCTGGTCGTGGGTGACGTAGACGATGGTGGTCTTCAAATCCTGGTGCAGCGCCTTGATCTCGGTGCGCATCTGCACGCGCAGCTTGGCGTCGAGGTTCGACAGCGGCTCGTCGAACAGGAAGAGGTCTGGTTGGCGGGTGATCGTGCGCCCCATGGCGACGCGCTGGCGCTGGCCGCCGGACAATTGGCGGGGATAGCGGTCGAGATAGTCGTGCAGGTTGAGGATGCCGGCGGCCTTCTGCACCCGCGTCTCGATCGAGGCCGCGCTTTCGCCGCGCATGCGCGGGCCGAAGCCGATATTGGCGCGCGTCGTCATGTGCGGGAACAGGGCGTAGCTCTGGAACACCATGGAGATGTTGCGCTTCTGGGGCGAGAGCCGGTTGGCGAGCCGGTCGCCGATCCACAATTCGCCGCCCGAGATGTCGTCGAGGCCCGCGATCATGCGCAGCAGGGTCGACTTGCCGCAGCCGGAGGGGCCGACCAGCACCACGAATTCGCCGTCGCCGACCTCAAGGTCGATGCCGTGCAGGATGGTGGCGCTGCCATAGCGCTTCTGCAGCGATCGGACCTGCAAGCCTGCCATTTCATGCCTCCTTGTCGATGATGTCGCGCACGAAGCGCAGATTGCCGGCCATCAGGCCGCCGTCCACCGGCAGCACCGCGCCGGTGATGCCGGAGGCCAGCGGCGAAGACAGGAAGACGGCGGCGTTCGCCACTTCCGAGGGATTGACCATCCGGCCGATCGGATAATGGCCGGCCACGTTCTGGCGGGTGGCGGGATCGCGGGCGAAGCGATGGTCCCACGCCCGCGTCAGCACCGAGCCGGGGCAGATCACATTGGCCCTGATGCCGTCGGCGCCTTTTTCCACGGCGATCGCCTTCGCATAGGCGAGCAGCCCCGCCTTCGCCGCCGAATAGGCCGGGTTGCCGTGGTGGGCGAGGGCATTGACGGAGGAGATGAACACCACCGCGCCGCCGCCACGGGCCGCCATCGCCGCGATGATGGGCGTGGTCACGTGATAGGCGCCGGTGAGATTGACGGCGATCTCGCGATCCCAGGCGGCGTCGTCGACCTGGGGCAGCGTCTCGGCGCGCGTATAGCCGGCATTGTTGACGAGGATGTCGGGCGCGGCCCCGGCCTCGAGGAGGCCGGCGATCGCGGCGGCGCAGGCGGCGGTATCGGTGAGTTCGAAGACGAGCCGATGCTCGAGATCGAGGCCCTCCAGCATGGCGGCGCTCTGGTCGGCACCGGAGACGACGGCGCCTGCCTGGCGGAACGCGGCGACCAGGGCCCGGCCGATGCCGCCGCCGGCGCCGGTGACCAGGACGCGGCGGCCGGCGAGGCCGAAGGGATCCGCGACGGGCGGGGAAGGGGCGGCGTCGTTCGTTTCAGGCATAAGGACAGGCACCATCATCGGGCAGGGGCGTCAGACTATGCATACATCCGCACGGAATTAAATGTGGATTCTGGCGGGCCGCACCCGGCGTCCGGTATCATGGTCCGGTCTCGACTCCGCTCTTGCATGCCGTCCGATAACGTTGAACAGTAGGGGCCTCATGCGGGCACGAAGCGCGCGGGGCGCGGACACGACAGAGCCGCAAGTCATCACAGTTTCGACGGGGATGCTTCATGAAGACGATTGGACGGTCGGTCATGCTGATGGCGGGCGTCAGCCTCCTGGCCTGCGCCTCGGCGCAGGCAGGCACGGTGCGCGTGACCATTGCCGAATATTCGAAGGGAACGGGCCCTTATTTCGAAGCGGCGGCGAAGGCCTTCGAGGCCAAGAATCCGGGCACCACGATCAAGCTCGAAGTCGTGCCGTGGGACAATCTGCAGCAGAAGCTGACGACGGACATTTCGGCCGGCACCAATGCGGACATGTCGATCATCGGCACGCGCTGGCTGCTGGATTACGTGTCGCAGGGCCTCGTCACGCCGCTCGACAGCTATATCACGCCCGACTTCAAGGCCCGCTTCATCCCCACCTTCCTGTCGCCCTCGGTGATGGGCGGCAAGACCTACGGCCTGCCGATCGCCGCCTCCGCCCGCGCGCTCTACTACAACAAGGACGTGTTCGCGAAGGCCGGCATCACGGAGCCGCCGAAGACCTGGGCCGAATTCGAGGCGGATGCCGCCAAGATCAAGGCGGCGACGCCGGACGTCGCACCCTTCGGCCTGCAGGGCAAGGAAATCGAGACCGACGTCTATTTCTATTACGGCATGTGGTCCTATGGCGGGGAGATCGTCAAGGACGGCAAGTCGGGCCTCGACAGCCAGGCGGCGATCGACTCCGCCAAGCTCTATAAGAGCTTCATCGACAAGGGCTATACCGAGCCGGGCGTGACCTCCTACAACCGCGAGGACGTGCAGAACCTGTTCAAGCAGGGCAAGGTCGCCACCGTGATCACCGCGCCCTTCCTCTCCAGCCAGATCAAGACCGATGCGCCGAAGCTCAATTACGGCGTGGCGCCGATCCCGGCCGGTCCGTCGGGTGACCAGGGCACCTATGGCGTGACCGATTCGATCGTGCTGTTCGACAATTCCAAGGTGAAGGACGAGGCGTTCAAATTCCTCGATTTCCTGTTCACCACCGAGAACCGGACAGAGTTCGACAAGGTCGAAGGCTTCCTGCCGGTCAACGCCAAGGAAGCGTCCGACCCGCTCTTCGCCGACAATGCCGACCTGAAGGTGTTCGCCTCGCTCCTGCCCAAGGCGCGCTTCGCGCCGGTCATTCCGGGCTGGGAGGAGATCGCGCAGATCACGTCCAACGCCGTCCAGAAGATCTATCTCGGCCAGGGCGACATCGAGGGTACCCTCAAGGCGACGGCGGCGCAGGCCAACGACATCCTCTCCAAGAAGTGAGCGGGTGGGCGTTTCCGGGTGCTCGCATGGTCTTGTCCATGGGCACTGAGATAAACGCATAAGCTTCCTTCTCCCGTTCGGGCCTCCGCATTTCCGTCGGAAATGCTCGATGTCCCGAACGGGGGATGAGAGACCGAACCGCGGCGAGGAAAGCTCGACGAACGTGCTTCGCCTCGTCGAAGGCCAGACCCTCGTCCGGCGCTGCGCGCCACCTTCTCCCCTTCGGGAGCAGGAAAACCGCGCCACTTTCCCTTCCGGAGACGACAGCCGATGGGCCGCCGGGCCACACCCTATTTCCTGATCCTGCCCAGTTTCCTGATGGCGGCCTTCATCATCCTCTGGCCGCTCTACCAGATCGGCCAGATCTCGCTGCACGACGTCAACCGCTTCGGCATGCTGCGCGAATTCTCCGGGCTGGCCAATTTCCAGGCCCTGTTCGCCGATCCCGATTTTCTCGCGGCGCTGTGGCGGACGCTGATCTGGACCCTCGGGGTGGTGCTCGGCACCCTGATCGTCTCCGTGCCGATCGCGCTGATCCTGAACGACGACTTCTATGGGCGCAGCATCGCTCGCGTCATCATCATGCTGCCCTGGGCGGTGTCGCTGGCGATGATGGCGATCGTCTGGCGCTGGGCGCTCAACGGCGAGAGCGGCATGCTCAATTCGGGCCTGCGCGGCCTCGGCCTGATCCACACCAACATCGAATGGCTGGCGCAGGGCTCGACCGCCTTCCCGATGCAGATCCTCATCGGCATCCTCGTCTCGATCCCCTTCACCACCACGATCTTCCTCGGCGGCCTCTCCTCGGTGCCGGACGAGCTCTACGATGCCGCCGCGGTCGAGGGGGCCGGCCGCTGGCAGCAGTTCCGCCACATCACCCTGCCCTTGCTCCGGCCCTTCATCAACATCGCCCTCGTCCTCAACGTCATCTACGTGTTCAATTCCTTCCCGATCATCTGGGTGACGACGCAGGGCGGGCCCGCCAACTCCACCGACATCCTCGTCACCTATCTCTACAAGCTCGGCTTCCGCATCGGGAAGCTCGGCGAGGCCTCGGCCGTCTCGATGATCACCTTCGGGCTGCTGCTGGTCTTCACCATCATCTATGTCCGCCTGGCGATGCGCGAGGAGAAAGACGCGTGAAGAAGCTCAAGCGCTCCATCCTCTACTGGATCCTGCTCTCGCCCATCGTCGTGCTCACGCTGTTTCCCTTCGCCGTGATGTTCATCACCGCGATCAAGCCGGCGACCGAGATGCTGTCGCCGACCTGGTGGCCGGACCAGCCCGCCTTCGCCAATTTCATCACCATGTTCGGCGAGACCAATTTCGGCCAGGCCCTCCTGAACTCGCTGATCGTCGCGGTGAGCACGACGGTGATCACCATCCTGATCGCCATTCCCGGCGGCTACGCCCTCAGCCGCTACCGCTTCGGCGCGCGCAGCGCCTTCCGGCAATTCCTGCTGATCTCGCAGATGCTGTCGCCGATCGTGCTGGTGATCGGCCTGTTCCGCCTCATCGTCTGGCTGGGGCTGATCGACAATCTCGCCGGCCTCGTCTTCGTCTATATCGGCTTCAACGTCGCCTTCGCCGTATGGATGCTGCAGAGCTATTTCTCCACCATCCCGAAGGACCTGGAGGAGGCGGCCTGGATCGAGGGCGCCAGCCCGTGGCGCACGCTCGTCAGCGTGTTCCTGCCGCTCGCCGTCCCGGCCATGGTGGTGACGGCGATCTTCACCTTCATCGCGTCGTGGAACGAGTTCATCCTGGCGCTGACCATGCTGCGCAGCGCGAACGGCTACACCTTGCCTCTGCAGATCTTCAATCTGGTCTCGCGCTATACCGTGGAGTGGAACTTCGTGATGGCGGCGGCCTTCGCGGCGACCATCCCGGTGGCGATCGTCTTCGCCTGGCTGCAGCGCTATCTGATGCGGGGCCTTGCGCTCGGGGCGGTGAAATAGGCTAGAGAGAGGAAACCTTCCTCCACCGGTCTGACCCCATGCGTATCTTCACCGCTTCCTTCGCCACCGAGACCAACACCTTCTCCCCCGTGCCGACCGACCGGGCGAGCTTCGAAATGGCGTTCTACGCGCCGCCCGGGCAGCATCCGGAGACGCCGACGCTGTGCTCCTCGCCGATGGTGGTGCTGCGCCGCCGGGCGCAAGAGGAAGGCTTCACGCTGATCGAGGGCACCGCGACCTGGGCCGAGCCCGGCGGCCTGCTGCAGCGCCAGGCCTATGAGGGCCTGCGCGACGAGATCCTCGCCCAGCTCCGGGCCGCGCTGCCGGTCGACGGCGTCGTGCTCGGCCTGCACGGCGCCATGGTGGCGCAGGGCTATGACGACTGCGAAGGCGATCTCCTCGCCCGCATCCGGGACATCGTCGGGCCCGGCGTGCTGATCGCCGCCGAACTCGACCCGCACAGCCATCTGACCAGGAAGCGCGTCGCCAATGCCGACATCCTCGCTTCCTTCCTCGAATTTCCGCATACCGATTTCCTCGAGCGCGGCGAGCATGTCGTCGACCTCGCCTTGCGCACGCTGCGCGGCGAGATCCGGCCGATGATCTCCACCTTCGACTGCCGCACGATCGACGTCTTCCCGACCAGCCGGGAGCCGATGCGCTCCTTCGTCGACCGCATGAAGGCCCTGCAGGGGCAGGACGGCATCCTCTCGGTGTCGCTGATCCACGGCTTCATGGCGGCGGACGTGCCGGAACTCGGCACGCAGGTGCTGGTGGTGACCGACGGCGACAAGGCGAAGGGCGACGCGCTGGCACGCCGCCTCGGCCTCGAAGTGTTCGGCCTGCGCGGGCGTACCATGATGCCGATGGCCGGCATCGACGCGGGGCTCGACCAGGCCGCGGCGCTGGCCGCCACCAGGCCCGGGCGGCCGGTGGTCGTCGCCGATGTCTGGGACAATCCCGGCGGCGGCGTCGCCGGCGACGGCACGCTCATCCTGCGGCGCATGTTGGAGCGCGGCATGGACAATTTCGCCGTCGCCACCCTGTGGGACCCGATCGCGGTGACGTTCTGCCTGGCGGCCGGCGAGGGCGCCCGCATCATGCTGCGCTTCGGCGGCAAGGCCGGCCCGGCGGGCGGCGCGCCCATCGACGCGATGGTGGAGGTCCGCCGCGCGGTGACGGAAGGCTGGCAGAGCTTCGGGGCGAGCCGCGTCACGCTCGGCCCGGCCGCCGTCATCCGCCCCGAGGGCACGGACATCGACATCATCCTCAACACCAACCGCACGCAGACCTTCGAGCCGGACATCTTCTCCAATCTCGGCATTGATCCGATGGCCAAGGACATCCTGCTGGTCAAGTCCACCAACCATTTCCATGCCGGCTTCGCGCCGATCGCCGCCGACATCGTCTATATCGACGCCGGCGCGCCCTATCCCTCCAACCCGCGCGTGACCGATTACCGCAAGCTTTCCCGCGAGATCTGGCCGCGCATCGAGAATCCGCACGGGTAAGCCCCGGAGCGCGGACTTGCCGTCCGCGCTCCGGATTCGACTCGACAAGCCGTCGTTTCCTGATAGTTATGTACAGAACAAAAAGGGAACATCGTCATGAAGCTCGGCTATGTCATTCTCTACGTCCCCGATGTCGCGAAGGCGGTCGCCTTCTACGGGAAGGCCTTCGGGCTGGACGCCCGCATGGTCGCCGAAGGCGGCGCGTTCGCCGAATTGAAGACGGGCGAGACGGCGCTGGCCTTCGCCGAGGAAGACATGGTCGAGACGATGACCGGGGAGTTCCGGCGCAACCGGCCGGACGGCGTGCCGGCCGGCGCCGAGATCGGCCTGGTGGTCGAGGATGTCGCGCAGGCCTATTGGAAGGCGCTCGACGCCGGTGCGGTCGGCGTGGCGCCCCCGAAGGAGAAGCCCTGGGGCCAGGTCGTCGCCTATGTGCGCGACCTCAACGGCTTCCTGGTCGAGATCTGCACGGCAGCGTAGACCCTGGGACCGCAGGCGTCTCGCCCATAAGCGCTAACTTTGCCGACAATAGCGCGATTTTCCTTCTCCCATGCGGGACTTCGCATTTCCTGCGGAAATGCTGGGGGTGGCGCGAAGCGCCGGATGAGGGTCTGGACTTGTGCAATTCCAGCGCGACTATTGAGCTATCTGCGTTGACGTTTAGACCCTCATCCCCCTACCGGGACCTTCTCCCGAACCGGGAGAAGGCGGGTATTTCTGTTATGTTAGCGCATATGGGCTGGAAGCCTGCGGTCCCGGGAGCGTCAGTGCCGGAAATGCCGGGTGCCGGTGAAGACCATGGCGAGGCCGGCGGCGTCGGCGGCGGCGATCACCTCGGCGTCGCGCTGCGAGCCGCCCGGCTGGATCACCGCGGTCGCCCCGGCGGCGACGGCGGCCTGGAGCCCGTCCGCGAAGGGGAAGAAGGCGTCGGAGGCGACGACCGAGCCCTTGGTGAGGGTTTCGTCCAGGCCGGCGAGCCTTGCCGCATCCTCCGCCTTCGAGGCGGCGATGCGGGCCGAATCGACGCGGCTCATCTGGCCGGCGCCGATGCCGACGCTGGCGCCGGCCTTGGCATAGACGATGGCGTTCGACTTGACATGCTTGGCGACGCGGAAGGCGAAGCGCAGATCGGCCATCTCCTGCTCGGTCGGGGCGCGCCGGGTCACGACCTTCAGCGTCATGTCGTCGACGACGGCGTTGTCGCGCGACTGCACCAGCAGCCCGCCCGCCAGCGTCTTGGCGGTGAGGCCGGGGGCGCGCGGGTCGGGCAGTCCGTCGGTGACGAGCAGGCGCAGGTTCTTCTTGGCGGAGAGGATGGCGATGGCCTCCGGGCTGGCGGCCGGCGCCACGATCACCTCGGTGAAGATCTCGACGATCCTGCGGGCCGTGTCGGCGTCCAGCGTGCGGTTCACGGCGATGATGCCGCCGAAGGCCGAGACCGGGTCGCAGCGCAGCGCCTTCTCATAGGCCTCCGCCAGGGTCGGCGCCTCGGCGACGCCGCAGGGATTGGCATGCTTGACGATGACGACGGCGGCCGAGCGCGCCGGGTCGAACTCCGCCACGCATTCGAACGCCGCGTCGGTGTCGTTGAGGTTGTTGTAGGAGAGCGCCTTGCCCTGCAGCTGCCGCGCCGTCGCCACGCCGGAGCGCCTGTCGGGCGTGGTGTAGAACGCCGCGCTCTGGTGCGGGTTCTCACCATAGCGCAGGGCCTCGGCGAGCGTGCCGCCGACGGCGCGGAAGGTCGGGGCCTCCTCGCCGAGCTCGGCCATGAACCAGTTGGAGATCGCCGCGTCGTAGACGGCGGTGCGGGCATAGGCCTTGGCGGCGAGGCGCCTGCGCAGGCCGAGGGTGGTGGCGCCGCCGTTCTCGGCGAGATCGGCCAGCACCTCGTCATAATCGGCGACGTCGACGACGACGGTGACGTCGTCATGGTTCTTGGCGGCGGCGCGGATCATCGCCGGGCCGCCGATGTCGATGTTCTCGATGAGATCCTCGAAGCTGCCGCCGCGCGCGAGCGTCGCCTCGAAGGGATAGAGGTTGACGACGAGCAGGTCGATCGGGCCGATGCCGTGCGCCGCCATCGCCGCGCGGTGCGCCTCGTTGCCGCGGATGGCCAGCAGGCCGCCATGCACGGCCGGATGCAGGGTCTTGACGCGGCCGTCCATCATTTCCGGGAAGCCGGTGAGATCGGAGACGTCGCTGACGGCGAGGCCGGCCTCGACCAGCGCCTTGCGCGTGCCCCCGGTGGAGACCAGCGCCACGCCGCGCTCGGCGAGCCCGCGGGCGAAGTCGATCAGGCCGGTCTTGTCGGAAACGGACAGGAGCGCGCGGGTGATGGGGGATGAGGTCAAGGATCGGTCTCCATTGTCTGTCCGGCGGGCAGGCCGGCCCGCCGCCGTGCCGCGATGCGAGCGCACGGCGTATCGCGCCGCGGCCAGGAAGGCAACGCCCCGTGATTTCGTCCCTTGCCTGGATGGGCCTAGAGCAAAGCGCGTTTAGGCAGAAGCGGCGCTTTGCTCTAGCTCTTTGTTTTTCGACGCGTCTTTGCGTTTTGCCGATTCCGGCAAAACACAAAACGCTTTAGACCGGCTCGGCCGGCAGGAAGGCCCAGGAGATGGTGTTTTCGCCGGGGGGCAGGGCGGTCACGATCTGGGTGGAGCGGCGCGGGCCTTCGGGGTTGGCCAGATGCGCCGTTTCGGCGAGGGTGAAGGGGACGTCGGCGAGGAAGAGCCATTCCTTGCCGTTGGGCAGGGTCAGCACGATCTGCGTGTCGCCATTGGCGGGGCGCGCCGCCACGGCGGGATGCAGGTGGAAGCGCAGCAGCACGGGCTGCGTGCCCTTCCAGGGCGCGCGCTTGCCGTCGTGGGACTTGCCATCGAGGAAGCTGTCGCGGCCTTCCAGCGCGCCGGTGATCTGGCTCAGCGTCAGCTCGCGCTGGTGGATCAGGCCGAATTCTCCTTCATAGCCGTCATGGGAGGCGGTGATGGCGATGGCGGCCGGCGTCGTCTCCCGCTTCACCGTCACCGTCCTCGGCCCCGAAAGGATGACCCTGCCGGCCATGCCGGGCTTGCGCGCGCCCTCGGCGAAGACGCTGGACGAGGTGTCGTTGACGATCGCGGTGGAATGGGCGCCGGTGGAGCGGGCGAGATGGCGCCAGTTTTCCCGCCCCTGCGCCGGCGCGCCGCAATTGACGACGATGCGGAAATTGTCGGCGGAGAACTCGAAGGAGAGCGTGCCGGCATGGGCGTTGTGGGAGACCGCGAGCGGCGGCGGCCGGCCGGTGTCGACGAGGAGTACGGCGCCGTTGCCTTCCACCCGCTGGTAGCCGCCATGGGGGGCGTTCTGCACCGGCTTGCCGCGCGCGTCGTCATAGGCGAGCAGCGTGGCGATCAGGTGGGTCTGGGTATAGCCCATGCCGTTGAAGGCCCCGAAGGCGCCGTCCGCATGCCGGAAGAAGCGCAGCATCGGCATCATGCGGTCGATGGCGCCGAGCAGTTCGGGCGGCGCGAGGACATTGCGGGCGGCGAAGGACTGGCGCAGCGGCAGGAGGTCGAGCAGGAGGTCGATGACCGCCTGCGGGTTGCGGCTGATATGGACGCCGTCCGACAGCACCTGGCGGCCGAGCTCGGCGGCCAGCCAGCGCGTCGCCGGCCGACGGAGGTTGACCTTGTCGGAGAAGCAGAGGCTCGCCTGCGCCGTGGCGATCGCGCAGGTCAGCCGCGGCATGCCGTCGGCGGAGGCGCTGCCGGCCTGCAGGAGGTAGCGTGCCTGCCACGCGATCGAGCGGACGAAGGCGCGGTGGAAGCCGCGGTCGGCCCCGTCCAGCACGAGCGGCGACTGGCTGATCCACGACAGCAGCCGCCGCGCGGTGAGCACGGGCTCCAGCACCTCGGGCTGGAACCGCAGGCTGGAGCGCACGAATTCGCCGATCAGGCGGCGGGCGGCGGTGCGGCCCGCGGTGCCGTCGGCGGCGCGCAGGTGGCGCAGCCAGGTGAAGCCGAGCAGCGTCTCGCGCCAGACCGGCGAGGGCGGCGTCACCACGAAGGGCGAGACTTCGTTGAGGTTGATGGTCTTGCCCGCGAAGGTGTAGCGGCCGGACACGATCTCGGCGGCGCGGGTCGGGTCCGAGGCGCGCAGGTCCTGCGGCGCGAGGAGCAGCTTTTCGGGATCGCCCCGTCCGAACCGCCAGCGCAGCAGCGGCGAGATGTAGAGACGTGCCAAAGCCCTGCGGCCGGACTGCCGGGCAGCCAACGAAGACAATCTGAGCTTCGCGCCGATCATGCCGCGGCTCATTCTCGGTGCAAACCTCCAGGAAGCGGTCCAGGGCCGGCGGCCGCCGGCGCCGTCATGTCTATCGCCAGATCGGCCGGAACAACGTCAGCCTTGTTGAACGCTGCTGTCCGATTGTGCAAGCCCTTCGCGCGGAAAACACGGGGCCGTCCTATGGTTTCGGGAGGGTTCTCCTCAGCCGGCGCGCCTGAGGCGGGCCGCGAAGAAGCCGTCCATGCCGCTCATCACCGGGTCGGGATCGGGCAGCAGCGAAGGCAGGGTACGAAGATACCCCTGCGGGGTGATCGCCCCCTCCAGGCCGCCGATATCGGCGGGCGTCACCGGCTCCAGGGTGAAGTGGCTCCCGCCGGCGAGCAGCCGGGCGATCTGGTCCTCGCCCTCCTCCGCTTCGAGCGAGCAGGTGCAATAGACGAGCAGGCCGCCGGGCTTCACCAGCTCGGCCATGCGCCCGAGCATGCGCCGCTGCAGGTCGGCGACGGCGGCGACGTCGCCGGCCGACTTGCTCCAGGCGACGTCGGGGTGGCGGCGGATGGTGCCGGTGGCGCTGCAGGGCGCGTCGAGGATGACGGCGTCGAAGGGCGCCGCCTTCCAGGCCAGGATGTCGGCGGCGGTGACGGCCGCCTCCAGGCCGAGGCGGCCGAGATTCTCGCGCAGGCGGATGAGCCGGTTCTCGGAGCGGTCCACCGCCGTGACCCTGGCCCCGGCTTGGGCGAGCTGCGCCGTCTTGCCGCCGGGCGCGGCGCAGAGATCGGCGACGGCGAGGCCCTCGACGCGGCCGAGCAGGCGGGCGGGCAAAGCGGCGGCGGCATCCTGCACCCACCACTGGCCCTCGGCATAGCCTTCGAGGGCGGAGACCGGGCCGTGATGGGCGAGGCGGACCGAGCCGGTCGGCAGCACGCGCCCGCCGAGCCGGTCGGCCCAGCCGGCCGCATCCGTCTTCACCGTAAGGTCGAGCGGCGGCTCGAAGCGCTGGGCGGCGGCGATCGCCCGCGCGGTGTCCTCGCCGTAGTGGCGGCGCCAGCGCTCGAGCAGCCAGGCGGGGGTGTCGGCCTCGGGCGGCACGGCGGCGAGGTGTTCGGCCTTCTGCGCCGAGACCTTGCGCAGCACCGCATTGGCGAGGCCGGAAAAGGCCTGCGCCCTGTCGTCCTGCCGGGCGAGCCGGATGGCGAGGTCGACGGCGGCATGGTCCGGCACGTCGAGGAACAGGATCTGCGCCGCCGCGGTGATCAGGATCGCCTCGAGCGGGCCGGACTTGCGCGGCATGCCCTTGGCCAGCAGCCCGTCGAGGATGGTGCCGATGGTGCCGTAGCGCCGCATGGCGACGCCGGCGATCATGCGGGCGAGGGCGAGGTCGCGCGGCTCCAGCGAACTCGCCTCGAAGGCGTCCTCCAGGGCGACGTTGCGGGCGAGCACGCCGTCGATCGCCCGCATGGCGAGGGCGCGGGCGGCGAGGCCGGGAACCTGGTCCGGGCGGGAGGAAGGAGAGGTGGGACGGGGCAAGGCGATGATCCGATGGGACCGTCTCCATAAAGGATCGGACCGGCGAGGGGAATGGCGGGACGCCCGCAAGCGCAAAATAGGCGCCGCGGCCCGGAGGGGTGATCCCCGATCGACCGTCTTCCCATCCCGCGAACGCCCCATCCCCAAGCCCGCGACCGGCAATCGCGCCTCCGGTTGCGCCGCGCGGCCCGAACCGCCTCGCGCGCTCTGGCCGTGCCGCCCGGCAATGCGCTATACCGAAGTCAGCTTCTGTTCACGCTTCTCGTGCAGGCTGTCGGTGGGGCACCCTCGATGACCGGTTCGCCGCTGGAAGGCGGCGAGCCCTCGCAAGACATTTCGACAGGAGAATTGGTCCCGTGCGGTTAACGTCTCTCCTTGCCACGGCGGTCACGCTCTTCGGCGCGCTCGCCATCGCCTTGTCGGCGCCCTCCTCGGCCGCGGCGCAGTCCTCGTCCGGCGTGCCGGCCTGGCTGCAGGCCCATATCGGGCCGGACGACGGCCAGATCGCCTGGCCGGTGCTGCAGCGGGCGCGGGCGCTCTATCTGCAGAAGCGGGCCGAGGGCGAGGTGCGCAATCCCTGCTACCTCGCGATGGACGCCACGCGCCCCGGCGATCTCGGCGGCGGCGTCCTGGGGCGGCGCTTCTACGTCATCTGCGAAGGCAACGGCGTGTTCCGCGCCATCTCGGCGGGCCATGGCGGCGGCCGCGATCTGAAGGGCGCCGTGAACTTCGCAAACGGCCGGCGCTGCGCCAAGAATTTCGGCAACGCCCAGGATTCGGAGCTGACGGCCGGCGGCGCCTATGTGACGGCCGACACCAAGACCTCCTTCAAGGGCTATTATCGCGTCTCGGCGACGCGGGAGGCCGCCTTCTTCCGCTCCTTCGTGCAGTTCGACGGCGAAGGCGAGGCCGCCAACGCCCGCCAGCGCGTCATCGGCGGCCATGCGGCCCGGCTGCTGGCGGGCCTGTGCCTGCGCAAGGCCCCGGGCAACCCCTATGCGGACCGCGACGGCTATGTGCCGGTCGGCAAGCTCAGGGATTACGCCGGCGGCCGCAGCAATGGCTGCACCAGCTGGTCGCCCGCGGACGCCCAGCAGATGATCCCGATGCTGCAGGGCAACCCGACGACGCTCTACATCTATCCCGAATCGCGCGACATCCGCGCCGTGGCGCAGGCGGTGGCGGGCGGCCGTTCCCCGGCGCAGGCCGGCTCCTACTGGAACGCCTCCTGCCTGAAGGAAATCGGCGCCCCGCGCTTCTGGCCGCGGCAGACGCTGGAGCCGATCATCGCGCAATACAAGCAGGACCACCCCGCCCCCCCGCCCCGCCCGCTGCCGATCTGCAAGGACCCGTGAGGGGAGGGGTGAGTGCGTGGAGGTAGATGCGGGCTCTGGCGCCGGCATTCCAGATTCTGGCGCTGACCCGCCGATCGGAGTGCGGAGACGGGCGTGGCAGGCTATCGACCGTCCGCAAGGCGAGCAAACGGCCTTGCTCCGTCCAGCTACATCACTTCCTGAGACACGATCACCGCTTTAGCAACCTGATCCGCAGTTCCCCGCTACGTGACTTTGCGATCGATCAGCTCCGCGCGCTCGATCCACCAGCGTTTGTGACCATCACGGAGTGCGGTGCGCACTTTGTCCAGATACCGGCGCCCCCGCGAGCTGTCGGCGGCGAGATCGACCAACTCCTTCCAGAGATTGCCATCGTCGACCACTGTCCCGAATTCGATTGGGGGCAGCTCCCGGTTGATGAAATTGTCTACGACGGCGTGACGGAGCTTTTCGCACTGATCCCAATCGCGCCATACCGACCCATATGGAAGTCGCTGCTTGGCGATGCGCCAAGCCTCGCTGGTGAGGCGCTCGGAGGCCAGGGCCTCGTGGAGACGTTGTACGGATAGGAAGAAGAGCCTGCCCGTCGACTCCGATCGCCATCCTCTGGCGCGGTTGAATAGGAAGGCGGCGAGCAGGTCCTCGGCCGACACGTCGTCCGTAGTCCTCGTGCGTTCGACGGCCGCCACCCATGGGTCAGTCCCTACGCTGTTCGGCACGGCGTCAGGGTCGAGGATTTCGGCGAGGATTAAAAGTAGTGGCCTGTGCGACAGCCTTCCGTCCACCATGCCTTCCGCTAGCTCGTTCGTCCGCTGTGCGATGGCGCGAACCCAGCCCATTCTTGAGCGGATACCGGCGACGTCCATCCCCGATAGGGCGGTCACCACCGGACCAATGCCGAAGCGCTCGACAACCACCTGCGAACTATCGTCGCGGCCCGCCTCCGCGAGCGCCCTTACGATAAGAGCCGAGTGATCCTGATCGGCATCAAGCGAGCGGATCAGACTGAAGGCGTCGATAGAGGTGACTCGCCAAAACGACGCGCGCTCGAGGACGTCCCGACGGGAAGAGAGCACCGCTGCGGCCGCGCCGGGCACGGCCTCGATGACGGCCACGAGATCATCGGTATCGACTTGCGGAAGCGCGGCTTCGACCGCCCTGTACAGCGGATCCTCGTGGGTGAGGCCGTCGGCGAGCAGATACGGCTTCCATCGCAGGAGAGCCCGACCGACGATGGCCGGCTCAATTCCAAGAAGGTCGCGGTCGGCCCGCACCTGCTGCAACGCGAAGTCGAAGAGTCTGGCGTCGTCCAGGTCCAATCGCGAAAGCACGACGCGAGCGGCCGCGGCGCGTCCCATGCGCCCCTGAGCCGAACCCAATCGGTCGAGTTCGGAAATGGCGTCCGCCAACCTTAATGGACCGGCATTCGGCTCCAACGCTACGTGCAGATGAACGAGCGGAACCATCGCCGCCCGGCCACTGGTGACGTCGGAACCCACGTCGCGCAAGAATTGCCGCAGGTCGGATCGAGCCGGCAACTTGAGGTCGTCGAGGAGGGTATCGACCCAGTCGCCCCGTTCGACCGCGGAAGCGATGACGCCTTCTGGAATCCTCGGGCGACTCGATCGGCCCGCGTCCATCAGCTGGAGGTCGAACACGTCAGCCGACGTAGAGCGATCGTCCGCCGCGAACGAGCAGAAGCGGAAGGCGCGCCGCAGTCGAGGCCACTGCTGCATCCAGATCGCCACCACGAGGCCGTCGTCGTCGGGACCTTCGCGTTCGGCGATGATCCTACTTCTCGGTTTGCCGTAGAGCGCGCTGACCCACCGCCCGACTCGCCCGAGATCGGGAGGTGGCACCGCCGTGGAAATTCTCGTCACCTCGACCTCCAGCCGGGAGGCGAAGCCGGAGCCGCCTCCCCCGGCAGGGCGCTGGAAGCACTTGAGCAGGCCGACCGCCGAGCCGAGGCGTGCGAGGTCCGCGAAGTCAATCAGGAGCGAGTGGGTCCACACGCACCCTGGCCTGCTCATTTCCGGAGCGGCCCACGTGCGGGCGAGCACGTACTTGCCCGATTCCGAGAGCGGGTAACCGGTGAGGTAACCACCCAACGGGATGCGACTTCCGCTGGCGGAGGCGTCGCTCAGCACCAACATCGTGCGTGCGTCAGGCTGCGGGAGCTTTAACGACCCGTTGATGAGACGGTGGCCCTCGCTGTAGCCGTGGAGCGCCTGATCGACCCTTATGCGGTCTCTGCTCAACGCATTAGCCATTGCAGCGGCTCGGTCAGATCGTTCGACTCCCGCTCGCCGAGGACTAGGCGAATGCGGTTGGCCGGTATGTCCACCTCACGCAGGCGGTTCGCATCGCGACGCTTCTGCGTCTTCTTCATCGGACCTTCACCCTCGGCCGGTTCTGAGTTGGCGTCGTTCCCATCGTACTCTCCGCCCTGGGCGCTGACGCCGTACACCCGGCTGGTCCAACCGTCGCGACCGGCTTCAAGGTACTGTGCGAGTAGGGGCAGCTTGGCCGCCAAGAAAGTGTCCGGCGTGAGCCTCTCTCCCTCGACCTTGTCCCAGGCGCTGATCATGACGACGATCCTGCGGCCGGCCCGTCCCACAGGAGCGTGCGAGATTAGCTGAAGCAGATCCACCAATTGCACCTGGGTCGGGGCAAGGCTCGGATGCCATTCCTTGGGAAGAGCCTGAGTCTTCTGCCTGCCCGTCGCCCTGCGTTGCGCCGCCCGTTCGGTGACCCAGGCGGGCGGCTTGATCTTGTTGCCATTGACTAGGAGCATGATATTACCGCCGGCGAGACTTTCTCCCAGCACGCGCCCGAGTTCGCGGTCCTCCCACATCGCGCGAAAGTCCTCGCCGGGCGCGTCGGGCATCACAACCTCGACCACGTTGCCGTCGCCGTCCTTAAGGTTCATCCTCACAGCGCTCAGGCCAGTGAGCCTAGTCCGCGCTTGTTCGGTTGCTCTTCGCCAGACTGTAACGATCTTGCGTAGGTAGCTGTGGTCGTTCTCCCCAATCGAGTCGAAGGATAGCACCTTCGCGATGCGACGTTCGTTCACTAGCTCCCATAGGGCCGCGAGGAAGGTCGTCTTGCCGGATTCGGGCAGGCCGATGATCGAAATGGAGACG
This sequence comes from Labrys monachus, assembly GCF_030814655.1. Classification (NCBI taxonomy): domain Bacteria; kingdom Pseudomonadati; phylum Pseudomonadota; class Alphaproteobacteria; order Hyphomicrobiales; family Xanthobacteraceae; genus Labrys; species Labrys monachus. The sequence goes on from NZ_JAUSVK010000001.1 coordinate 6,773,093, forward strand.
CGTTGCTTGCCGCCTTCAGCCAAAGTCCGTCTCCTCGATCGCGAGGCCATCGAACACGCGACCACTACGGTAATGGACCCGTGCGCCCTTAGGTTCCGCGCTCGGCTTCATCCAGAAGTCCAGCATCTCGCCCAGCCCCGCGCCGCGCACGACGATCGTGTCCTTAGGCGAGGCGGAGGTGACGAACGAGCCGAATTCACCGAAGTGATCGGCGAACGCATCCCGGACACTGTCAGCGAGGGCGCGGAAGTCCTGCTCCACTCGGTCCTTGCGGGGCGAGATCTGCACCGCGTCGTTCTTGGTCAGTACGATAGCGAGGTTTGGTTTCCTCAGGAACGCGCCGTTTTCGATCATGCCCTGGATGATGAGCGGTATGGCGCCCATGACGTCCGCGCGATCGCTCGGCAATGCCAGCCGACGGCCGTCCACCAGCACGGTGATCACGTCCGCCCGCCGGAGTTCAAACATGCCGATGGCGTTCGCGGCGAGGTCGGCGACCTCCTCGTACTCCTCGCCCGACCGATCCGCGATCAGCAGTGACTGGAGCGCACCCTCGCGCCGGACGTCTATATGATAAAACCGAACCTCGCCTCGCTTGGTGCGCTCGGAGTGCGGCTCATCCCGATCCGACGCGACCCTCGCATCGTGGCATATGATCTCGAATCCGTGCAGCGTTGAGGATCCAGCGAAGGTGCAATCGGAGACCGGACCCAGCTGCAATAGGTCGAACAGGCCTGCGATTACGCTAGTTTTGCCGGAATCGTGAACACCTATCACGCCGATCATGCGTGAGGGCAGCATGGCGAGCACCTTGTCGGCGCGTCCGCTCTCGAGCGGGAGCGCATCGGGCAGGTGAACGCCGTCGAACGCGGCAGCAGCATTCTGACTGTCATCGTCTTGCTCGTCGTCGATCTCCTCGGGCTCCCTGCCGTAGTAGGGGCACTTGGCGAGATCATCCTGGCCTTCTACGCACTTGCCGCCTTGAGCGATGCGGCAGTCGCGGTTCGCGCAGATCACCTCTTCCTGAGCCATTGGTATCAACGCAGCCAGAGGATTTCGCGATAGAAGAGCTCCGCAAGCGTCGTCGGGGACAACTCCGTGCAGAGATCGATCCCGGTGATCGCAGCCCAGCCCGCGTGCCATCCGTCACCGGCACCGGTCTCCTGACGTTTCACGATGGCGAAGTGGATGGGAGATGTCGCGGGGGACGGCGTACGGTTCTTCAGGACAGCTGCGGTCCACTGATCCGTGACGGCATTCACCGCATCGACGATCCTTAGCTTGCCGGTGGACTTGACTCCAGCGCGCGCCAATAGTGCCGGCACCGAGTTGGGACCAGGATAGATCGTGGTCAGCGATGCTAGATCGCGTGCGAACACTAGTGGCTTCTGATCGGCCTGAATCTCGTCGAACGACTGGTTCGGCAGCAGGGCCCTCTGCCCGAATACCCAGGAGAGCATATCCAGCTCCTCGTCCGCCTTCTTGCCGGCGTTGACCAAGAGCTTCGTGTAAGCGTTGAACTTGGCGACTACGTCGCCGAGGGCTTGGTCCATCGCGTTGGCAATCTGATCGAATACATTCTGGAACGTCGCAGGCGCGCTGGCCTGTACTGCAGAGAAATCCAGTTCGTATTCTAGTTCCGGAGCCTCAATCTCGACCGTGCTGAGGTCGGGCCGCTTTCGCCGACTGGCAGCAAGCTGGGACAGCGCGTTCTCGGCTGCCGTCACCAGATCGACGGGCAGCGCAACCTTGCGCGCGCCGCCGCAGGCGGTCGTGGTCACCGCCATCGCCGCCTTCGGTTTTGTGGCAAAGTACAGCATCAGCGCTGCCGCCGAGAGAATCTGGTCCTGTCGCGCGCCCTGCTCGATGGACGGATCGGCATCCGAGAACGCCTTGTGGAAGGCCGTCAACTCGGTCGCCAGATCATCCTGCTGGTGACCGCCGGCCGGCGGTTTGGTGTCGAAGACGAGGCGGGCGAGCATCTCGATCCGGGCGGGCGCGTAGCTGGCGGCGAATGCCTCCACCCCGTTCCAGCGCAGGTCCCTCTGCGCACCGTTGGTCGAGATCTCGGAATAAAGTTTCGGAAAGTCCGCGTGCATCTCCAGTCCCGCTCCCGTTTTTCATTCTCTCTCCTCGACCAGCTGCTCAAGCCGATCGAGGAGGTTGCGCTCGGAGGCGCGGATCAGTGCGGTATCGTAGCGCTGCTGCTCCGGCAGATTGATCTCCCCGTCACTGATCAGGCCAAGTTCGAGCACGATCTCGCGCCGGTCGCTTGCGTCCAAATCCCAGAAGCGGTCGATGAGATGGCTGGTCGCGGGGTCGGCCATGGTTACCTCAGGGTTCGTGTGGAAGGCGGGCCCTACCGCCTCGTCAACGATGGAAAGCGAGGTTTCGGAAAGTCGAACATCCGAGTTTAGCCCTTGTAATTCTCCGGATTCCATGTCGTGCGCGGAAATGGGGGATGAGTCGTTGCTTGGTTCTACCGGGTTGATATGGCTTTTCTCGATAGAATTGTGAGACGTCGTCGCTCCTATTTTTGTCCGGCGCCATTCTGTGATGAAGTGTCTGAGTTGGCGATGTTGGATCGCATGTTCAGTCTCGATCTTCGTGATCGAGAAATGATCTGATCCCGGCACCTTATACGGCTCGCCAAAGTAGCGCGCCCCAGAGAATGGCTCGACGACCTGTTTGCGCCAAAACCACCGAAAAGCGATGAAGCGATCTTCGATCAGCTCCTTTCCTACGATCGAGAGGCGACCCTGCTCCTTAAGGTTAAGAAAGTCGCGGTCTAAGTCAGCCAGCCAGATGTTGGATCGGGCGAAACGCAGAGCATCACCTTGAGAGTGTCCAAGAATCTTTGCGAGTGGCTTAAGCCAGTCAGCATAATCTGCTCCGAGCGACGGCGATGCCAAAAGGAACAATGCGACCTGTACATGGCGCTCGATCAGCTCAGTGGCTCGCGAAACCAAGTATTTGCGGACGACGATCCCGCCCATACTGTGGCACACAAATACAATTCCCGTCAAGCCGGTTATTCCATCAAGTATTAGATATTCCTTCAACGCGTCAACAGCGTCGGCAAGGCGGTAGCTACCTGAAAAAAATCCAGTTCGATAAGTAAAGACGTAGACGCCAAGATCCGACATCTCTGGATCCTTGGCGACAATCTCTGGCCAGTAGGCTCCGCTAGGGTGCCGCCAACAGCTCTCACCGCTCGACAGGACGCCATGAATGAATACAATGACGGGCGCGGTCGGCGATCCGCGCTTAATCCATTCTCCCTTCATCGCGCCCCCTTCGCCAACGTCGTTTGGCGTAGCAAAAAAGCCGCCAAACTGCACGCATTAACTACTTCGTGCGCACATCCGTCAGGTACGGCCGCGATGGCCCACATGAACGGAGGTCTGCTTTTCAGAAGCGCAGGAGGACAACTGTGCTTCCTCGCTTGGGTCAAATTTAACTTCGGCGCGCAGCTGAACGAACGTCCGCTTCCTGCGGCGGGTCTCCGAGAAGCGGCCAGGATGCTTTCGGCCCCATTTCGGACGTTTAACCTTTCATATGTCAATGTCTGCAATTGGCCCAAGGCGAGCAATGCGGATTGTTCAAATCCGCGCCAATTCACCCAAATTCGCCCCAGATCTTCCCCTCCAAATCGGGCAAAGATACCTCCATACTCACCCCCCTCGAAACCATTTGGCCTCTCCACCGCCGGACGCTAGAACCAATCCATGAATCCCATCCCCAAGCTCCTCGCCTTCCTGAAGACCATCGCCGGTGATCGCCGGCTCGCCTTCATGCTGGCGCTGGGCTTCAGTTCGGGGCTGCCTTTCCTGCTGATCTTCTCGACGCAGTCGGCCCGGCTGCGGGAGGCCGGGGTCTCGCTGACGGATATCGGGCTGATCAGCTATGTGGCGCTGGCCTACAGCCTCAAATTCGCCTGGGCGCCCTTCATCGACCGCTTCGATCCGCCCGGGCCGGCGCGCTTCCTCGGCCGGCGGCGCGGCTGGATGGTGATGGCGCAGGCGGGCGTGGCGCTCGGCCTCATCGGCCTCGCCTTCAACGATCCCGGCCGGGCGCTGTGGCCGACCATCGCCTGCGCCGCCTTCACCGCCTTCTGCGCCGCCAGCCAGGATGTGGTGATCGACGGCTGGCGCATCGATGTCTCCGTGCCCGAGAGCCAGGGCATGATGCTGGCCTGCTACCAGCTCGGCTATCGCCTGGCGCTGCTGAGCGCCGGCGCCGGCGCCCTCTATCTCGCCGACTTCCTCGACTGGCGCAGCGCCTATCTCGCCATGATGGGGCTGATGCTGGTCGGCGTCATCGCGGCGACCTTCGCGCCGGACGGGCCGCCTGCGGCGGAGGCGGGGAGCGACGCCGAGGCGAGGGACCCCGTTCCCGCCGCAACGCCGGGCGGGGCAGCCCCGGCATCGGCCTTCGCCCGCTCCTTCGTCGAGCCGCTTGGCGACCTGTTCAAGCGCCTGGGATGGATGCTGGTGCCGATCCTGGTGCTCGTCGCCCTCTACCGCCTGCCGGATTTCGTCTCGGGCGTGATGGCCAATCCGCTCTATATCGATCTCGGCTTCACCAAATCCGACATCGCCACCGTCTCCAAGCTCTACGGCATCTGGATCGGCATGATCGGCGCCTTCGCCGGCGGCATTTCCGTGGCCCGCCTCGGCCTGATGCCCACCTTGCTGTGCGGGGGAATCGTGGCGGCGGCCTCCCATCTCAGCCTGGCGCTGCTGGCGGCGAGCGGCGCCAAATTCGGCCTGCTGACGCTGGCGATCAGCATCGAGAACTTCGCCGGCAGCTTCGCCGGCACGGCGCTCGCCGCCTATATGTCGTCGCTGACCTCGCCGGCCTTCGCCGCCACGCAATATGCGCTGCTGAGTTCGCTCTACGCCTTGCCCGGCAAGATCCTCGGCGGCCTGTCCGGCAAGATCGTCGACACCATCGGCTATCCCGCCTTCTTCATCTCGACCTCGACCATCGGCGTGCCCGTCGCCATCCTCTGCCTGGTGGTGTGGTATGGCTCTCCGCGCCAAGTCCCGGCCGCGCCGGCGGCGACGGCGGCGCGCTAGCGGGCCGATGGGCGAGGGCCAAGCTCGCCCTTCGGGCGCCCCGAATCGCGGGCACAGTGCGATCCCGACGCAGGCCGCCCCGGCGGAGCCGTCGTTTTCACGGGATATCATTTGAGATGAAGCGTTTTTTCCATGGTTCGATCCTCGGCGCGGTTTGCGCGTCGGCCCTTGTCGCCATCGCCGCGGCCGGCCCCGCCTGGGCGCTCGATCCCGGCAAGGCCCCGTCCTGGCCGGACAGCTTCGCCACGCGGCTCGAAGCGCTCGCCATCCTGCAGAGCCTCAACGCGGAGCTCCTCAGCAATCCCAGCGCCACGCTCACGCTCGACCGCTGGTGTGCGGCGCATCGCCTCGCCCCGGCGGGATCGAAGATCACGGCCGAGCGGGTGCGCGGGCAGGACAAGGCCGCGGACGCCGGCATCCGCGACATCCTGAAGGCCGGTGCCGGGGAGCCCGTCGCCTATCGCCGGGTTCGCCTGCGCTGCGGCGACCGCGTGCTCTCCGAGGCGGACAATTGGTATGTGCCGGGGCGGCTGACCGCCGACATGAACCGGCAGCTCGACACCACCGACATCTCCTTCGGCCGCGTGGTGCAGCCGCTCGGCTTCAGCCGCACGACGCTGTCGGCGACGCTCCTGTGGCGCCCCCTGCCGGAAGGCTGGGAGATGGCACCCCGCCCGGCCGTTCCCGCCGGCGCCACGCTGGCGATGCCCGCTTTCCTGCTGGAGCACCGCGCCGTGCTGAAATCGTCGGACGGCACGCCCTTCAGCGCCCTGGTCGAGACCTATACCAGCGAGGTCCTCGATTTTCCCGCGCCCGGCGGGCCGGATTGAAGGCTGGCCTCGGCGCTGCCCCTCACCTCCATCCTCTCCCCGCAAGCGGGGAGAGGGGACTTCGGCGTCGCGACAGGATGAGGAGGCCGCCGTCTCGCGGCCCGGTGATGAAACGCGACGCCGCCAGCCCTTCTCCCCGCATGCGGGGAGAAGGTGAGGATGAGGGGCGGCGCAACCGGGGGTGAGGGAGACGGCGGCCCGGCCCCGGCGTTGCCCCTCGCCTCTATCCTCTCCCCGCAAGCGGGGCGAGGATAGAGGCGTCGCGACAGGATGGAGAGGCCACTGTCTCGATGCCCGGCGATGAAACGCGACGCCGCCAGCCCTTCTCCCCGCATGCGGGGCGAGGGGGGCTTCGGCGTCGCGCAAATGGCTTCAAACGCCCGTCATCCCGTCGCATAGGGCGTGCCGTCCTTGTGCATGAAGCGGCCGTCGGCATTGGTGCTCATCATGTCGATGTCGGAGCAGAGGGTGACGTCGGCCGGCGCGCGGGTGCCGATTTCGAGATAGGCGGCCGTCGCGCCGGACCGGTTGATCATGTGATGGCCGTTGCCGCTGTTCTTCGCGAAGGCCGCGCAATCGCCGGCGCGCAGGAGCGTCTCGCCGCCGTCCTCGACCAGCGTCAGCTCGCCCTCGAGCACATAGACGAATTCGTCCTCGTGCGAATGCCAGTGGCGCTGGCTCGACCAGCCGCCCGGCGGCAGGCGCATGAGATTGATGCCGACATCGGTGAGCCCGCCGGCCTCGCCGAGGCGCTGGCGGATGCGTTCGGCGCAGGGCTGGTCGAAGGGCGGCGGGTAGCCTGATCCCCTGCGTCTCGGCACGGTGGCGATATCGATCCTGGGCATGGCCCTCTCCCGCTTTGCGACGGAGGGCAGCATGCCGCCGAGAGGCGCGGGACGGCAAGCCATCTGCCAGCTCCATCCCCGCCGCGACCGGTCCTCCAGCCGCCGCACCGGCAGCGCCGAGGGATAGCCGACGGTGAAATACCGGTCGTTGCGGGCGGCAATGGTCTGTCCGCGCAACATCAATTCCTGCACGGTGACGACCGACGCCAGCGCCGTGTCCTTTGATCGCGGCGGTATAGGGGTTGAGGCGCCCACTCCGTCCGGCATATTTGCCGGATAAAGCCGTACTTTTTGGAACGGGTCGTTTTGCGGAGCGCGCATGACCATCGAGATTTTCGTCGACGCCGACGCCTGCCCCGTCAAGGACGAGGTCTACCGGGTCGCCGGCCGGCACGGCCTGAAGACCTTCGTCGTCTCCAACAGCTTCATGCGCGTGCCGCGCGACCCGCTGGTCGAACTGGTGGTGGTCGGCGCCGGCATGGACGTGGCGGATGACTGGATCGCCGAGCGGGCCGGGCCTCGCAGCGTGGTGGTGACGGCGGATGTGCCGCTCGCCAGCCGCTGCGTCAAGGCCGGCGCCGAGGTGCTCACGCCCACCGGCAAGCCGTTCACGCCGGCCTCGATCGGCATGGCGCTCGCCACCCGCAACCTCATGGACCAGCTGCGGTCGGCCGGCGAGGTGACGGGCGGCCCGAGCCCGTTCTCTCCGCGCGACCGCTCCGCCTTCCTCGGCGCGCTCGACCGCATCATCGTCAGGCTGAAGCGATCGGATCCCGGTGTGCCGGTCCGCTGACCGGCAGCTTGCGTGCCACGGGCGGGTCGGGGACCCGCCCACCGCCTTGCAGGTTTGCGCTTCGCCCGGGCCGCCCTATCTAAGGGGGGACACAGGAGCAAGGCATGGCCGAGCATGATGATGAAGCGAACCGGCTATCGGCCCGGGCGCGGCGCTATGCGAGCGTGGGCGTGAATGTCGGCGGCGTCGCCGCCCGCATGGCCGGCGCCAGGCTGATGGGCGGCGGCAATTCGTCCGGCGGCAATGCGGCGGCGCTGGCGCGGGCGCTGGGCGGCCTCAAAGGGCCGCTGATGAAGGTCGGCCAGCTGCTCTCGACCATTCCGGACGCCCTGCCGCCGGATTATGCCGCCGAACTGTCCAAATTGCAGAGCCAGGCCCCGCCGATGGGGTGGGCCTTCGTCAAGCGGCGGATGATCGCCGAGCTGGGTCCGGCCTGGGCCGAGCGCTTCGCCCACTTCGAGCACGAGCCGGCGGCGGCCGCCTCGCTCGGCCAGGTCCACCGCGCCACCGCCAAGGACGGCTCGCCGCTCGCCTGCAAGCTGCAATATGCCGACATGCAGTCCGCCGTGGAGGCGGACCTGTCGCAATTGCAGGTGCTGTTCGCCCTGCATCGCCGCTTCGATCCGGCCATCGACACCCGCGAGATCTATCACGAGATCAGCGAGCGGGTGCGCGAGGAGCTCGACTATCGCCGCGAGGCCAAGCATGCGGCGCTGTACCGCAACGCCTTCGCCGCGCTCGGCATCACCGATGTGCGTGCCCCCGGCGTGTGGCCCGAGCTGTCGACCGGCCGGCTGCTGACGATGGACTGGCTGGAGGGCGAGCGCATCCTCGCCTTCAAGGATGCCGATCTCGCCACGCGCAACCGCCTCGCCTCGGCGATGTTCGCCGCCTGGTGGCGGCCCTATGCCCATATCGGCATCATCCATGGCGACCCGCATCTCGGCAATTACACGGTGTTCCGCGAGGACGGCGAGGCAGCGGGCATCAACCTGCTCGATTATGGCTGCATCCGCATCTTCCCCCCGACCTTCGTCGGCGGCGTCGTCGATCTCTATCGCGGCCTGCTGTCGGGCGACGCCGAGCGCGTCGTCGGCGCCTATGAGAGCTGGGGCTTCCGGAATCTCTCCAGGGATCTCATCGACACGCTCAACCTGTGGGCCCGCTTCATCTTCGGGCCGCTGCTCGACGATCGCGTGCGCACCATCGCCGACGGCGTGTCGCCGGCCGAATATGGCCGGCGCGAGGCCTATACCGTGCATCAGGCGCTGAAGGAAAAGGGTCCGGTGACGGTGCCGCGCGAATTCGTGTTCATGGACCGCGCCGCCATCGGGCTCGGCGGCGTGTTCCTGCATCTCAAGGCCGAACTCAACTTCCACCGCCTGTTCGAAGAGGCGATCGAGGATTTCTCGACGCAAACGGTCGCCCGGCGCCAGCAGGAGGCGCTGGCGGCCGTGGGGCTGGGGTAGCTCTGCCGCGGAAGAAAGTTCGGTTCTCCAGGGTCTCTGCCCTCGGATTCGGCGCATTCTGGCTATGCGCCGTCGCGGTTATGGGTTCCGGCCGGAATCCATAACCTCGCCCCTCTCCGGTTGAGGCGGCATCAGAGTGATCGCTTTGCGTCGTGCCGAACCAAAGGCCGCCATAGGCAGTCCCCTTGTCAGACAGGGCCCCGCCCCCTATGACATCCCATCCTTTTCAGATGTCCTGATTGCCCATGTCCCCTGTTCCGCCGGCCGTCACCCTTGCCGATCTCCGCCGCGAAATCGACCGCATCGATGCGGGCATGCACGCCTTGCTGATGGAGCGCGGCGAGATCATCGACCAGCTGATCGCCATCAAGCGGTCGCAGGCGACGGCATCGGCGTTCCGGCCGGGGCGCGAGGCCTCGATGATGCGCGAGATCGTCGGCCGGCATCGCGGCATCCTGCCCGTCGACATCGTCGAATCGATCTGGCGGGTGATCATCGCCACCTTCACCCATGTGCAGTCGCCCTACACCGTGCATGGCGACATCTCCCTCGGCGGCGCCGCCATGCGCGACGTCGCCCGCTTCCATTTCGGCTTCGTGGTGCCCTACGAGACCCATGACGACGCCGGCGACGTCATCCACGCGCTCAGCGCCTCGCGCGGCGATCTCGGCCTCGTGCCGGTGACGGCGGCCGGCGCCTGGTGGCGGGGGCTGGAAGGGCCGACGGCGCCGAAGATCATCGCCCGGCTGCCCTTCGTCGAGCGGGCCGGCCATCCGGCCGCGCTGCCGACCTATGTGCTCTCCAAGCCGATCGACGAGCCGGCGATCGCCGGCGACGTGCATCTGGTCTCGGCCATGCTGCCCGAGCCGGCGGCGGGATTGCCGCAGGGCTGGGACATCCCCGCCCATGCCGGCGCGGCGCTGCTGGTGGCGCTGCATCCCGGCCAGAGCATCGAGGCGCTGGCGCAGGCCCTGCCGCCCGGCACCGGCTTCGAGCCGGTCGGGTCGCACGCGCCGGCCTTCCTCCTGCCGCCTTCCGACCCATCCCGCCCCGACCCATCCCGCCAAGGTGCATCATGAGTTCCACCGGTCCCGTCCCGCGCGACGGTCTTCTGTCGATCGACGCCTATGTGCCGGGCAAGTCGACGGCACCGGGCAATATCAAGGTCTGGAAGCTCTCCTCGAACGAGACGCCGCTCGGACCGAGCCCGAAGGCGAAGGCCGCCTTCGCCGCGGCGGCCGAGACGCTCGAACTCTATCCGGAAGGGTCCTCGACCGCCCTGCGCACCGCCATCGCCGCGCGCTACGGGCTCGACCCCGCGCGCATCCTGTGCGGCGCCGGCTCGGATGAATTGCTGTCGCTGCTCGCCTATGCCTATCTGGGGCCGGGCGACGAGGCGCTCTACAGCGAGCACGGCTTCCTGGTCTACAAGATCGCGACGCTGGCGGCCGGCGGCACGCCGGTGGTCGCGCCGGAGAAGGCGCTGACCGCCGACGTCGACGCGCTGCTCGCCCGCGTCACGCCGAAGACCAAGCTCGTCTTCCTGGCCAACCCCAACAATCCGACCGGCACCTATCTGCCCTTCGACGAGGTCAAGCGGCTGCATGCGGGCCTGCGCCCCGACATCCTGCTCGTGCTCGATGCCGCCTATGCCGAATATGTCCGCGCCAACGACTACGAGGCCGGGCTGGAACTGGTGGCGACCAGCGCCAATGTGGTGATGGCGCGCACCTTCTCGAAGATCTACGGCCTCGCCAATCTGCGGCTCGGCTGGATGGTGGGGCCGGCCTCGGTGATCGACGCCGTCAACCGCATCCGCGGGCCGTTCAACGTCTCCGGGCCGGCCATGGCGGCGGGCATCGCGGCGATCGCCGACGACGCCCATGTCGATGCCGCCGTCGCCCATAACGACCAGTGGCGCGCCTGGCTCACCGGCGAGCTGACGGCGCTCGGCCTCGCGGTCACGCCCTCCGCCGGCAATTTCCTGCTCGTGCATTTTCCTGCCGACGCCGGCAGGACCGCGCGGGACGCCGACGCCTTCCTGGCCTCGCGGGGCCTGGTGCTGCGCCGCGTCGACGCCTATGGCCTGCCCGATGCCCTGCGTCTCACCGTCGGGCCGGAGGAAGCCAACCGGCTGGTGGTCGACTCCCTCTCGGAATTCCTGCGCGGATAGCCCCGCCGGGACGACGGCCCGCATTCTCCGTTCCAGGAAAGGTCCCATGCCCGACGCCCCCCTGTTCGACCGCCTGTGCGTGATCGGCATCGGCCTGATCGGCTCCTCGATCCTGCGGGCCGCGCGGGCGCGCGGCCTGGTGCGGACGCTGGTGGCCTCCGATGCGAGCGCGGCGGTCCGGGCGCGTGTCGGCGAGCTCGGCATCGCCGACGAGGTCCGGGACAGCCCGGCCGAGGCGGTGGAAGGGGCTGACGCCGTCATCCTCTGCGTGCCGTCGGGGGCGTTCGGCGCGGTGGCCGAGGCGATCGGCCCGCATCTGAAGCCGGGGGCGGTCGTCAGCGATACCGGCTCGGTCAAGGCCTCGGTCGTGGCGCAGATGGCGCCGTTCCTGCCGGCGAACGTGCATTTCATCCCGGCCCATCCGGTGGCGGGCACCGAATATTCGGGCCCGGATGCGGGCTTTGCCGAGCTGTTCGACAATCGCTGGTGCATCTTCACGCCGGCCGCGGACGTCGATGCCGGCATGCTGGCGCGCCTCAAGGCCTTCTGGGAGCGTCTCGGCTCGCGCGTCGAGACCATGACGCCCGAGCACCACGACCTCGTGCTCGCCATCACCAGCCATGTGCCGCATCTCATCGCCTACAACATCGTCGGCACCGCCGACGACCTCGAGGCGGTGACGCAGTCCGAGGTGATCAAGTTCTCGGCGGGAGGCTTTCGCGACTTCACCCGCATCGCCGCCTCCGATCCGACGATGTGGCGCGACATCTTCCTCAACAACCGCAAGGCGGTGCTCGAAGTGCTCGGCCGCTTCTCCGAGGACCTCGCTTACCTGCAGCGCGCGATCCGCTGGGGCGAGGGCGACAAGCTGTTCGAGCTGTTCACGCGCACCCGGGCGGTGCGCCGGTCGATCATCGATATCGGCCAGGAAACGGCCGAGCCCGACTTCGGCCGCCATCACGGCAAGCCGCCGGCCTGAGCCGGCAAACATCCGGCGCAGGGGCGAACCCAATCAAGGGCAAATCCCGTCGCATGGAGACTAGAGCGGAATTTGTCTGAGTGGAATCGGAAGGGATTCCACTGGATGGCTTAGTGTGATTCATAGGTTTCCGGGCTATTCCGGAGATGAAGCATGACGAAGCGTGGTGAAGCCTATTCGCAGGATTTGCGAGATCGTGTGCTTGGGGCGCTGGATAGCGGGATGTCGGCGAGCACAATCGCACCAATCTTCAGGGTGAGTGTGTCCTACATCTACAAGGCGGCCGCGCGGCGGCGCGCGACGGGGGAGGTCAGTGCCCGCCCCCAGCGCAATCATGTTCCGCTCAAGCTTGCCAAGCATGAAGAGGTTCTGCGGGCCAAGGTCGCGGCTGATCCGGATGCGCGTGTCGCGGATCTGCGGGCCTGGGCGGAGGAAGAATTGGGGGTCAGCATCAGCCATGCCCCGATGTGGCATATGCTCAAGCGGCTTGGGCTGACATATAAAAAAAGACGATCCACGCCAGCGAGCAAAAACGCCCCGATGTCGCGGCCGCTCGCCGCAAATGGCACAGCAACCAAATCTGGCTGAGGCCCTCGCGTCTGGTCTTCATTGACGAGACCTGGGCCTCGACCGCGATGGCGCGCCACTACGGCAGGTGCAAGCGCGGACAGCGCCTGATCGACTACGTGCCGCATGGCCATTGGAAAACCACGACCTTCATTGGCGCTCTGCGCAGCGGGGGATTGACAGCTCCCTGCGTGCTCGACGGCCCAGTCAACGGCGATTGCTTCAAGGCCTATGTCGCGCAGATCCTCGTTCCCACCCTCAATTACGGCGATATCGTCATCATGGACAATCTGAGCAGCCACAAAGTCCCGGGTGTGCGCCAAGCCATCGAGGCCGCAGGGGCGGAACTGCTTTACTTGCCCGCCTACTCCCCCGATCTCAATCCGATCGAGAACCTCTTCGCAAAGCTCAAAGCTCTCCTGCGCGCGGCTGCAACCCGATCCATCCACGATCTCTGGGACGAAATCGCCAAAACTCTCCCGCGCTTCTCCCCGTCCGAATGCAGAAATTACTTCTCTAATGCTGGATATTCTACAGTCTGAACAATTTCGCTCTAGCGATTGGCCCGATCGCGACCTTAAGTAACGCAGCAGATTTCCTCCGGCGAAACAGGATCGATCATGACCGAGACGGTGATCACCTCCGAAAAGCAGAAAGTGGTGCTGGGCTTCGACCGGCGCTTCGTCATGATCGGCGAACGCATCAATCCCACCGGCCGCAAGCTGCTCGCCGAGGAAATGGCGCGGGGCGATTATTCGCGCGTCCTCTCGGACGCGGTGGCGCAGGTCGAGGCCGGCGCGCAGATGCTCGACGTCAATGCCGGCATCCCGCTCGCCGACGAGCCGAAGATCCTCGCCGAATGCATCAGGCTGGTGCAGGACACCGTGCCGGTGCCGCTCTCGATCGACAGCTCCATCGTCGAGGCGCTGGAAGCGGGCCTCGCCGCCTACAAGGGCAAGCCGCTGGTCAATTCGGTGACCGGCGAGGAGGAGCGCCTGGAGCGCGTGCTGCCGCTGGTGAAGAAATACGGCGCCGCCGTCGTCGCCATCTCCAACGACGAGACCGGCATCTCCGAGGATCCGGACGTGCGCTACGAGGTGGCGAAGAAGATCGTCGAGCGCGCCGCCGATTTCGGCATTCCGCGCGAGGACATCGTGGTCGACCCGCTGGTGATGCCGGTCGGCGCCATCAACGATGCCGGCCGCAAGCTGATGCATCTCCTGCGCCGCCTGCAGACGGAGCTGAAGGTCAACACCACCTGCGGCGCCTCGAACTTCTCCTTCGGCCTGCCCAACCGCCGCGGCCTCAACGCCTCCTTCCTGCCGATGATGATCGGCGCGGGCATGACCTCGGCGATCATGAACCCGCTGCATCTGGAAGACATCCAGGCCATCCTCGGCGCGGATGTGGTGATGGGCCACGATCCCAATTGCATGAGCTGGATCCGCAAATTCCGCGAGCCGCAGCCGGAATCGGCCGATGCGGGCGGCGCCGGCCGCCGCGAACGCCGCCGCGCGCGGGGCTAGTTTTCGCGAGCGCGGACGTCCTCGTCCGCTCTTGGAAACATCGCGCTTGCAAAAAGGGGAGAAGCGGACGAGGACGTCCGCGCTCCCGGGAATAGTGACTATGACCCATCCGCTCGTGTTCTTCGCGCCCTCCGGCAAGCGTGGCCGTTTCCCGGAAGGCACCTCCGTGCTCGAGGCGGCGCGCAAGCTCGGCGTCGACCTCGATTCGGTGTGCGGCGGCCGCGGCATTTGCGGGCGCTGCCAGGTCCAGGTCGGCGACGGCCAGTTCTCCAAGCTCGGCATCGTCTCGGCGCCGGACCACGTCACCGGCTGGAACGCGGTCGAGGAGCGCTACACGTCCAAGCGCGGGCCGCTGGCCGAAGGGCGCCGCCTCGGCTGCCAGGCCCGGCTCTGCGGCGATGCCGTGATCGACGTGCCCGCCGACAGCCAGGTCCACCGCCAGGTGGTGCGCAAGAGCGCGGCGGTGCGCGACATCGCCATCGAGCCGGTGGTGACGCTGCATTATGTCGAGGTGCGCGAGCCCGACATGCACGAGCCCTCCAGCGATTTCCGCCGCCTGCAGGAAGCGCTCGAGCAGCAATGGGGCCTGAAGGACGTCACCGCCCCGCTGGAATCGCTCCGCCTGCTGCAGAAATCGCTGCGGGAGGGCAAATGGTCGGTGACGGTGGCGGTGCGCCACAAGCGCGAGATCGTCGGCATCTGGCCGGGCCTGCACGAGCAGGGCGTCGGCCTTGCCGTCGACATCGGCTCGACCACCATCGCCGCGCATCTGTGCGACCTCGCCAGCGGCGAGGTGCTCGCCTCCTCCGGCATCATGAACCCGCAGATCCGCTTCGGCGAGGACGTGATGAGCCGCGTCTCCTACGTCATGATGAACCCCGGCGGCGACGTCGAGCTCACCCGCGCGGTGCGGGAAGCCATCGCCGAGATCGCCGTGGCGGTGACGCGCGAGGCCGGCCTGAACTCGAACGACATCCTGGAGATGACGGTCGTCGCCAACCCGATCATGCACCATCTCTTCCTCGGCCTCGACCCGACCGAGCTCGGCGGCGCGCCCTTCGCCCTGACCATCGACGGCGCCTACCAGACCCGGGCCGCCCATCTCGATCTGCCGCTGTCGAGCGGCGCCTATGTCTATGTGCTGCCCTGCATCGCCGGCCATGTCGGCGCCGACACCGCCGGCGTGGTGCTGTCGGAGGGGCCTTATCTCAAATCCGAGGTGACGCTGCTGGTCGATGTCGGCACCAATGCCGAGATCGTGCTCGGCAATCGCGACCGGCTGCTCGCCTGCTCCTCGCCGACCGGCCCGGCCTTCGAAGGGGGCCAGATCTCCTCCGGCCAGCGCGCCGCGCCGGGCGCCATCGAGCGGGTGCGCATCGATCCCGTCACCCTCGAGCCCCGCTACAAGGTGATCGGCTCGGACCTGTGGTCGGACGAGCCGGGCTTCGCCGGGGAGACCGCGGCGACCGGGGTGACCGGCATCTGCGGCTCGGGCATCATCGAGGCGATCGCGGAGATGCTGCTGGCCGGACTCATCACCCCGGACGGCGTCGTCGACGGCGCCCTGGCCGCGCGCACGCCACGCGTGGAGGGGGACGGGCGCACCTTCCGCTATCTCATCCGCGACGGCGAGCCGCGCATCGCCGTGACCCAGAACGACGTGCGCGCCATCCAGCTCGGCAAGGCCGCGCTCTATGCCGGCGTGCGCCTGCTGATGGACCATTACGGCGTCGCCGCGGTGGACCGCATCACCCTGGCGGGCGCCTTCGGCAGCCATATCGACGTCAAGCATGCGATGATCCTCGGGCTCGTGCCGGATTGCGAGCTCGACAAGGTCGGCTCGGCCGGCAACGCCGCCGGCACCGGCGCCCGCATCGCGCTGCTCAACGCCGATGCGCGCACGGAGATCGAGGACGTCGTGCGCCGCATCGAGAAGATCGAGACGGCGATCGAGCCTTCCTTCCAGGCCCATTTCGTCGCCGCCATGGCGATCCCCCACAAATCCGACCCGTTCCCCCATCTGGAAGCGGCGCTCGGCGTCACCTTCAAGCGCGGCGGCGCCGGCGACGGCGAAGGTCCCGGCCGGGGCGGGCGGGAGCGCCGGCGCCGGGGATAGGACGGGGACGGCAAATCTGTTAGGCCTCTACGGCGCGCGCCGGTGGCGGCGGCCCGGGATCGCTTCATGTCCGCACCCTCTTCCTCCTTCCACGGCTTCGGCGACAAGGCGCTGCCCTTCTTCCGGGCGCTCGGCTTCCACCAGGACCGCGCCTGGTTCCAGGAGAACAAGGCGCTGTATGAGAGCGAGGTCCTGCAGCCGCTCTCCGCCCTCGTCTCCAGCCTGAACGAGGCCTGCATCGCCCGCGGGCTGCCGCTGCGCGGATCGCCCAAGGCCTCGATCTTCCGCATCCATCGCGACGTCCGCTTCGCCAAGGACAAGACGCCGTTCAAGACCCATGCCAGCGCCCTGCTGAGCCGCTCCGGCAGCAAGGACGGGCAGGGCGTGTTCTATATCCATGTCGGCCCGGAGGAATCCTTCTTCGGCGCCGGCTTCCACGATCTCGACACCGCGGGGCTCGCCGCCTTCCGCGGTTCCATCCTCGCCGATCCCGCCCGCCTGAAGGCGCTGCTGGCCGCCCTGTCCGGGCAGGGGCTGGCGTTCGACCCGCGCTGGAGCCTGAAGCGCGCCCCGCGCGAGGCGGCCGGCGTCACCGACGAGGCTGTGCTGGCGGCGCTGAAGCTCAAATCCTTCGTCGCCCGCCGGCCGATCGCCGAGAGCCGCCTCACCCAGCCCGATCTGCTGGCGGACTGCCTCTCCTTCATCGAGGACAGCCTGCCCCTGCTCGAATTCGGCTGGTCCGCCCTGAGCACGATCGAGCCCGCCCGGGGCTAGCCGGGACGCCGCACGGCGCGCGGCACGGCCATTTTGCCGCGAACCGCCGAAAGCACTTGACCTTTGCCCCCCGAACGGGTTTTCGTGCCGCCCATGGCCTGTCCCGGTAGCTCAGCAGGATAGAGCAACGGTTTCCTAAACCGTAGGTCAGGGGTTCGAATCCCTTCCGGGACGCCAGTTAAGATGTGGATCCATATCGGCAATGAGAATGAGCGCGAAATGCCACTCGAAAAGTGGAGGCGCGAGCATGGTAAGGGTTAGGCTTCAGCATAGCGAAAGGGCGATGGTTGAAAAGCCTACGTCAAAGTCGAGGGCAAGTTGACGACTACCCCGAGAGATCGAGTGATACGGCCCAGTTGAAGTTGTCAAGTGTCAGGACCTACCCAGAAAGGCAGGTTTTTTTCTCATTTAAAAGAAACGCTAGTGAAACGATGGTCTCCCCTTTATTTTCCCATCGCAGTACTTTTACTCATCACGGTTGGTCGAATAGCTCAAAAAATACATCGAGGCGATATAAGTCGAACCGACAAGCCGGGCCAATTCTACATGGCAATCGGTTGGGAAATCCTCACGACGGCTATTATGATCACCGTTGGTCTATATTTTTCCAGATAGTGATCATTGGGTGCCAACTTGCCGTGCGGTTGCAGCGCCCCTGGCGATAGACCATGCGTACTTCCTCACTGCCCGGCGGATGGTGTCGCGGTCGATCTCGATCCGCTTTTCATGCCATGATCCTGCGGTGGACGGTACGGCCAGGCAAACGTAAGTCGGGCATGCCCGACGCTGAAATTGGCGCGAACGTAGGTATTATCAAGGGCGTTGACGATGGCGATCGGAACACCATTCAAAGTAACTGAGCCGGCATTGATCCGCTTCCCGATTGAAGCGGCGCTAATCGGTTATATGCTCGCGGCATTCGGCGAACTGGAATATTCAATCGCGGAGAACGCATCGATAGCGATAGGTGCGCGGGAGCGGGTTCTGAAGGCGATTTACCGTTTGCGTACAACGTCAAGCCGTATTGACGCTGCGGACGCACTGATGGCCCCCGCCTACGACGAAATTGGTCTTCGCGACGAATATCGAGATGTGCTCAGGATGTCGAAGCACTGCCTCAAGATTCGAAATCAGTTCGCTCATTGCAGCTGGCAGGATGAAGTTACTAGTCGCGGAGAAGGATTATTCTTCTCCGACTTGCAGGCCGCCGCCGATGCAGAAACGGGTTTTGAGCTGTCCTGGAGGCAGGTGGACAAAAGCCTACTCCTGCTACAGCGGAATTTTTTTAATCAGACCTCAGATTGGCTGACCTACCTTGGCTCAGCACTGGCCATAGAGAAGCAACCATAATCGTTCATGGTGTTTTTTCTTGCCAGGGCGAGCGTCTGGCGAGAACGGTATTTGCGTAGATGAGAAGCTTTCTGGCGCATGCGACCATGGCCTGCTTTTTGGTTTTGCCAGCAGTGATGAGGCGCTTGTAGACGGCTTTGAGTTGCGGGTTCCAAAAATGGGCAGCGGGGACGGCAGCGCCGTAGAGAGCTTTGCGGACTCTGGCCCTGCCGCCGGCAATGCGTCGTTGGCCGTGGCTGTCGCCGCTGTCGCAATCGAAGGGGGCGAGGCCGGCCAGGGCAGCGATCCGCTCGCGTGAGAGGGTTCCCAATTCGGGCATGGCGATCACAAGGGTGATTGCCGTGCGCGAGCCGATGCCGGGAATGGAGAACAGCAGTTCGTATTTCTCGGCGAGATCGGGATATTGCTTGAGGTGATCGCGCAGCCGCCGCTCCTCGACGCCGCTTTGCAGACGACAGCGGCGGATGTCGGCCTCGATCATGCGTCGGACACGCTTGTCCTTGCAGTGCTCGAGGCGTGTTTTATGGCGCGCCTCGTCCGCCTCGATCTGCTCCAGATGCACCAGCGTGTCCCACAAGGCGGTCAGGCGGGGATCCGGCTTGTGGGTTCGCCCGCCCAGAATCGCGGTGAAGGCTGCGATCAGAACCGCGTCGATGCGATCATTCTTGGCCCGCTGCAGCCGGGCCTTGGCGAAAGCCCGCATCTGGATAGGCTGATGCAGGATCACCTCGAAGCCCGCCTGGCGCAGAGCCTGGGCGATGCCCCGCTCATAGCCGCCGCTGGCCTCCATGCCGACGCGTGTCACGCCCTGGGCCTTGAAGCGCTCCACCACGGCTTGCCAGCCGGCCGCATCGTTTTCATCCGCCCACACGCCACTCTGATTGTGAATGGCGCTGTCCAGCTTGGCCTTGCCGACATCGATGCCGGCTGAGCGGCCGGCGTCTTTGACGGGGGCGGCCGCCGCCGGCTCGGAGCGTTCGATGCCTCCTTTTTTGACGGAGCCAGCTTTTACCGTGCTGGCCTGACTGATTTTGGACTTTGTGCTAAGTTTGCCCATCTTCGTCTCCCCAACCTTGCTACGCGAACCCGAGGTTCGATCAACCACACGGGGTGAAGGAAGAGGCGATCACGATCCAGCTTCCCCACAGCCCCAGGGCTTCGGGAATCACGATCCGATGATCGCCGCCGGGCCTGGGGTGGCCACCCCAGGCCCGGCGCCTCTACAAGGCGAGACAATTTTGGCAGATTTTGATTATACAAGGGGATCGTGCAGGGCATCTTATGGCCAATGCCCAAAAAAGTCAGTCTGCCGCCCTTGTATAACCCATCTGCGCTGCACGTGCCGCCATGGCTAGACGATTCCCAGAAAGCTCTTCATCTTGCACGTGCAGAGGCGGCGCAGGGCGGGGCGCCTACACCGACAGCAGCTCAACAGGGCCTTGAAGATGCACGCCGGGCCAAACGCGAAAAGCAGAAAGCCCAAAGAGAAGCCAGCAAGAGTGGTAACTCCGCGACGAAATCTATTTAATGGCGATGCCCGCGAATACCGCCGTCGGTGTGCTTTTGTCCCACCGCTGCTCGCCATTGTTCGTAGCAAATCGCCGCAACTGTTTGGGTGATTGGTGGGGTATGATCAAACGAAGTTATAGATAATTTAGAAAATTCTATTATTTAGGACATATAGTTGGCGTCCTTCCGGGACGCCAGTTTTCTACCACTCCAGAACAAACTGGGCATTGCAGAGACGACGGCAGCTTTGTGCCCCGTTGCCGTCGTTCAGTTCAAGCCCGCTGGTTCCGAAAGCTACGCCGCTCCGTCAGATCGGGAACCAAGCGTCAGATTCAGACCACTAGATAGGGGGGCCTGCATGTGTAGGTCGTCCGTATGGAAGCCCTCCTGGAAATGCGGCTAACCCCATGAAACTGCGACGCATCATCGGAGTTCCGCCTCCTGTTGTGGTGGCAATAACCCCAGTAGAATGCGACGCTTCATCGGTTCAAGGGCTAGGATTTGTACCCGAACGTGCTGACCAACAAAGGGGGCGCTATTTGGCTGGGGCATTTCTGGAAATCGGACCAGCCCCTCCACCCCCGGTTCCAATTCGACAAAGAAGCCGTAGTTCGAGATACTGCGCGTGCGGCCAGTAACCATCGACTGCAATGGATATTTGATGTCGATATCTTGCCACGGGTCCGGATGAAGAGCCTTCAGACTCAGGGAGACTTTGCTTCTGTCGGGACTGATCCGGATTATCTTTGCTTGGAGACGTTGGCCCGGCGAGAGGAATGCGGTGGGATGAGAGACACGGGTCCACGAAATCTCAACGATCAAAATCAGTCCTACCGCGCCGTTCGCTCCATCAACATCGGCGAACGCGCCATAATCCTCGACTCTTTTGACTGTGACCCCAACTAACTGGCCTTCTTCGAGGGTGTGAAAGCAGGTCACGATCCCCGGGGCGATGGGAACGTCGTTTTTCGGCGGATCTTCTATTCCTGCTGGTTCCTGCGGCAGCGCCTCAACGGCATCTGTCCTCGGATTTGGCGAAATCATGCTTTCTACGCTAGCACAAGCGGAAACCTGCCACCAGTCCACGCCCAAAAAATGGATTCGGAATGGCAGGCAGCACGAACCAACTTCCGAAAATCTCCATGGTCCCGTCTGCCGAGGTCCCGCCGGCATCGGGGTTTCCGAGGAGAATGGGGGCTTCTTCCCGTTCAGAAGTCGACCGTCAGCGTACCCTTCGCGCTCTGGTCGATGGCGTTTCGCCCGAACTGGCCGCCATAGCTGACGCCGAAGGTGGTGCTCGGCGTGAGGTGGACATCGAGGCCGGCATCGACGATGGCGGCGTCGCGGGTGACCGGCAGGCCGGCGACCTCGAATTGGCTGCTGCCGCCGGAGAAGGCGAACAGCGAGGTCGGCGTGGTCTCGCCATAGGCATGGCGCCAGCCGAGCGTCGCCCTGGCGGTGACCGGCAGGCCGGCGGTCTCGAAGGTGCCGGCGAGGTGGAAGCCGAGGGTGGAGAAGGTCACCCCCTCGTTGCGGCCGGACGCGGTGAGCGCGGCGGCGCTGCCTTCCTCGGTGAAGCCGTCGACATGCTGGTTGACGTAAGCGAGGTTGGCGAAGGGTTCGAGCCCGATGCCGCCGCTGGTCAGCCGGTAGCCGAGTTCGCCGAAGGCCTGCGCCGTACTGGCATGGTAGCTCGCCTGCGGATAGCCGGCGAAGCCGCCGAAGGCCACCGTGCGGCTGGTGTCGATGTCGTGCCAGGTATAGGCGCCGCCGAGCCGGAGGGCGAGCGCGCCCCATTGCCTGCCGCCATAGAGGCCGAGCGTATAATCGTCGCTGGTGGCCGAGGAGCCTCTGGCGTCGACGTCGACATTCGACTGGCTGTAGCCCGCCAGCAGGCCGGCGCGCCAGTCGTCGAAGATCGGCGCATCGAGGCCGGCGACGAAGCCGCCGATCGAGCGCGAGGATGAGGCGGCATTGCCGTCGGTGCCGGCATGACCCCAGGCGCCGAAGGCATGGCCCCAGGCGGTGAAGCGGCCGGGATCGGCCTCGCAGCCGGCGCCGGCGGTGATACCGCCGGCATCCGGCCGGGCGGGGCTGGCGCCGAAGCCGGTGGCACAGAAGGCGTCGCGCAGCCGGTCGAGGGCGGCCTCGCGCACGAAGCGGCTGTCCTCGATCATCTGCCCGGCGAGCGAGGCGTGCACCTCGCCCGAAAGCTGGTTGAAGGCGTGCCGCGCCCCGGCGGCATCGAGCACGGCGACGGCGTTCCACACCGCGTTGGTCCCCGGCGGCAGGCTGTCGACCGCCGCGCCCGTCGTCGCCTCGTTGCGCGTCTCAGCCACCGAAGCGAAGGAGACGTCGTTGCGGGCGAGCGTCATCGTCACGCTGTCGGCGGTATAGCCGAGGACCGGATCGATGAAGGCGTAGTTGGAACTGATGGTGGCGAAGGTGCCGGTGACGCCGCTGTCGGCCTCCAGGATGGTGTAGGTCTGCAGCGCCTGGTAGGTGCCGCCGAGGCCGAGATGCAGCACCGAGCCGCCATTGAGGGTCGCGGTGCCGGTGGCATGGATGAGGTCGCTGTCGCCGCTGGCCGGGTCTGCCTCGACGTCGTAGATCGAGCCGGCGTCGAACACGACATTGCCGTTGACGGTGAGGGTGCCGATCGAATTGCCGGGGGCGACGGTGCCGCCGCTCTCGACCACGAGGCCGCCGATCGAGCCCTTGCCGCCGAGCGCCGCGCCGTCCTGCACCGTGACGATACTGGCCAGGCTGGCGCCGGAGGAGGCATCGTCGCCGACCACCAGCTTGCCGGCCGAGACCGTGGTTGCGGCGGTGTAGGCGCTGCTGTCGCCGTTGAGCACCAGCGTGCCGGTGCCGGTCTTGGCCAAGGCGCCGGTGCCGCCGAGACTGCCGCCGTCGACGAGGCTGGCGCCGGCATCGACCTGCAGCGTCGCGGCCTGGTCGAAGGTGAAGCTGCGGGTGGTCGCGAAGGAGGAGGTCGCCTCCAGCGTGCCGCCGGAGAAGGTCACCCCGCTGGCGGCGTCGCCGAGATTGGCGTCGGCGGAGACGGCGAGCGTGCCTTCCTCGATCGTGGTGCCGCCCGCATAGGAATTGCTGCCCGACAGGGTGAGCATGCCCGTGCCCGTCTTGGTGAGCGTGCCGGTGCCGGTGACGGTATTGGCGAGGGTATCGTCGCTCGCCTGGTCGAGCACCAGGGCGGCATCGTCCTCGATCGAGCCCGAGCCGAGGCTCGCCGCCGCGGCCTGCAGGGTGCCGGCCGAGATCAGCGTGCCGCCCTGATAAATGTTGGCGCCGGTGAGCACCAGCGTGCCGGCGCCCGCCTTGGTCAGGCCGCCCGCCCCGGCGACGGTGCCGGTCAGCGTCAGCGTGGTGGCGGCCGCGGCGTCGAAGGCGCCGTTGGTGGTCAGCGTCACGCTGCGGGCGCTGG
Source organism: Labrys monachus (assembly GCF_030814655.1). Lineage (NCBI taxonomy): Bacteria > Pseudomonadati > Pseudomonadota > Alphaproteobacteria > Hyphomicrobiales > Xanthobacteraceae > Labrys > Labrys monachus. The sequence goes on from NZ_JAUSVK010000001.1 coordinate 6,796,550, forward strand.
TGACGTCCGCCGTCGTCTGCAGCGTCGGCGCGCTGTCCTGCGGCCCGCCGGTCGCATCGAAGGTGAGGCCGCCCGAGATATCGCCGAGATTGGCGTCGGCCGAAACCGACAGCGTGCCCGCCGCGATGGTGGTGCCGCCGGCATAGATATTGGTGCCGGCGAGGACGAGGGTGCCGTAATCGGTCTTCTTCAGCCCGCCCGTGCCCTCGAGCACCGAGGCGATGGTGGCGGTCATCGTCCTGCCGTCCGCGGTGCCGTCGCCGACGCGGATGATCGCCGCGCCGCTGGCCGGCGCCAGGGTGATCGCATCGCCCGTCACGGTGTAGCCGCTGGTCGCGAACTGCATGCCGGTGACGCTCACCGGGGCAAGGCCGCCGTCGTCGTCGACGGTGACGGTGCCCGCCGCGGCCTCGAACACCGCAAAGCCCGGCTGCGGCTTCATCGGGCCGGGCGCATTGCCGTCCTGGTCCGTCCAGTTGGCGCCCGTCGTGGTCCAGGTGCCGGTGCCGCCATGGATGGTGCCGTCCGGTGCCGTCGTGCCGCCGTTCCAGAAGTTTACGGTGACGCCGCTGCTGTCGACCAGATTGACCTGGTGATCGACCGCCGTCTGCACATAGAGGTCCGAGGCCGAGGTCCCGTCCGGCGTGGTGCCGATAGCGAGGCCGTTGTCGGTGAGCGTGCCGGCGTAATCCATGATGCGGTAGACGCCGGCGCCGAAGCCGCCGGCGTCGCTGACATTGAGGGTGCCGTCGAGGGTGAGGTCGCCCTTGACGTCGAACAGGGCCGTCGACGACGGCGTGCCCAGCGTGACGTCGACATTCGAGCCGCTCGCCAGCGTCAGCCCGTTCATCGTCAGCGTCGAGCCGGATGCACCGACGAGGTGGCCGCCGCTCTCGATGCCGACGCCGGCCTTGATGGTGCCGCCGCCCTGCAGGCTGGCGCCGGACTTGACCGTGGTCGCGCTGTCGCTCGAACCGTCGATCTCAAGGGCGCCGCCGGAGACCGTGGTCGCCCCGGTGAAGGTGCTGGCGCCCGACAGGGTCAGCGTGCCCGTGCCGGTCTTGGTCAGGGCGGTCGCGCTCGTGCCGTCCTCGATCACGCCCGAGAAGGTGGTGGAGCTATCATCGCCGCCGGCGGTGAGGGCCGCGGCCGCGCCGCCGCTGTTGGTCACCGTGCCGGCGCCGGCCAGCGAGCCGATCGCCTGGCTGTAGCCGCCGAGATCGAGCGTCGCGCCGCTGGCGACCGTCGTCGCGCTTGCCGCGCTGAAGGCGTTGGCCGCCCCGCCCTTCAGCGTGCCCGCCGAAACCGTCGTCGCCCCCGCATAGGTGTCGGCGCCCGACAGCACCAGCGTGCCGGCGCCGCTCTTGGTGAGGCCGCCGATACCGGTCAGGGTCTGGCTGACGGTGAACGCGTTGCCGGCGGCGTCGATGTCGAAGCCGCCGCCCTTGTCGCCCCAAATGATGCTGCGGGTCGTCGAGGTGAAGCCCGTGCCGGTCACCTCCAGCGTGCCGCCGTTGAAGGTCAGCCCGCCCGAGACATTGCCGAGATTGTTCTCGGCGGCGACCGACAGCGTACCGTCCGACAAGGCCGTGCCGCCCGAATAGGTGTTGGTGCCGGCCAAGACGAGCGTACCCGCGCCTGTCTTGACCAGGCCGCCGCCTCCGGAGACGACACCGTCCAGCGTCAACGTCGTGCCGGTATCGGTCTCGAAGGTGCCGCTGGTGGCCAGCACGATGTTCCGTGTGCTTTCGATGTCCGCCGACGTCTCCAGCGTCGGTGCCACGCCGCCCGAGACCGCCGTGGTATTGTCGAAGGTAAGGGCGCCGGAGGCGTCGCCGAGCGCACCGTCGGCCGAGATGACGAACGAGCCCTGGACGATGGTCCAGGCCATCACGGCCGTGCTCGTGTTCGTCAGCGTCCAGGCGCTGTCACCGGTCTTCCTGAACACATCGAAGCCCGCATATTGCACGCCGGGCTGAAAGATGGCGGCGACCAGGCTGGTATCGAAGGTGGCATCGGTCGCCCCGCCGAGAATGAGCGTGTCGACGGTGCCTGCGGCATTGACGTGGCCTTCGATGTCATAACCGGCTTGCAGTTCGAGCGAGTTGTTGCCGTTGGGCTGGAATTTGATGGCATTGGCCTGCGTCGTGCCGTCACCGGACATGCCGCCGGCGATCTTGCCGCTGGTCACGATGGTGAGATTGGTGCCTCTGATCGCGATGCCGCCGGAGCCGAGCAGACCGACGGCGCCGCCATTGCCGCCCTGGATCGTGCTGCCCTGTCCGTTCTGAATGACAAGATTGTTGCCGCTGATCGCGATGCCGCCATTGCCGGCTTCGCCATTGGCTATCGTCGTTCCGGTGACGGTCCCGGCGGTGCCGTCGGCTCCGGTAACGCCGGAAACCCCATCGCCGCCCGCGTCGCCGGTGCCGCCGCCAGCCCCGCCGACGCCGCCCGTGCCGCCAAGGCCGCCTGTGCCCCCGCTGCCGCCGGTGCCGAGCCCGCCACCGGCACCGCCATCCCCGCCGGTGCCGCCGCTGATCGTGCCGCCATTTATATTGATGATCGTGCCGTCGTTGATGGCAATGCCGGCGCCGCCATCCCCGCCATTCCCGCCGGTTCCCCCTTGCGTGCCGGAAGCGCCGCCCTGGCCGCCGACGCCGCCCGCGCCGCCATCGCCGCCGTCTCCCCCCGAGCCGATGGCGGGAGCCGTACCGCCGTCAGCCCCGCCCCCGCCTGCGCCGCCGACGCCGCCATCGCCGCCGGCGCCGCCTGATCCTGCGTCACCGCCGGCGCCGCCGATACCGCCGGTTCCGCCGGAAACGCTGAAGCCGCTATTGGTGATGGTGACGCCGCTCACGCTGGATTGCAGCCCGGCGCCGCCGATGCCGCCGACCGAGCCGTTGCCGCCCGTTCCGCCCTGGCCGCCGCTGCCGCCGGCGCCGCCGACCCCTCCGGCGCCGCCATCGCCGCCGCCGCTGAGAGTCCCGGCCGCACCGCCGAGGCCGCCGGCCCCGCCGCTGCCGCCTGTGCCGCCCGCGCCGCCTGTGCCGCCGTCGCCGCCCGCATTGCCATTGCTCGCATCACCGCCGGTCACGTTGCCGCTGGTGCTATAGGGCCCCGTCGGCAGGGTTGCGCCCGAGGTGCCTTTGGCGCCCGCCGCGCCGCCATTGGCGCCATTGCCGCCTGTGCCGCCATTCCCGCCGGCATTGCCCGATGAGCCGTCACCGCCGGTATGGTCCGGCGCCGTGCTGTTGGCGGTGCCCGTGGCCCCCGGGGTTCCGTCCGTGCCGGGGGTGCCGTTCGCGCCGTCGGCGGCGAAGGCCGGGCTGGCCATGGCCAGCGCCAGGGCGCCGGCCATGGCGATGACGGGCGGGCTGGCCTTGCGCCGGCGGGCGCCCGAGCGTGAGTCAACCCGCCACGCGCTCGACAAGGCACAGGGTGCGGCTGAAATCAGGAGGGCAATACGCGGCTTCTTCATGACGGCTTCCTGAACGAAAATGGCAGCCGGCCGTCTTCACGGCAAAGCCAGGGCCGCACCGCGGCGAGCGGGCAGTCTTCCATCGAAGTTTAGCATGTCCATCTTCGTAAATTGAAGCCTGCAGAGCTTGTAATTTTGAATTTATCTTCAATAAAAACGAAATTTTAAATGTTGTACGTCGAAACTAAACTGGGGTATTAATTTATAATTACGGTACGTGATTAAGTCACATTACGCGGGTGAAGGTCCGAAATTCAAGAGAATGACGCATTTTTGCCGAAATTCGAGGCTATTGGTGACGGGGGTAACAAAGTTAAACTGTATCTCTGTTGATGCCGAGGCCGCCGTTTGATGAGGATAGCGGAAATCCGGGACCGGGACCTGACGCCGGAACCTCGGCGGCAGCGGACTTGCAGATATCCCGTATTTGAGGGCCGGCGGCCCGCCGATCCGGTGCACGGTTACCGCCACTCGTGCGGACTGCCGTCATCCCCGCCGAGCGGCGCAGTGGTGAGGATGGAATCCGTCGCGGAGAGGCCCCCGAACCGCAGCGCCCTGCGGTCGAAGCGATGCGCCGGCTATGGGGCATGCGTCTTCATCGCCGCGCCCTGAGCGGGCCGGATTGTGCAAGGGAAGATCGGGGCGACGACGGCTGGTCTGGTGGCAGCCGTGGTGCGGTGTAGGATCGTGGTCGTGAGGAATCGTGGCCTGGCATGTTGTGCAAGGCCGCCGTCGCCCCTTTCCCGCCGGGCCGGGACGCGCCAACAGGCAACGCGCCGAGGCCCGGCTGTTTCCCATCGATCCGGACCAAGCCTTCGGCCTGAACCCGGATTGCCGGACGGAAGGCATCGCCGGCGCCGGAGGGCACGGTTCCCTCCATCACCAGCCACGCCGGACAGGCCACGCGCCCTTCACCGCTTCCGGGCCAGGGAAGCCAGTCGGGACGCAGGCCTCACCCACGGAACGGGCGGGACAGGGGCCTTGGCGGACGGCTTATATCTTCGCCGCACCCCGCCGGCCGAACAGCCGGGTCCCCGTGCTGCTGCGGCCGCGGACGCTGCGGGCCGGGTTTGCCGGCCGCCGGCGTCCGACAAGGCGATCCGGCCTGGAAGGCCCGCCCTCCCATTCTCGCGAACGGTTCGGCAGGCGGCCGGCGCCTCTCCTGTCTCGCGCGGGATCGAGGGCAGGCCCGAAGGCGGCCCGATCCCGGCACGTTCCTCATCGAGCCCCGTGTGCAGACCTGACGGCCGGGTGATCGCACACCCGGCGCTACCGGATGTCGGCGGTCCCGGCATTGCGCCTGAAGAAGACGCAATGGGGCGGTCTGCAGCGATCCCTCTTAGCGCCGGCCCCGTCCTGGTTTCCAAGCCAGGACGAAACGGACAAGCGCCTTGATGCGGCTGGCGCGCCGCAGGCATAAACCGGGATCGGCCGGAGTGGGTGGAAGGCACGGGGCGGTATCGCGAACCTTGGCCCCGCCGCGCTTCGTTCCGGAACAAAGTAGGCCATGGCAAAGGGCGGATGTCAAGATTTGTACGTGTTTTGTTCGTGCGCCCCGAAGGCCTGCATCGCCGGTGGAGTGCCGCGCGACAAACAGGATGAGAAACCGCGACGAGGCGGCTATGGCGGTTCAATCGGCCTGCTGGCTGAGCGTCCAAACGGACCTTGACGGCATGTACTCTAAACAGTACATTGTACTAAGAACCATACATATGGGGCCAGCGATCGAACAACTTCCGGCAGTGTTTTACCGGTCTTCCTCGGGGGCGGAGCCGGTCAGGGACTGGCTCAAGGATCTACCCGTGGCGGACCGTCGGATCGTCGGCTTGGACATCCACCTGGTGGAGTTCGGCTGGCCGATCGGCATGCCCCTGGTCCGCTCGCTGAAAGGCGGTCTGTGGGAAGTGCGCAGCAACCTGACGGACGGCCGGATCGCGCGCGTGATTTTCTGCGTCGCGGATGGGTGCATGGTTCTGCTGCACGGCTTCGTCAAGAAGACGCAGAAGACACCAAAATCGGATCTCGAAATGGCCCGCAAACGGCAAAAGGAGATTGAACAATGACCGGCAAGCGCATCGGCAAGCATATCGGATCGTCCTTCGACGATTTCCTGAAGGAGGAGGGCATTCACGAGGAGGCGGTCGAAAACACCGCGCGCCAGATCCTTGCCTGGCAGATCAGGGAACAGATGATCGCGCAGGGGATCAGCAAGGTCGACATGGCGAAACGGATGGAGACCAGCCGTGCACAGCTCGATCACCTGCTCGATCCGGAAGACGGCGACGTGAACCTCAGGACCGTGCAGCGCGCCGCCGCCGCTGTCGGCAAGAAGCTGCGCGTCGAGCTGGTCTAGGCGGCGACAGCGGAAGGCGGCGACGTCTACAGAGAGACCGCCGGTGCGTGCGCCTGCCGAAAGGCGCGCCCGGCCCACCCATCGTCTTTCCGGGATGCCCTTCTCAGCGGGCGAGCCAGGCCTGGATGCCGTCGAGGCTGCGGAAATCGTCGATGGCGCGCACGTCCAGAGCGGGATAGGCGCTGCGCACCATGTCGGCGAGGGCGGTGCCGGGGCCGAGTTCGAGCACTCGCGTCATGCCGCGTTCGACCATCGCCTCCAGCACCGCCGCCCAGTCGATCGTGGCGGCGAGCTGGGCCGCCAGCCCCGCCAGGCCGGCGGCGCCGGCCACGACAGCGCCGTCCGCGGCGCCGATCAGCGTCCTGTCCCGGGCCGGCCGGCCCGGCTGCGAGGCTTCGAGGGCGGCGCGGAACGGCGCGACGGCGCCCGACAGGCGCGGCGTGTGCGAGGCGACCCGCACCGCGATGGCACGCGCCGCCGCCGCCCCGGCCTCCAGCGCCGCCCGGCAGCATCGGGCCACCTCTTCGCGCGGGCCGCCGATCACAAAGAGATCGCCGGGATTGACGATGGCGATGGCGCAATCGAACCGCGCGGCGAGCCGGGCGACCTGCTCCCGCGGCAGGCCGCGCACATAGCCGAGCCCGTCGTCCGCGCCGCTCGCCGCATCCATCAGCTCGGCCCGCCGGGCGGCGAGCCGGAGCGTGCGCTCCGGCGGCCAGACGCCGGCCACGCCCCAGGCGGTCATCTCTCCCACGCTGTAGCCCGCGATGAGCAGGGGGCCCTTCGGGGCGAGGCACGCCGCCGCGGCCAGGCCGCGCGCGACGCAGAGGATCTGGCTCGCGCGGTTGGCATGCAGCGCTTCCTCGCCGGCGGTGTCGAGGAAGGCCCGCACGTCGTGGCCGAGCAGGGCGCCCGCCGTGGCGAGGATCGGCGCCTCGGCGAACAGATCGAGCATGCCGGGGCCCTGATGGCCCTGTCCGGAGCACAGCAGCGCCAGCGTCACGGCGCGTCGAGCCCGGCGAACAGCGCCATTGCGAGCAGGTCGGCGCAGCCGCCGGCGCTCAGCCGGCGGGCGACGAAATCCTCGTGGATGGCGATGCCGCGCGCGCGCCAGCCGGCCGTCCCGACGCTCCCCTCGGCGAGGAAGGCGTGCGCCTGCTGCCGGGCGAAGACCAGCCCCGCGGCGCCGCCGCGATAGAGCAGATTGGTGTCCTCGACCCCGGCGATCAAGGCCATCAGCGCATGGACGCGCGCGGCCTCGGCGTCGGCCGGCGCCAGGCGGCGGCCCTCGGCCAGGGCCGGCAGGGCGATGTGGTAGAGCGACGGGAAGCCGGCGGCCGCCTCGGCGCGGGCGCCGCCCGCCGCATAGCGGCGCGCCACCGCGGTGCCATGGCTGCGCAGCGCCACCGGCCCCTGGGCGATGTCCGGCCCCCACCGATGCATGACGATCGATCCGAGGGTTCCCGGCGCGCCGTAGCGGGCGCGAAAGCCCGCCGCCGCGCAGAGCAGCCCCATGCCGAAGATGGCGCCGCGATGGGTGTTGACGCCGCCGGTCGCGGCCATCATCGCCGTCTCCGCCTCGATGCCGATGGTGCGCAGCCCGGCCATGGCCGCGCCGGCGGCGCCGGCCGCCGCCAGCCGCGCGAAGAACGGCATGAGCGCATCGGCGCTCCGGTTCATGATGGCGGCGTCCATGTCGTCATGGGCGCCGCTGTCGACCGGGCTGACCAGCCCCGGCTTGGGATAGGTCGCGATCTCGAGCCGCAGGCAGTCCCGGGCCGCCTGCCCGATCGCTTCCGCCCCCTGCCAGGGCGCCGGGCGCCGCAGCGCGGTCATGCGAACAGCATGGCGCGCGGCGCCATCCGGCAATCATCCGCCGATTTCGCCAGCACTTCGGGGGCCGCCGAGGCCCATTCGCGCCATTGCACCGCCAGGTTGCGCGGCGTGACGAACTCGCCGTCGAGCCGCATCGGCGCCCGCGCCTCGATCGTGGTGATCGCCGCCGCGAGACCGGCAGCGCGATCGGGGGAGGCGACGCGCCAGAGCAGATCGATGTCGGACGTCGCGGAGCCATAGGGCAGGCCGGTCAGCCAGGTCCAGGCGAGGCTGCCGAAACATCGGGTGGCGGGGGCCGCCGCCACCAGGGCCGCGATGGTGTCCCGCCATCCGGCGGGCGCCGCCGCGGCCGCATCCGCCAGCCGGGGGGGCGGGGCGACGGCGGCGATCGCGTCCGGCCGGACGCCGAGCGCCAGCCGCCGCTTGCCGAGCGCGGGCGGCAGCGCGAGCCCGAGCGGCACCATCCCGGCCCGGTCGCCGCAGGCGGGGCGCCGCGCGATCAGCGGACGGGTTGCGCCGGTCCAGCCGGCAATTTCCGGGACCGCCTGCAGGGCCGGGTGGTCAGCGACGATCTCGGGCCATGCCGCCGGATCGAGATGGACGATGTCGTGCCGCTCGATCCGCATCACGCGCGCGCCGCCGCCACGATCTCGTCGGCGATGACGGCCGCCTTCGGCCGCCCGCCGCGGGCCGCGCCGGCCGCCGCGCGCTCGTCGCCCGCCTCGGGCCCGGCCAGCAGCGCCTCCAGCCGGCCGGCGAGATCCTCGGCAGGATCCCAGACGGCGGCGATGCCGCCGATGCGGACGAGGTTGTCGACCCCCGGCGCGAATACCGGCGTCGCCTTGGCCTTCGCCTCGAGCACCTCGATCGGCAGCTTGGTGACGCGCGCCATCGACGGCAGGTCCATCACCTCGGGACGGGCGCCCGGCAGCGCCACCAGCGTCCCGCAGGCGAGCCCCGTCGCGATGAACGCCCCCGCGGCGCTGCCCCCGTAGAGCAGGCCGACGGTGCGGTGCCCATGGGCCTGCGCCAGCTGCAGCGACTTGGCGAGATGGGCGAGATATTCGTTCAGTCCCAGCAATTCGTCCCGGCGGCTCATGCGCTGGCTCGCCGTGTCGGCCAGGAACAGGATCGGGGCGTCGTCACCGCCCTGCACGATGCCGAGGATGGCGGCGGACAGGCGGATCGCCTCGTCGATGCCGATCGGCGCATGGCCGACCGCGCCGACGACATGGACGCCGCCGCCGCCGCGCAACGTGCCGCGGCCGGACAGCAGGTCGCCGTCGCGGGTGACGGCATGGCCGGCCGGAAACAGGCCGTCGAGGATCTCAGCGGGCGTCATCGGCGCTCTCCCGTCGGGTGGCGGCCAGGGCGGCGAAGTCGGCGGCCGGCAGGTCGGGCACCGCCTGCGGACGGTCGATGCCGAGCGCGCTCCAGATCTGCGTGGCGTCGGCCGCGCCGCCGAAGCGGGCGATGCGGCGTTCCAGCCGGGCCTGCTCGGCCGCGAGCGTGTCGAGGTCGAGGCGCACCGGCCGGTCGAGGGCCGCGAGCGCCGCATCGCGGAACGCTGCCGCGTCATCGTCGACGAAGACGTCCGCGCCGCCGATCAGCATGCGGTGCTTGCCTCCCATCGTCCGCCACACGAAGGCGCGATCGCGCGAATCGAACTCCTCGACGCCCTTGTTGGTCTCGATCACCTCCGGGCCGGTGACGCTGATGCGCCCCTGCTCCGAGACGATCAGCGTCGAGCAGCAGCCGGCGATCAGCCCGCCTCCGCCGAAGCAGCCCGCCCGCCCGCCGATCAGCCCGACGACGCGCACCTGCGCCAGGCGCGCCTCGATCAGCGCGCGCATGATCTCGGCGATGGCGACCTCGCCGGCATTCGCCTCCTGCAGGCGCACGCCGCCGGTGTCGAAGGCGATCACGACGTCGCGCGCCGTCGCCTTGGCCGCGCGCAGCAGGCCCGTCAGCTTGGCGCCGTGCACCTCGCCGAAGGCGCCGCCCATGAAGCGGCCCTCCTGCGCGGCGACCAGGATCGGTTTCCCGCCGAGGGTGGCGGCGCCGACGACGATGCCGTCGTCGAACTGGGCCGGCAGATCGAAGAGGCGGAGATGCGGGCTGATCTCCCGGCGCTCCGGGCCGACATATTCGGTGAAGCTTGCGGCATCGACGAGCGCGGCGACGCGCTCGCGCGCTCCGGCCTCGTACCAGCTCCGGCGCTGATCGCTCATGGCTGCGGGTCCTCCATCAGGCGGACGCCCTGGGCGAGGCGCAGCGACACGGTGTCGGGCCGGGCGCCGCCGTCATTGACGGCGATGCGCAGCCCGCCCGCCGCGCGCCGGGCGACGAAATCGGCCGTCACCGCTGCCCAGAGGTCGCCAAATCCGTGCGCCGCGGTGTTGATCTCGATGCTGCAGCGGTCCGCCGCGCCGCCCCGTTCGACCAGCACCTCGAGATTGCCCGAGGCGACGACGCCGACCAGCGCCATCCTGCGGGTGCCGCGCGCCGGGATCGGCGCCGCGAGGTCAAAATGGAGAACTTCCATGTCCCGTTCCTACCAATCTCGTTCCTACCAGTTGCGGAAGCGGCTCGGCGGCCGGTAGAGCCCGCCCGAGGCGAGCATCAGATCCTTGATCGAGCGCGCGGCCAGCATGTTGCGGCTCGTATCGAGCGGATCGATGCCGAGATCCTCCGGCCGCTGGATGACCTTGCGTTCGCGCAGGCGGGCCACGATCGCAGGATCGCGTCCGCGGCCGACCTCGGTGAAGCCCGCGACCCCGCGGATCGCCTGCTCGCGCTCGACCGCGTCGCGGCACAGCAGGAGATTGGCGATGCCCTCCTCGGTGACGATATGCGTGGTGTCGTCACCATAGACCATGATCGGCGCCAGTTCGAGATCGAGCTTTTCGGCCAGTTCCAGCGCGCCGAGCTTCTCGACGAACAGCGGCGCGTTGCCCTCGCCGAAGGTTTCGCCGATCTGCACGACGAGCTTGCGGCCGCGCCGCAGCGGCGCCGGGGTATCGGGATCGGCCTCCGCGCCGGCGCGCAGCCAGGGCGCGCTCGGATGCCGCCGCCCGCGGGCATCCGAGCCCATGTTGGGGGCGCCGCCGAAGCCGGCGATGCGGCTGGCGGTGATCGTCGAGGAGTGGCCCGCCAGGTCGATCTGGAGCGTCGAGCCGATGAACATGTCGCAGGCGTAGAGGCCCGCCGTCTGGCTGAAGGCGCGATTGGAACGCAGCGATCCGTCGGGACCGGTGAAGAAGATGTCGGACCGCGCGGCCAGGTAGTCCTCCATGCCGACTTCCGAGCCGAAGCAATGCACCTGCTCGACCCAGCCCGCCTCGATCGCCGGAATCAGCGTCGGGTGGGGGTTGAGCGCCCAATGCGTGCAGATCCGGCCCCTCAGCCCCAGCCTCTCGCCATAGGTCGGCAGCAGCAATTCGATCGCGGCGGTGTTGAAGCCGATGCCGTGGTTCAGCCGGCGCACGCCATAGGGCTCGTACAACCCCTTGATCGCCATCATCGCGGTGAGGATCTGGGTCTCGGTGATCGCCGCCGGATCGCGGGTGAACAGCGGCTCGACATAGAAGGGGCGTCCGGCATCGAGCACGAAATGCACCTGGTCGCCGGGAATGTCGACGCGCGGCAGCGTGTCGACGATGCGGCCGACCTGGGCGACGACCAGTCCGCTGCCGAAGCTCGTCGCCTCGACCACCGTCGGCGTGTCCTCGGTGTTGGGGCCGGTATAGAGATTGCCGTGGCGATCGGCGCTCACGGCGGCGATCAGCGCCACCTGCGGGGTCAGGTCGACGAAATAGCGCGCGAACAGTTCGAGATAGGTATGGACGGCGCCCAGCTGCACCTTGCCGCCGAACAGCATGCGGGCGATCCGCGCCGATTGCGGGCCGGAATAGGAGAAGTCGAGCCGCCTGGCGATCCCGCTCTCGAAGATATCGAGATGCTCGGGCAGCACGACGCCCGACTGCACCATGTGCAGGTCGTGGATCCGCGCCGGGTCCATGGCCGCGAGCCCGCGGGCGAGCACGTCGGCCTGTTTCTGATTGTCGCCTTCCAGGCAGACGCGATCGCCCGGCCTCAGCACCGCCTCGAGAAAATCGACCAGCCGTTCCGGATCGATCAGCTTCCCGGTTGCGAAAGCCGCGCCGGCCGCGACGCGTTCCTCACGCTGGCGCTTGCGCGTATCCCATTGCCGCACCGCATCCACTCCTGTGGGTTGAGTGGCGATATTGTATTCAAACTTGCCGTCAATGCAAGTCTGTGCATACAATTCATCGTGATCGGCGAAGGTTCGAATACATCGGGAGAGAGCGCATGGCTATCCGACAGTCTGAGAAGCCGCGATCGACGAGGGGCGCCGCCGCGATCGGCGAGGCCGTGCTGCTGGCGATCTTCACCCCGGCGGGACAATTGCCGGGGGAGGGACTCGCCGTCCGCGCCATCGCGGGAGGGTGACATGGCCGAGGCCGATCCGAAAGACGATGCCGGCCTGCTGTCCGACCGCATCCGCAACGCGCTGATCGACGCCATCTCCTCGGGCGAGCTCGCGCCCGGCGCGACGCTGGACGAACAGCAGGTCGCCGCCCAGCACGGGGTGTCGCGCACGCCGGTCAGGGAGGCGCTGCGCCAGCTCGCCGCCAGCGGCATGGTCGAGGTCCGCCCGCGCCGCGGGGTCATCGTCCGCCGGGTCACCGCGGACGAAATCATGGGCCTGTTCGAGACGATGGCCGAGATGGAGGCCGTCTGCGTGCGCCTGGCGACCTATCGCATCACGCCGGCCGAGCGCAGCCGGCTGCTGCGCATCCACGAGGCGAGCGAAGCCGTGGTGGCGAAAGGCGATGTCGACGCCTATGACGCGCTCAACCGCGCGTTCCACGAGGCGATCTACCGCGCCGCGCACAACGACTTCCTCGCCGAGCAGATGGCGGCCGTGCGGACGCGGCTGAATGCCTTCCGCCGGATGCAGCTGCGCCTGGAGCGCCGTCTGGCGCGGTCGCGTGAAGAACATGACGCGGTGATGCGGGCCATCGCCGAAGGCGACGGCGACAAGGCCGGGCGGCGGATGCGCGCCCACATGCTCAATGCCGCCAGCGCGCTGGACAGCTACATCGCGCAGCAGAACGCCTCGCCCGCAGCGCCGGAGGCCTGATCGCGCCGGACAACGAAAACGCCCCGCGCCGATCCGATCGACGCGGGGCGATGCCGTTGCAATGGGTCTCGCGAACTTCTTGCGGTGGCGCGCTCAATGTCTTGGAGGATATTGAACGGTTCAAGTTTTGTCGTCCGACTAAGGCGGAATAGTGACGAATCAGTATGAGAGTTCAGCGTATTTATGCATTTCTATTGAATATAAATATTTATACATTTCGGAACAATAAGATTTTATGTCCGACTCGGGGAGGTCGAGCGGAGTCCTGCGGGTCAATAGGCTTCTGTTGCCTCTCCCGCGCTGTTCCTAATTTTTATGCTGAGGCTCGAGAAGCGCGCGGAATCCGACGCAGACTTCCATAGATCAGAGACATTACTTGACCGCGCCGTGCGTCCCGGTCTCGCAAAGCGTCTCGCGGGCGATGGGCCACGCTTCCTTGCCGCGGCCGGCCGACCCCGCCGCGTCTGCGCTTCAGGCCGTTCGCTGCGGCAGCCCGAGAGCGGACTTCCTGCTCCGAGGGTGCGCTGGGCGCACCATAGGAAAGGCCCGGCCGGAGCCGGGCCTTCTGTCGCTGGATCGAAACCGATCAGAACGAGCGGATGATGCGGACGCCGCCGACGATGGCGTCCGTCGTGGCCTTCGTCAGCACCGCGTCGCTCTCGCCGGCAACGATGTTCTCGCTGCCCTGGTCGGACTTGGTGTTGGCGTAATAGACTTCGGCGCCGATCGTCAGGTTCTTGACGATCTGGTAGCTCAGCTGGGCGCCGACCTGGTAGACCGTGAAGTCGTTGTAGGTCGCCGGCGCATCGTAATGGCCGTAGCTGCCGAAGATCATCGCCTTCAACTGCGGGGTGATGTTGAAGCCGGCTTCGCCGGTCACCGCCCAGCTCTTCGCCGTCTTCAGGCTGCCGTCGACCACATAGGCGTCATAGGCGTTCGGCGCGCCGGCCGGCGAATACTGGTTGTCCGAAACGCCGGTGAAGGCGTTGGCGCCGTCGGCATAGTCGCCTTCGACGGCGATGTAGCCGCCGGTCAGGGCCGGGATGTTGACCGAGACGCCGGCACCGACCGCAAAGCCCCACTTGCTGGAGGTGCCGCTGCTGTCGCTCACGCCGAGAACGTCGGTCTGATGGAGAGCGCCCATGATCTGGGCCTTGCCCCATGCGCCGTCATACAGCACGTTGCCGATGATGTTCGGCATCTTGGTGCCAGCATTCGTCAGCGTGCTGCTCGAACTCTCCACGCCGTTGCGATAGGCTGCCGGATCTTCGATCGACAGCGTCGCGCTGAAGCCGCCGCCGAACTGGGCGGTATAGGCCAGCAATTCCTTGGTGCCGGTGCCGCCCGAACCGAAGTAAGGCGCGAAGAAAGTATCGCCATAGTAGTTGTCGTAGAAGGCGTAGAAGGATTCGGCGTAACCGGCCGTCAGGCCGCCGAACTGGATATAGGCCTTGTCGACATACACGCTGGAGCCGGACACGTTGCCGGCCTGCCAGGACTGGCCGTTGGAGTTACCCGTCGCGGCGTCGATCAGCAAATAGGTGCGCAGCAGGCCGTAATCGGTGTCGGTACGGACGTCGAAGCCGATCTGGGCGCGACCCTGGAAGGAGCTCTGGCCGAGCGACCGCTTGCTGCCGGTGGTGGTCCGGCTCGACAGGCTGTTGAACGTGTAGTCGGCGCGGATGTTGCCGCTGATCTTCAGGCAGGTGTCGGTGCCGGGGATATAGAAGAAGCCGGGCCCGAACTCCGAGCAGACCTTCACATATTCGACAGGCTCTGCCTTCGTCATGGGTAGATCGGCAGCCTGGGCGCCGCCGATAACGGCGAGGCCGGCGGCGGCGGCGAGGAGAAGTGATTTCGTCGTCATGAGATGACCTCCAAAACAGTTACATCGATTCTCCGGCCCCCACCCGTGGCTCCTTCGCAGAGACAGGATCCATCGATGAATCGATGTCGGGACATTGCTGAACACCGCCGGCGCTTACAATAGTCGCAGTGGCGATCAACTATAGATCGCAGCATTTTCGGGGCGCCGTGTAGCAAAAAGGTCACAGATGCGGCATAATTATTCAAATAATACGTCGCTATTTTTATAACATAAAAATTTTTATACAAAATATACAAAAATATACGCATTTCATGACAAGATTTGGCCACGATTTATTTTGAAGGCGATCAGCCTCGCGGTTCTCCGCGCCCCGTCGGGCGGCGGGGAATTCGGGCTGGAGGCATCCGGAGGGCATCGGAGGGCGCAGCGGGAGCTGAGACGAGAGGAGGCGCAATTCCGTCATACCCTGGCTCGTCCCCGCCTATCCCGACTTCATCGAGAACGACGGCAGGCGGCCCGCTGGATTGCCGGGGCAGGCCCCGGCAATGACAAATCCTGAACCGTCACGGGCCAAGGCTGACGGGGCGGGAAAGGCGCGGCAACCAAACGGGCGCGGAGCGGGATCGCCATTCGTGGTGACGGGCCCTCCCTCCTGCCCTGGAGGGGCCGGGAGAGGCAGCGGCGTTTCGCCCGTTTTGGATGGTGCAAATTATTCCGGGCTTCCGTTACAGTATGCCGAGGGGATCACGGAGCCAGCGACATGCCGGGTAGGTTCGACAAGCTGCATGGGCGCCTGACCGGCCGCGGCAGCTTCACCGTCGTCCTCGGCCACGGCTTCGGCACGGACCAGACCGCCTGGTCCGGCGTGCGCGACTGGCTCGACGATCATTGCCGGGTCGTCTCCTTCGACTTCGCGGGCGCCGGCCCGGACGGCGAGGCGAATTACGATCCGAGGCGGCACACCTCCATTTTCGGCCATGCCGACGACCTCCTCGATATCCTCGGCGAATTGAAGCTCGGCACCTGCATCTATATCGGCCACTCCGTCGGCTGCATGATCGGAGCGGCGGCGGCGGCCGGCCGGGCCGCGCTGTTCGAGCGCCTCCTCTTCGTCGGCGGCTCGCCCCGCTATCTCAATGACGGCGACTATCACGGCGGCTTCGAGCAGCCGGATCTCGACGGCCTCTATGACGGCATGGCGGCGAATTTCCAGGCCTGGGCGGCGGGCTTCGTGCCCCTCGTCGTCGGCGTGCCGGACCGCGCCGCCATCAGCGAATTCTCGCGGACCCTGTTCCTGATGCGGCCCGACATCGCCCTCGCCACGGCGCGGATGATCTTCCAGTCGGACATGCGGAGCGTGGTCCGCGGACTGCGGAACAGGGCGCATATCATCCAGGCACGCCGGGACATTGCCGTTCCGCCGGCGGTCGCCGGCTGGCTGCACGCCCATATCGACGGCTCCACGCTCGATATCGTCGACGCCGAGGGACATCTTCCCCACATGACGGCGCCGGACAGGCTCATTCCCCTGTTCGAGCGCTATCTGATGCCGGTCGGCGTCGGTTGACGACGGCCTCGCGCAGGAGAGCGCCCTGATTTACGAGAGCAAGCATCATGGCCTGACGGCGCTCGCGTCGCTCGCCCGCAGCCTGACCGGCGCAGACGCCGCCCTCGCCTTCGAGGCGGGCGAGGACGGGCTGGCGCTTCCCCTGGCCGTCGATCCGGCCGCGGCCGTGAAGCCGTTCTCGCTGGCCGCCACCGGCCTCGAAGCCGCGAACTGGACGAGGGGACCGGCTGCCGCCGCGCCATTCCACATCCCGGCGGAGCTGGCGGCCTCGCTGGTCCGGCCTGCCGGCAAACTCCGCCTGGTGCCGGTTCCGGCCCTGGGCGCGCCGCGCAGCGGCATCCTCCTGCTCTGGTGCGAGGGCGGCGTTCCGCCGGCGCCCGCCGGCCGGCGGCCGGACGACGTCGCGAGCCTCGCCGCCCTCTTCGGCCAGATCCTGTACGACCGGGACGTCATCCGGCGCCAGCGCGTTGCCGGCGAGCGTTTCCACGACCTGTTCGAAAGCGTCGCCACCGGCATCATCGTGCTCGAAGGCGTGCGGCAGATCGGCCTCGTCAACAAGCCCGCCGCCGATCTGCTCGGCATCGCGGAAGGCGAGGTCTCCGCGGCGGAAATCGCGGTGCCGATGAGGAATCTGCGCCAGCGCTGCCTCAACGCGGCCTCGCTCCTGGAGATCTACAGTCCCCTGCAGCAGGATCCGAACTACGCCGTGAGGGCGACATGGGATCTCGGCGGCCAGCAATATGACGTCGACACCCATCCGATCCTCGGCAGCGGCCGCAACGGCAGGATCTGGCTGCTGCACGACGTCACCGCGCAACATCTGGTCGAGCAGGAACTCCGGCGCCTCGCCGTCACCGATCCGCTGACCGGGCTCAACAACCGCCGGCATTTCTTCACCGCCGGTCGTGCGGTCCTGGAGGATGCGGCCGCCGCGTCGCGGCCGGCCCATGTGCTGATGCTCGATATCGACCATTTCAAATCGATCAACGACAGCTACGGGCATCAGGTCGGAGACGAGGTGATCCGCAGGGTCGCCCTCGCGATCCGCAAGGCCGTCGGCAATCGCGACCTCAGCGCCCGCCTCGGCGGCGAGGAATTCGCGATCCTGTTCCGCGACCTCGGCTTCGAGGCGGCGCTCGAGGCGGCGGAGCGCCTGCGGGCCGAGGTCGCGGCCTCTCCCGTCCGCTCCGGCGTCGGAGAGGTGGGGGTGCGGATCAGCATCGGGCTGGCCGAGCAGGCGCCGGGCGAGACGAGCCTCGACCAGCTTCTCGCCCGCGCCGACAAGGCGCTCTATGCGGCGAAGGGGGCCGGCCGCGACCAGGTGGTCTCACACAGGAGCACCTGAGCGGCGAAGCGCAGGGGAGGGGGCGCAGCGGCGGCAGGTCGGGCATCTCGGGCGCGTCGTCCGCAGGGCCGGTCCGCCATCGGCCGCGTCCCTGCTCCTCACCGGGCTTCCGAGGCATGGGCCGGCGGAAAGTCGACGCGGACGGCGTCGGCGGCGCCGGAATCGCTGGTGCGATAGCGTATGGTGAGGCCCGCCACCGCACCGGCCGGCGTCATCTCGACGTCGACGGCCTCGATATCGATCAGAGGCTCATAGGTGAGGATCGCCTCTTCGGCTGCGCGGGCGATATCGGTCCTGTCCAGGCCGGTGAAAGGGCGTCCGTCGCCATCCAGAACGCGGCTGGCGAAATAGGTCAATTCGGGGCCGGAGCCCCGCATCGTACGTAGAATGCTCCTGATCGCCAATCTAATGCTTTGCCTGGCAAATGGAGTGCGATTCGTAACATGATCGATGTCGTCGCTCATGGTGCTTGCTCCTATCGCAATATGCGTTTCGGACAGCATCTGCAGATGCGAATTCGTTATCTCAACGGGGTATTAACTGAGACTTGACCGTAACGGTTCCCTCCAAATACCCGGAGGGGCACGGCTGTACCTCGCGGCCGTCACCCCGCCGCCTCCCCGGCGGCCTGCCGGACGGGGCCGGTTGCGGCGATGCCGATCGGCGTCGAGGCGAGCCGGCCGGCCGGCCGCCGGGGAGGCGCGCGGCGGCTCGACGGACCGCCCGGGACGGTATTTCCCGCCGCTTCGTGACAAATCGCCGCAAGCCGTGGCGGTCCGGCCGGAGGAAATCGTGCCTATTCGGGGCAAATATAAGGAATATCAACGGGTTATGACGGTTTGGCGAAATGCCTGAAGGCCGGCGCTCGCTTCCTCTCGAGCCCGCCGAGCCCCGTGCCTCCTCGTTCTGAAAGCAATGAATGGAGGGCGATACTGGACGATCGGCGATCGAACCCGGTATTTCCTGTCTAAACTTGAATAAAGGCATGTTTCCAGACGTCACATTGTGTCTGAAAAGGTATAGCGACAGACATGAAACGGCGCGCAATCTTGCCGCGCGGCCCGGAAACGCCGGAGCGGGGCGAGCCTCTTCATGTCGGACCGGCGAGGCGGCGAGGAGCGTGATAATCTTTACGGGGAGACGAAAGCGCTCCTCTTAGTCTCGAATTTTATTGCTTGAAAGGTGTAACTCCACCGCAATGTGCTTGTTTAAACTTGGCAAAATGATCTATGCAGCCGTGGGGACTAGTTCATGACATTCGAACGGAGATATCAAGATGGATGACGACAGTGTCAGCATTACAGCGGATATCGTATCCGCTTACGTATCCAACAACAGCGTCGCGCATATCGATCTTCCGAAATTGATTGCGGACGTCCATTCAGCATTGATGCGGCTCGCGCAAGGCCGAGGCGAGGAAGCCCCCGCCGAGGTGCAGCAGATTCCCGCGGTTGCGATCAAGAAATCAGTAACGCCGGACTACATCATCAGTCTTGAGGACGGTAAGAAATTTAAGTCGCTGAAGCGCCATCTGAGCTCGCACTACAACATGACGCCGGATGAATATCGCGCGAAATGGGGCCTGCCGGCCGATTATCCGATGGTTGCCCCGAATTATGCCAAATCCCGCTCGGATCTCGCCAAGCAGATGGGGCTCGGGCAGGCCCGCAGGAAGGCTCCGCCGAAAAAGACGGCCGCAGCGCGCTGAAGGGTGCCGCACGGCAGGGTTGCGAAGGCGGACGGGCGTGCGTCCCGGCGGGACATGCCCGTTCCATCGGCCGAACGCCGTCAGCCTGCAGCCTTGACGCAAGCCGATCCGTACGGGCGACGGCAGGATTTTGGCGTCGCAGGGGATGGGGTGTTGTCCGTGCCGGGGAGGCCGATCCTCGGCGGGGCGGGGGCGGCCCCACCGCGTCCGCGGCGCCAGGCAGGAGGCGGCTGAAGCCGTTTCCGGCAAGGCCGATCGACTTTTCGATCAGGCAGACGACGTCGAAACAGGAAGGCAGGGAACATTGCGCTTCGATCGAAGCGCAGCCTACCGCGGCCGCGGGGCTCGATTTTTCGCCCCGCCTGCGGTTCCGCGCCTTTTCGGCGGACAAGGGCGCCCGCATTCTCTGGAAAATGCCCGGGCGCCGATTCCCCCCTCAGGGTGTTCCACCTTCAGATCGAATCACCAAGAAGCGCAAAGTTCTTTTGGTACCACTGCGTCAAATTGACGAGCCGTTTCGCTCGAACGCATTTTGCTCTAGCGCATGCCGACCAGGCGCTTGGCGGCCCGGTATTCGACCAGCACGGGGCGGGGAGGCATCCTGCGCTCGGACGACGCCGACGGCGAGATCGACAGCGTGAGCCGGCGCTCGTTCTGCTTCTTCATCTTGCGGGCGACTTCGCGAACCTCGTCGGCCTCGACGCCCAGGAGCGAAGCGGCGATCTCGACCTGCTGCTCTGCGTCGCTGCTCATGCATTCGGCCGCGGTCAGCGCCTCCTCGATGGTCGGCGGGGCCTGCTTGACGCGGCGGCTGCCATATTTGGTTTTCCAGGAAGCGAGCATGATGTTGATGACCCCGTCGGATATTCGCCGTTACCATATCAGCAAATGCGCGATGTTGCAGTGCAACAAAAGCTGGGCTGCTATGCATCAAGGCGGGTGGCGCGGCGCGGCGTGCCGGGACCCGTCGCGCACCATGCCGGTCAGGGGAGCGGCACACCATGCCTCCGGTGGGCGGGTCACCCGACCCGCCCCTCCCGGGACCCGTCGCGCCGGCGATCAGTAGCCCCAATGGCGGTAGGGGTGATGCCAGCCATAGGCGCGATGGTAATAGCGGGGCCCGCCGTAATAATGCACCCGCGGGCCGCCATAATAGATCACGCGCCGGTTGGGAACGCAGCGCCCCCACGGATTGGGATGCCAGCCCGGGCCGCATCCCCAGCGCACGTCCTGCACGAGGCTGGAGGCGCCCGGCGCCGCCGGCGCCAGAGTCATGGCCGAGGACGCCTCGGCGGTGGCGACGAGACCTCCCAGACCGATCAGGGAGGCGGCGACAAACTTCATGCAGGTTCTCATGGCATATCTCCGTGCTGCCGGTTGCAGTAACGCAAGGTAACGCCGCAGATCTGAACGGCTGCTGAATTTCGCCGTCATCTTCAGTTCTGTCCGGTTACCTACGGGAAGGAGTATCGGGCCGAACGCCGGCCGGTGATGTGACGTCCGGCACAGCGAATGCCCGGCCAAGCCGTGCGCGGCGACATCGCCTCCTTCCGCCGGGGGCGCCTGCGGACCCGCCGGCCCCTCAGCCCGGGCGATGGAGCAGGGGGCGAGGACGGGTGACGGTCCGCCGGCCCGCCTTGACCACCGTCAGGGGCGGCGCGATCTCGGCGACCGCCGCCGCGCGCGAAGCGGCGTCGAGCACGACCAGGTCGGCGGGCCGGCCGGGCGCGATGCCGTAATCGGCGAGGTTGAGCAGGGCCGCCGGCTGCGTCGTCACCATGTCGAGGCAGCCGGCGATGTCGGCGGGCGTGCCGATCTGGGCGATATTGGCGTAGAGATTGGCGATCCGCACCAGCGAGCAATCGCCGAAGGGCGTGAAGGGATTGAGCACGTTGTTGGTGGCGAGCGAGCAGGTGACGCCGGCGGCCAGCAGGCGGTGCGCCGGGGCGACGCCGCGCGGCACGCTGTGCTCATGGCCCTGGCCGTTGAGGAAAAGGTCGGTCGAGGGCAGCACGGTGAGGGCGATGCCGGCGTCCGCCAGGCGCCGCCCCAGCGCCTCGAAGCGCTCCCTCGGCACGGCCGAAAGCTTGGTCACGTGGCCGATCGCCACCCGGCCCCCCCACCGGCAGGCATCCGCGAGGCGGCAGACCTCCTCGAGGTCGAAATGCGAGGGATCGAGGCTGAAATCGAGGTGCAGGTCGATATCGAGGTCGTAGCGGCGTGCGAGCGCGAAGATCCGTGCGATCTGGCCATGCGAGTCCCGGTCCATGTAGGGCGCCCCGCCGACGGCGTCGGCGCCTGCTTCCAGGGCCTGCACCAGCACGTCCTCGCAGCCGGGATCGTCGAGGAGCCCCTCCTGCGGGAAGGCGCAGAGCCGCAGGTCGATCGCCCAGGCGTAATCGCGCTTCAGCCGGAGCAGCGCGCGCAGGCTGGTGAGGCCGATGCGGGGATCGACCTCGACATGGCTGCGCATCCGCGTCGTGCCCTGCAGGATCGCCCGCTCCAGCGTCCGCCTGGCGCGCTCATAGACGTCCTCCTCGGTGAAGTCGCGCTTGGCCCGCGCGACCTCGGCGATCGCCTCCTGCACCGTGCCGGTATGGCAGTTGCAACGGGCGGTCAGGCGCGACTTGTCGAGATGGATATGGGTCTCGACCAGGCCCGGCAGGACGAGCCGCCCGTCCAGCCGCTCCTCGGGACCGCCGCCCGGGAGGCCGGCTTCGACCGCCGCGAAACGTCCGTCGCGGATGCCGATGTCGACGCAGCGCTCCTCCCGGCCGGCGATGCGCGCATCCCTGAAGATCAGATCGAAATCCATGTCGCCTTTTCGGTGAAGCGTGCCGCGAGCTGGCGCGACGGTTCCGGACGTTTATCCCGAGGTCCGACTCGCCCGCCGCAAACAAGTCTTTGCCTCAGCGCGTGGTGCTCCGCAATCTCTCCGCCTGGGCGAGGCGTTGGAGAGCAATGTTCGGCGATGGGCCGGCGCCGAGGGCAATCTGGACATCGAGGCCCGAGAACCAAAGCCGATAGACGAAATGAATGATCGCGCCCTGCGCGGCGGCCATCTGCCCCGTCACCATCATCGTGATCGTGCCGTTCACCTTGTGCACGTCGACATATTTCGCCTGATAGCGTGCCAGCGCCTCCGGCATGTATTGGATAGCCGCCGTCTTGATCCATTCGGCGGAATATCTTGGGTCGGCTTCGACCTTCAGGAGAGTCGTCTCGAAGGTCCGGGAGCCGCTGGCGCTGCCGTGCCCCCAGCTGATGCCGCCCAATCCGCCGCAACGCGGCTGGCGGCATATCAAAACCTTGTCCGCCTTCAGCCGGCCGGTCGGCAGGACGGCGGGGTCGGCGGCTTCGAGCCACCCCTCTGCCGCCAGGCGTTCGTTCGTCGATGCGGTCAATCTCGGTGCAAACGCACCCTGGCCGCAAGCGGCGAGACCAAGAGTATCGAAACAGCACGGAGCATGGTGATAGCCCGCCGGTGACAGAATAGCGAAAGGCCGGGCGGCCCGCCCGGAATGAAATCAATGCGCGAGTGGCTGAAGCGCGAGTAGTTGCCCCGCCGTTTGCCGGTCCGCGGCGAACGAGACTCGCCAGGACGGCGAAGACGGAGCAGTTCATCATGGGATTCCGACGTGGCACAGCGACGAGGTTGCCATGTCGAGTTGTGGCAAAAGCCTGGAACAAATCAAAGTTTTATTTGAGCAGAAACTCAATATTTCGCGAATGAAAGAATAAACCCGCGGATCATGCATCCGCAGGTTGTATTCCATGTATCGATCATTCGGCCGGGATAGGGAATCTGCGGGCCCTTATTGACCCGGAGACCCCTTGATCAGCTTGGGCAGCAGGCCCTTGCGCTTGGCCTCGTAGTAATAGCCGCTGGCATAGAGCCGCATCGCGCGGTCCTGGTTGCCGCCGGCGACCTTGTAGGCATTGGCCAGATAGGCCGCGCCATAGGTCAGATTGACGTCGGGATCGAGCAGGCCTTCGGGATTGCCGCGATAGCCCATGCCCCGCGCCGTATCGAGGCGCATCTGCATCAGGCCGACGAAGGGGCCGTGGCGCAGATGCGGGTTGAAGCCGCTTTCCCGGGCGACGATGCGGCGCAGCAACGTCTCGGGCACGTGATAGCGCGTCGCGTGCTTGCTGATGAGGGCGTCCACCTGCGGCCGGCCGGCCGGACCGGCAGCCTGCTTATGCGGTCCGTCGCCATCCTTGGACGGGGTCGACGGCAGCGGCATCATCGGGATGCTGCCCGTTTCGAGGACGTCGTTCTGCGGGGCCGCCACGCTTCCGGTCAGCGAGGCGAAAACCGCCGGCGTGGGGGTCTTGAGGGTCGGCACCACCGCGGCAGCGGCGAGTTCCTTCGGCCGGGCGGGCGGCAGCGGCGGGGCGTGCGGCGCCGCCGCGGCGCTCTTCTCGCCGGCCACGGCCTGCTTCGGCCTGACGGGGCCTTTGGCGCCGCCCTTCGGCGCCTCCGGTTGCGCCGTGGCCGGCACGGCATCGTCCGCCCGGGCGTCCCTTGCCATGCCGATGGTGCAGGCGGCGGAAAGACCGAGGGCGAGGCATCCCGCCGTCAGGCTCCGCACGGCTGAGGCCGGGGCCTTCAAGGATTGAGCCCGCCGTCGTCGACGTCGAATTTGACGCCCTGGGCCAGCGGCAGGTTCAGGCCGTAATTGATGGCGCTGGTCTGGCGCCGCATATAGGCCTTCCAGGCGTCCGAGCCGCTCTCGCGGCCGCCGCCCGTCTCCTTCTCGCCGCCGAAGGCGCCGCCGATCTCGGCGCCGGACGGGCCCATATTGACGTTGGCGATGCCGCAATCGGAGCCCTGCGCCGACAGGAAGCGCTCGACCTCGCGCATGTCGGTGGCGAAGATCGAGGAGGAAAGGCCCTGCGGCACGCCATTCTGCAGGGCGACCGCCTCGTCGAAGGCGCGGTATTTGAGGACGTAGAGGATGGGCGCAAAGGTCTCGTGGACGACCGGTCCGGCCTGCGCCGGCATCTCGACCAAGGCCGGGCGGACGTAATAGGCCTCGGCCGGTCCGGCGTCGGCGATACGCTCGCCGCCATGCACCGTTCCGCCGGCCTCGGCAGCCGCCTGCAGCGCCTGCTGCATGGCGTCATAGGCGGCGCCGTCGATCAGGGGCCCGACGAGCGCGTCGCCGGTGACGGGATTGCCGACGGAAATCGAGGCGTAGACCACGCGCAGCCGGCCGACCAGCGCGTCATAGACCTTCTCGTGCACGATCAGGCGGCGCAGCGAGGTGCAACGCTGGCCGGCGGTGCCCATCGCGGCGAAGGCGATGGCGCGCAGGGCGAGGTCCAGATCGGCTGACGGGGTGACGATCGAGGCGTTGTTGCCGCCGAGCTCCAGGATCGAGCGGCCGAAGCGGCGGGCGACCCGCTCGCCGACCTTGCGCCCCATCGCGGTCGAGCCGGTGGCGGAGACGACGGGCACGCGCGCATCGTCCACCAGCGTCTCGCCGATCTCGCGTCCGCCGAGGACGAGGGTGAGCAGGCCGTCGGGCACGCCGCCGAAACGGCGGGCGGTGCGCTGGAACAGGGCCTCGACGGCGAGGGCGGTGAGCGGCGTCTTCTCGGAGGGCTTCCACACCACGCTGTCGCCGCAGACGAAGGCGAGGGCGGCGTTCCAGGACCACACGGCCACGGGAAAATTGAAGGCCGAGATCACGCCGACGACGCCGGCCGGATGCCATTGCTCCATCATGCGGTGGTCGCCGCGCTCCGAGGCGATGGTGAGGCCGTAGAGCTGGCGGGACAGGCCGGTGGCGAAGTCGCAGATGTCGATCATCTCCTGCACTTCGCCGAGGCCTTCGGAAATGATCTTGCCGACCTCCAGCGAGACCAGGCGGCCGAGCTCGGCCTTGGCGGCGCGCAGCTCCTCGCCGAGCAGGCGGACGAGCTCGCCGCGCTGCGGACCGGGCACCTTGCGCCAGGCTTCGAAGGCGGCCTGCGCCCTGCCGACGGCGGCGGTGACCTCGGCCGGCGTCGCCTCCGCGACCTCGCCGATGACCTCGCCGGTGAGCGGCGTGCGGACGATGCGCGAGCCGCCCGAGTAACGTTCCGCCGGCACGTCCAGCCTCGCAAGAAGCCCGCGAATTTCGGCAGCAAAACCGGTGTTCGACTCGCCCTGGGAAAGGGTTTTCAGCATAGATGCTCGTCTCTTATCAATATGTTCCGGGCACGCTCATACCCTTTTTGCATGGGTGCAGGCTAGCCCGGTCTCCGAAGACAGGCAAGAGCAGCCCCGGACTGCTTTGGTACGCGGCGTAAGTCCTTGAGAAATCAAGAGATGCGGGATCCTCCCAGGGGAGGGCGGCCCGGCGGTATCCGTCGCCCCGGAGGGGAGGCCGATCGCTGCGGCAGAATCAGCCGGGGAAAACCGCGCCGGCGGGATCGGCTCGCGGCGTCCGGCAAAAGCGGGCGTCGGGCGGGCGCCGGGGAGGCCGGCGAGGAGGTCCGTCGTCATGGCGGGTTCCGGGTCATTGCGGTGCGGACCCTAGGCGGAAAGATATGAACAATTCGTCGCCGCATCGGCCCTGCCGGACGGTCAAGTCCGTCACGTGAGGTCCGTCAGGCGAAGTTCATGGGATCGATGTCGATCTCGAGCGCCAACTGCCCGGTCGGCTTGGGCGCGGCGGCGAGCCAGGCGCGGATATAGTCCTGCAGGGCGAAGTCGCGCGGCGCCTGCAGGATGAGGCGCATGCGGTGGCGCCCGCGGATCACCGCGATCGGCGCCTCGGCCGGGCCGAGCACGCGCAGCGCCGCGTCGAAAGGGGCGGCCTTGGCCAGCAGGCGGGCGAAGGTCTCGGCCTTGGCGCGGTCCTCGTCGAGGATGGTCAGCGAGGCCATGCGGCCATAGGGCGGCAGGCCGGCCTGCGCGCGGATGGCGATCTCGCGGGCATAGAAGCTCTCCTTGTCGCCGGAGATCAGGGCCTGCATCACCGGATGGCCGGGATCGTAGCTCTGCAGCAAGGCGCGGCCCGGCTTGTCGCCCCGCCCGGCCCGGCCGGTGACCTGCCCGAGCAGCTGGAAGGTGCGCTCGGCGGCGCGCGGATCGCCGGTGCCGAGCCCGAGATCGGCGTCGATGACGCCGACCAGGGTCAGGTGCGGAAAATTATGGCCCTTCGCCACCAGCTGCGTGCCGATGACGAGGTTCGCATCGCCCCGCGCCACGGTCTCCAGCTCCTGCTTCAGCTTTTCGGTGCTCGCGAACAGGTCGCTCGACAGGATGACGGTATGGGCCTGCGGAAACAGGCCCGCCACTTCCTCGGCGATGCGCTCGACGCCCGGCCCGCAGGGGGTGAGCGTGTCCTCCGCCTCGCAGCTGGGGCACTGGCGCGGCACCGGTGCGGTATGGCCGCAATGGTGGCAGACCAGGCTCTTGCGGAAACGGTGCTCCACCAGCCAGGCGGTGCAATGCGGGCACTGGAAGCGGTGGCCGCATTTGCGGCACAGCGTCAGCGGGGCATAGCCGCGCCGGTTGAGGAAGAGCAGGGCCTGGTCGCCGGCGGCGATCGTCTCACGCACGGCCTCGGCGAGGCGGGGGGCGATGAACCGGCCGCGCTCCGGCCCGCCGCTGCGCATGTCGATGGCGGCGATCGCAGGCAGGCTGCGGCCGCCGAAGCGTTCCGGCAGGATGAGGTGGTCGTAGCGGCCGCGGTCGGCATTGACCCGGCTTTCGATGGAGGGCGTCGCGGAGGCCAGCACGACGGCGGCATCGACGAGACGGGCGCGCACCACCGCCATGTCGCGGGCATGGTAGCGCGGCCCGTCCTCCTGCTTGTAGGCGCTGTCGTGCTCCTCGTCGACGACGACGAGGCGCAGGTCCGCGAAGGGCAGGAACAGCGCCGAGCGGGCGCCCGCGACCACCGCGACCTCGCCCTTGGCGATGCCGTGCCACAGCCGGGCCCGCTTGTTGGCGGCGACGCCCGAATGCCATTCGGCGGGCCGGACGCCGAAGCGGGCGGCGAAACGGTCGAGGAACTGGTTGGTGAGCGCGATCTCCGGCAGCATGATCAGCGCCTGCCCGCCCTGGCGCACCGCCTCGGCCACCGCCTCGAAATAGACCTCCGTCTTGCCGGAGCCGGTGACGCCTTCGAGCAGGGTGGCGGCGAAGCGCCGGGCGGCGACCTTCTGCGTCAGGTCGGCCGCGGCGCGGGCCTGGGCCTCGCTGAGGCTGGCGGCGGCGAAGTCGAGGTCGGGCATGCGGGCGGCCGGCTCGGGCGGCAGGGCCACCGGCGTCACGGCGCCCGCATCGACCAGGCCGTCGATCACGCCGGGCGAGACGCCGGTCGCCTCGATGAGGGCCTTCTTCTCATGGACGAAGCCGTCCGCCAGATGGCCGAGCACGCGCCGGCGGGCCGGCGTCAGGCGTTCGGGCTCGCTGCCGCCCAGCCGGTAGCCGAGGCGCGGTTTTTCCGGCGGCAGTTCGGGCGCCCGCAGCGCCATGCGCATCACCATGCCGCGCGGCGTCAGCGTCCAGTTCGACACCCATTCGATGAAGCGGCGCATGTCCTCGCGCAGAGGCGGCACGGCGAGCCGCTCCTCGACATATTTGAGCCGGTTGGAGGAGGCCGGCAGCACGCCGTCGCCGTCCCAGACGACGCCGACCGTCTCGCGCGGGCCGAGGGTGACGCGCACGACGTCGCCGGGCATCAGCACATTGCCGAACGGGACGCGGTAGCTGTAGGTGCGCTCCAGCGCCACCGGCAGCATGATTTCGACGACCTCGCCCGGATTTGCCATGGGGGTTAGGTCGGGGAGGACGCCGAGTCTGTCAAGGTTTCCTCCCGGGAGCGCAACGTCCTGGGAGCGCGGGCGTCCCGCCCGCCTCTTCCTTCCGCTTCCGCTCACGATACGGATGAAGGTGGGTGATAGTGGTCCGCCGCTTTCGGCACCGATGCTGTTTCCAAGAGCGGGCGGGACGCCCGCGCTCCCGGGATGTCCGCGCTCCGGCAAACCTTGCGCCCTCCCGCCCGCTCGTCTAATCACGCGCAAGTCCAATCCGAGGTGATGATCATGGCCACGCAAAAGCTTCTCCTTCTCCCTGGCGACGGTATCGGCGTCGAAGTGATGGCGGAGGTGAAGCGCCTGATCGCCTTCCTCAACAAGACCGGCCTCACCGCCTTCGAGACGGAAGAGGATCTCGTCGGCGGCGCCGCCTACGACGCCCACGGCAAGGCGATCTCCGACGCGGCGATGGGCCTCGCCCAGGCCGCCGATGCGGTGATGTTCGGCGCGGTCGGCGGGCCGAAATGGGCCGACGTGCCCTATGCGGCGCGTCCCGAAGCCGGCCTGCTGCGCCTGCGCAAGGATCTCGGCCTGTTCGCCAATCTGCGGCCGGCCGTCTGCTATCCGGCGCTCGCCGACGCCTCCTCGCTGAAGCGCGAGCTGGTCGAAGGCCTCGACATCATGATCGTGCGAGAGCTCACCGGCGGGGTCTATTTCGGCGAGCCGAAGGAGATCGTCACACTGGAGAACGGCGAGAAGCGCGCCGTCGACACCCAGGTCTACACCACCCACGAGATCGAGCGCATCGCCCGCGTCGCCTTCGACCTCGCCAAGGTGCGCGGCAATCTGGTGCACTCCTCGGAAAAGCACAACGTCATGAAGTCCGGCGTGCTGTGGAAGCAGGTCGTCACCGCCGTGCACAAGGCCGAATATCCCGAGGTGAAGCTCGAGCATATCCTGGCCGACAATTGCGGCATGCAGCTGGTGCGCACGCCCAAGCAGTTCGACGTCATCGTCTGCGACAACCTGTTCGGCGACATGCTCTCGGACGTCGCGGCGATGCTGACGGGCTCGCTCGGCATGCTGCCTTCCGCCTCGCTCGGCGCGACCGATCCGACGACCGGCAAGCGCAAGGCGATGTATGAGCCGGTGCACGGCTCGGCGCCGGACATCGCCGGCCGCGGCCTGGCCAACCCGATCGCGACGCTCGCCTCCTTCGGCATGGCGCTGCGCTATTCCTTCGGCCTCGCCGAGGCGGCCGACCGCCTCGACGCGGCGATCGCCGCCGCGCTGGACGAGGGCCTGCGCACCAAGGACATCGCCTCCGCCGGCCAGAACGCCGTCTCGACCAGCGAGATGGGCTCCGCCGTGCTGAAGGCGCTGGAACAGGCGGCGTAGGATCTTCCGCCCGGCCGGGCGGGTTGGAGGGTCGATCACCGATCGACCTTCCTGGAAACGCCGGGCGTGCCGGAAGGGAAGAGGTCGATCGGTGATCGACCCTCCCATCGCGTCCTTCTTCCGAAGAGCGCCCGGGAAGAGCCTTGCCTCCGGCGCGTTTTCTTGGCACCCATGCCGCATGGTTTCTCCCCGCCCGCCCTCCTTCATCCGGACGTTCCTGGCTACGGAAGCGGCAGGCGGCGTGATCCTCATGGCGGTGGCGGCGTTGGCGCTCGCCGTCGCCAACTCGCCGCTGAGCGGGGCCTATTTCGATCTGCTCCATCTTCATATCGGCGGCCTCAGCCTCCTGCACTGGATCAATGACGGGCTGATGGCCCTGTTCTTCCTGCTGGTCGGCCTGGAGATCAAGCGCGAGGTGCTGAAGGGCCAGCTGTCGAACTGGCCGCGCCGGGCCCTGCCGGGCGTCGCCGCGCTCGGCGGCATGGTGGTGCCGGCGCTGGTCTTCGTCGCGGTGAACTGGCACCAGCCCGAGACGCTGCGCGGCTGGGCCATTCCCTCGGCCACCGACATCGCCTTCGCCCTCGGCGTGCTCGCTTTGCTCGGCTCCTACGCGCCGGCCTCGCTCAAGGTGTTCCTCACCGCGCTCGCCATCATCGACGATCTCGGCGCCGTGCTGATCATCGCGCTGTTCTATACGGCCGGGCTCGACGGGCTCGCGCTGGCGGGCGTCGGCGTGGTGCTGCTGGCGCTCGCCGCCATGAACCGGTTCGGCGTCGTTTTCCTGCCCGCCTATCTCGCCCTCGGCGCGGTGCTGTGGGTGCTGACGCTGATGTCGGGCATCCACGCCACGCTCGCCGGCGTGGCGCTCGCCTTCGCCATTCCGCTGCGCGGCGCGGCGGGCGGGGAGAAGTCGCCGCTGCACCGCCTCGAACACGGCCTGCATCCCTGGGTGACCTTCCTGATCGTCCCGGTGTTCGGCTTCGCCAATGCCGGGGTTTCCCTGGCCGGCCTCTCGCCCGCCCGCCTGGCCGACCCCGTCACGCTCGGCGTGGCGCTCGGCCTGTTCGCCGGCAAGCAGGCGGGCGTGTTCGCTTTCGCCGCGCTGGCGATCCGCGCCGGATGGGCGGAGCTGCCGCATCGGGCGAGCTGGGTCCAGCTCTATGGCGTGGCGCTGCTCTGCGGCATCGGCTTCACCATGAGCCTGTTCATCGGCGGCCTGGCTTATGCCGACACGCCGCTGCTGCTCGACGAGACCAAGATCGGCGTGCTGCTGGGCTCGGTGCTCTCCGCCGTCGCCGGCGCCATCCTGCTCCGCTTGGCGCGGCCGGCCGCCCGGCGCAGGCTTTGATTGCCAGCGTGGCGTGCGGGTGATATGCCAGCCCGCCGTCTCCCGAGGGGGACAGGCTTATCGAGGAGAAGGACGAAAACAGTGGGTTACAAGGTCGCCGTCGTGGGCGCCACAGGCAATGTGGGCCGCGAAATGCTGAACATCCTGGCCGAGCGGGCCTTCCCCGCCGATGAAGTGGTTGCTCTGGCCTCGCGCCGCAGCCTGGGCACGGACGTTTCGTATGGCGACAAAACGCTGAAAACCAAGGTCCTCGACAATTACGACTTCTCCGACACCGACATCGCGCTGATGTCGGCGGGCGGCGACATCTCCCGGGAATGGTCGCCGAAGATCGGCGCGCAGGGTTGTGTCGTCATCGACAATTCCTCGGCCTGGCGCTACGATTCCGACGTGCCGCTGATCGTTCCGGAAGTGAATGCCGACGCCGTCGCCGGCTTCACCAAGAAGAACATCATCGCCAATCCCAACTGCTCCACGGCGCAGCTCGTCGTGGCGCTGAAGCCGCTGCATGATCGCTTCGGCATCAAGCGCGTCGTCGTCTCGACCTATCAGTCGGTGTCCGGCGCGGGCAAGGAAGGCATGGACGAATTGTTCGCCCAGACCAAGGCCATCTACGTCAACGCCGCGGTCGAGGAGAAGAAGTTCCCCAAGCGCATCGCCTTCAACGTCATCCCGCATATCGATGTCTTCATGGAAGACGGATATACGAAGGAAGAGTGGAAGATGATGGTCGAGACCAAGAAGATCCTCGACCCCAAGATCAAGCTGACGGCGACCTGCGTCCGCGTGCCCGTGTTCATCGGCCATTCGGAGGCCGTCAACATCGAGTTCGAGAAGCCGGTCACCGCCGAGGAGGCGCGCGATATCCTGCGTTCGGCGCCGGGCTGCCTCGTCGTCGACAAGCGCGAGCCGGGCGGCTACATCACGCCCTACGAGGCCTCGGGCGAGGATGCGACCTATATCTCGCGCATCCGCGAGGACATCACGGTCGAGAACGGGCTGGCGATGTGGATCGTCTCGGACAATCTGCGCAAGGGCGCCGCGCTCAACGCGATCCAGATCGCCGAGGCGCTGGTGAACCGCAAGCTGCTGCGCGCCAAGAAGAAGGCGGCCTGACCGCCACCAAGACCGGATGCGGCCGGCAGGCCGCATCCACGCCGGATCGGCGCGGGGCGGGAGCGCGGACATCCTGTCCGCATCCTATCTTTGCTTAGAGGACCGGCGTTTCCAGGAGCGGGCGGGCGACATGGCAAGCCATGCGCCGGGATGTCCGCTCCGCCGGGGATTTCATGTCAGCCGTCGACTCCACACCCCGTCCGGCCCTTTCCTCGCCGGTGCTGGCCGCCCTGTTCGTGCCGCTGTGGTCGACAGGCTTCGTCACGGCGCGGCTGGTGGCGCCGCATGCCGAGCCGCTGACCTTTCTCGGCCTGCGCTTCGGCGCGGCGGGCCTGCTGCTGGCGATCTACGCGCTCTATCGCGGCGCGCTCTGGCCCGCGACGCTGCGCGGCTGGCTCGACGCTTTCGTCGCCGGCATGCTGATCCACGGGCTCTATCTCGGTGCCGTGTTCTGGTCGGTGGCGCATGGCCTGCCCTCCGGCATTTCGGCCCTGGTCGCGGGGCTGCAGCCGCTGCTCACCGGCCTTCTCGCCAGGCCGCTGCTGGACGAGACGGTGACGCCGCGCCGCGCGGCGGGCATCGTGGTCGGCGCCCTCGGCGCGGGGCTGACGCTGCTGCCCAAGCTCGGCGCCGCCGGCGAGGGCGGCATCCCCACCTGGCCGCTCGCCGTCTGCACCTTCGGCATGGTCGCCATCACCTTCGGCACCATCTGGCAGAAGCGGCGCGGGCGCGGCGCCGACCTCGCCACCAACACCGCGATCCAATATGCCGGCGCGCTGGCGCCGATGCTGATCGGCATCGCCCTCACCGAGCGCGGGCATTTCGACGTCGCGGCGCCGGCCGCGTGGGCGGGCCTCGTCTGGTCGGTGTTCGGCATGTCGATCGGCGCCATCCTGCTGCTGATGGTCCTGATCCATCGCGGCGCGGTGGCGCAGGTCGCCTCGCTGCTCTATCTCGTGCCCGGCGTGTCGGCGCTGATGGCCTGGGCGATGTTCGGGGAGGCGCTGACGCCGGTGCAGATCGCCGGCCTGCTGGTGGCGGCGCTCGGCGTGGCCATCGCCAACAAGGGGTGAGCCCCCCGGGGACCGCAGGCTTCCAGCCTGCATCTTCCTGAAGCGTCGAGGTTCCAAGAGCAGGCTGGAAGCCTGCGGTCCCGGGGGTCAGCCCCAGTGGTAGATCCAGTATTGCCGCTTGCTGGCGGGGTCGACGAAGCCGTCGCGGCTGCCGCTCTCGATCCGGTCGCCCTTCTGAAACATGCGGCAGCGGCCGCTCGCCAGTTCGGCGTCGGCCTGCCGCTGGAAGCCGGCCCCGGCACTGTGCAGGGCCTGGACGCTGTCCCGGTTGCGGCAGGCGAGGGTGTTGCGGTCGAGCGAGCGCACGGTCGGCACCGGCGGCTGCACCGTGCAGGCGGCGAGCAGAAGGAGGGCGAGGACGGCGGGGGCCTGGCGAAGCATGGTCTCTCCGTGAAGGGGGAAGCGGCGCTCAGGCCGAAGCCGGACGATGGCAGCACACGCAGAGCTTGTTGCCGTCGGGATCGCGAAAATAGGCGCCGTAATAATCCGCATGATAGTGCGGACGAAGGCCCGGCGCACCCTCGCAAATGCCGCCATGGTTAAGGGCTGCCCGATAGGCCCTGTCCACCGCGGCGCGGTCCGGCGCCAGCAGCGCCGTCATCGTGCCGTTGCCGGCGGTCGCCGGCCCGCCGTCGAAGGGGCGTCCGATCAGGACGATCGGCCGCGCTCTGCCGGCCTCGATCCAGCCGGCCCAGGGGCGGGCATCGTCGCGGAATTTGAGCGTGAAGCCCAGTTCGTCCATCACGGCGGCGTAGAAGGCGAAGGATCGGGCGAAATCGTCGACGCCGAGGAAGACATGCGAGATCATCGCCTCACTCCGGCGTCACCGTGCTCAGGTCCTCGAAGCGGCTGAACAGGGCCATGTCGTCGCGGTGGATCATCTCGGTGGGGCCATGCCAGCCGAGGATGTCCTCGATGCTGCGGCTCTTCTTGCCGGTGATCTGCGCGGCGTCGCCGATGTCGTAGGCGACGAGGCCGCGGCCGATCTCGGCGCCGGAGGGATCGCGGATGACGACGGCGTCGCCCTGCGAGAAGGTGCCCTCGACGCGCTTCACGCCGGCCGGCAGCAGGCTCGCGCCGTTGCGCAGCGCCTTGGCCGCGCCGCTGTCGACATGCAGCGTGCCGCGCGGCTCGAGATGGCCGGCGATCCATTTCTTGCGCGCCGTCACCGGATTGGACGCGGTGAGGAACCAGGTGCAGGGGCCGCCCTTCTCGATCTGCGTCAGCGGCGCGTCGACCTTGCCTGAGGCGATCACCATCGTGGTGCCGCCGCCCACGGCGATTTTGGCCGCCTCGACCTTGGTGCGCATGCCGCCGCGCGAGAGCTCCGAGCCGGCATCCCCGGCGATGCTCTCGATGGCCGCGGTGATGCGCTGGACGACGGGGATGAGCGTGGCCGCCGGATCGAGATGGGGCGGCGCGGTGTAGAGCCCGTCGATGTCGGAGAGCAGCACGAGGCAGTCGGCGCCCGCCATGGTGGCGACGCGCGCGGCCAGGCGGTCATTGTCGCCGTAGCGGATCTCGGTGGTGGCGACGGTGTCGTTCTCGTTGACCACCGGCACGCAGTTCATTTCGAGCAGCTTGTCGATGGTGCGCCGCGCATTGAGATAGCGCCGGCGTTCCTCGGTGTCGCCGAGGGTGACGAGGATCTGCGCCGCCGTCAGGTTGCGCGCGCTCAGCGTCTCGGCCCAGGCCTGCGCCAGCGCGACCTGCCCGACGGAGGCCGCGGCCTGGCTCGCCTCGAGCGCGAGCGGGCCCTTGGGCAGCTTCAGGATGGTGCGGCCGAGCGCGATGGCGCCGGAGGAGACGACGATGATCTGCGCCCCGCGCTCGGCATGGCGGGCGAGGTCGTCGACGAGCGACATCAGCCAGTCGCGGCGAAGGCTTCCCTTCGCCTGGTCGACCAGCAGCGAGGAGCCGATCTTCACGACGATACGGCGAAAGGAACTGAGTTCGGGCATGGCGGTGTTCTGTCGTTTCGGGGATGGGCATCCCCGCCGGCGGCACTGCAGGCGAGGGATGCCCGGCGCGGGGCGGCCGCTGTCCTGCCGCCGGGCCGGGATCATCGCCTAATAGGGTATAAAGCATTCGACAAGCCCTAATCGGGGCCGATCGGGCTTGCGAGGGCTGCGCAGTCGCTCCATGCTATTGTCATACCAGTGGAGAGGATGAGTCGCGGATCGCGGAGGCTCTGCCGCTGATCCGCCAAGATCACGCGATCGTCGGAGCCGGGCGGCGGATTTCCCTCGCCCTTGCGAATCGCACCCCTGGATAGGGAAGGAACGTTCGATGACACGCAGCGCTGGCCGTGCTCGCATGGGGCCGACGCAGACCCGTCACAGCCGTGCTGCCTCCCTGATCGGCCAACGCATCGTCGCGGGCGAATGGTCGGTCGGCATGGCCCTGCCGACGGAAGCGGATCTGTCCCGGGAACTCGACGTCTCCAGGGCCTCCCTGCGCGAGGCCATCAAGCTGCTCGCCGGCAAGGGGCTGATCACCTCCACGCCGCGGCGCGGCACCATCGTGCAGCCCCATTCGAACTGGAACCGGCTCGATGTCGACGTCCTCGTCTGGCAGACCTCCGGGGGCGCCACCAAGAGCTTCGTCAAGGACCTGTTCGAGCTGCGCCGCATGATCGAGCCGGAAGCGGCGGCCCTGGCGGCCGAACGCGCCGGCCCGGCCGAACGGGCGGAGGTGGCGGCGACCTTCCACGCCATGGAGAGCGCCGAGGACGTGCAGGCCTCGATCGACGCCGATCTCGCCTTCCACCGCGCCATCGTGAGAGCCGCCAACAACGTGCTGCTGGCTGCGTTCTCGCCGGCCATCGAAGCCTCGCTCGCGGTTTCCTTCACGGTCTCCCGCGCCGGCCGGATCCAGCCTCATATCGTGCCGCTGCACCGGGCCGTGGCGGAGCCGATCATCGCCGGCGATGCCGCCGCCGCCCGCATCGCCATGAACACGCTGCTCGATCGCTCCGAAAGCGACGCCGCCAGCGTGGCCGTCGACGACAGGGCCGCCCGGTAGGCGGGCGGGCCGCCCTGCGCCGCCACGGATCGTTGCCGGCAGGCGATTTGTGAACGGCGGGGCTCAAAATTTGGCTTAATCTTAACCGCTATGGGATTTGGTCGGCCACCGTCGCTTGAAAGCGCCGGGCCGAAGAGCGTATGGAGACGCCCGATTGAACCAGCGAGCCAAGGCCTGCTTCTCCCCGGCGCGCATCGACGCAGGGCCCCGCGCCCGCCAGGCCCTCCCATGAAGATCTGGATTACCGGCAGCGCCGGCTTCATCGGCTTCCATCTCGCCGGGCGCCTGCTCGGCGAGGGGCATCTCGTCACCGGCATCGACGGTCTCACGCCCTATTACGATCCCGGCCTCAAGCGGGCCCGGCATGCCCTCCTCGAACGCTCCAACGCCTTCCGGCCGCATATCTTCATGCTGGAGGATCGCGAGGCCCTCGGCCGGCTCGCCGCCGAGGATCCGCCCGAGGTCATCATCCATCTCGCCGGGCAGGCGGGGGTGCGCTACAGCCTCGAAAACCCGCGCGCCTATGTCGATTCCAATCTCGTCGGCCTGTTCAACCTGATGGAGGTGGCGCGCGAGGCGCAGGTCCGCCACTTCCTGTTCGCGTCGACGAGCTCGATCTACGGCGCCAACGCGTCGATCCCGTTCCGTGAGACGGACCGGGCCGACCAGCCGCTGACCCTCTATGCCGCGACCAAGAAGAGCGGCGAGGGCATGCTGCATTCCTATGCCCATCTGTGGTCGATGCCGGTCACCTGCTTCCGCTTCTTCACGGTGTACGGTCCGTGGGGGCGGCCGGACATGGCGACGTTCAAATTCGTCGACGCCATCGAGGAGGGCCGCCCGATCGAGATCTACGGCGAAGGGCGCATGGAGCGCGACTTCACCTTCATCGACGATCTCGTCGAGGCGATCGTCCGCCTCGTCCCGCAGGTCCCCCGCATCGGCGAGCCCGCCGGGCCCGCCGGGCTCGATTCGCTGTCCCCCGTGGCGCCGCACCGCGTCGTCAACATCGCCGCCGGCCGCCCGGTCGGCCTCCTCGACTTCGTCGAGGCGATCGAGACGGCGATGGGCCGCAAGGCGATCCGCCGGATGCTGCCGATGCAGCAGGGCGACGTGCCCCGGACCTTTGCGAGCGCCGAACTGCTGGAGGCGCTGACCGGATACCGGCCGTCGACGGAACTGGCGCAGGGCATCCGCGCCTTCGTGCAGTGGTACCGGGCGTGGAAGATGTCGGCCGTCTGAGGCGTTCTGCGAATGGCGGAACGGGCGGCGATCGCAAAGACGTGTCCGAAACCGCGTTGTGTGCCGTCCTCAACGGGATATGCTGCGGCGAAAGGCGTCCCGCATCGGGTCGCAGGCGCGGCCGGAGATCCAACCGTCAAGGCCCCCCCGGGAGCGCGGGCGTCTCGCCTGCTTCTTCCTGTCGGCGGCAGGCCGTCGGAGAAAAGGGCGGGCGAGACGCCCGCGCTCCCAGGACCATGGCCAGGCCCGGCAAAGGAAAGATCGATGATCGGACAAAAGCTCATCTCGGCGGTGGCGGCCCTCGTCCTGCTCATGGCCGCGGCCGGGGCCGCCATGGCCGGCGATGCGGTGCCGCCCGACATCCGGCCGGCCGGCGGCAAATTGCTGTTCGCGGCCGAAGCCCGGGGCGTGCAGATCTATACGAGCACGGCGGCGGGCGGCGGTCCCGCCAAATGGGTGCTGGAAGCGCCGCTCGCCGAGTTGACCGGCGAGGATGGCAAGCTGACGATCCATCACTATGCCGGCCCGTCCTGGGAGGCTTCCGACGGAAGCAAGGTCGTTCGCGACAAGGACGTCCCGGTCAGGTCCGTCCCGGCGCCCGACGCCGCGGCCGACATCCCCTGGCTGCTGGTCACGGTGAAGGCCGATCCGGCCGCCGGCGTCCTCGGAGACGTCGGATTCGTGCAGAGGATCAAGACGCATGGCGGTGCCGCGCCGGCGGCGGCGCCTGTCCGCGCCGACACCAAGGTGGGCGTTCCCTACACCGCCACCTACCTCTTCTATGGGAAGGCGGAGTGAGTCTCGCCTCGGCGGGCCCTCATGCCGGCCGAAGTCTGGATACCCGGGACAAGCCCGGGTATGACAAAACTGCGCCTCTTGTCTCCGCGCATCGGGACCGGAGGCCAAGGCGGCATGGGCCGAGCATCGGGGAAGGATCGGCATGAGACGGGTTCTCTTTCTGGCAGCGCTCGTGCTCGCTCTCACGCCTTGCGCAGCCGGCGCCGCTTCGCGTCCGGCAGTGGAGGCCCCCGACGGCATGGTGGTGACCTCGCAGCACCTGGCCTCCGAGGTCGGCGCCGACATCCTGCGCCGGGGCGGCAACGCCATCGATGCGGCGGTCGCCGTCGGCTATGCCCAGGCGGTGACCAATCCGTGCTGCGCCAATATCGGCGGCGGCGGCTTCATGGTGATCCATCTTGCCCGGGACAACCGCGACACCTTCATCAATTTCCGCGAGAAGGCGCCGGCCGCCGCCCGCCGCGACATGTATCTCGACGGCCAGGGCAACCTCGTGAAGGGCGCGAGCCTCGTCGGCTATCGCGCCGTGGCGGTGCCCGGCAGCGTGCTCGGGCTCGACACCGCGCTGCGCGAATACGGCACTCTGCCGCGGGCCGCGGTGATGGCGCCGGCCATCCGGCTGGCGCGGGAGGGCTTCGTGCTCGCCCGCAGCGATACCGACATCATCGACGCGGGCGCGCCCGCCCTGAAACGGGATCCCGAGACCGCGCGGATCTTCTTCCGCCCCGACGGCGCGCCGCTCCAGCCCGGCGACCGGCTGGTGCAGACCGACCTCGCCGCCACCCTGCAGGCGATCGCCGACGGCGGCCCCGACGTCTTCTACAAGGGCGAGGCCGCCCGCCGGATCGACAGCGCCATGAAGGCGCATGGCGGCATCGTGACCGCGCAGGACCTCGCCGACTACACGGTGACCGAAGGCGCGCCGGTGACGTGCCGCTATCGCGGCTATGTCCTCGCCTCGGCGGCGCCGCCTTCCTCGGGCGGCACCACGCTGTGCGAGATCCTCAACATCCTCGAAGGCTACGATCTCAGGGCGATGGGCTACCATTCGGCCGCCGCGGTGCATGTGATGGTCGAGGCGATGCGCCACGCCTATATGGACCGCAACACCTATCTCGGCGATCCCGCCTTCGTCACCAATCCGCTCGGCCGCCTGCTCGGCAAGGACTATGCGGCGCAGATCCGGGCGACGATCCTGCCGGACCGGGCGACGCCGTCGAGGCAGGTCCAGCCCGGCACGGCGCCGCATGAGAAGACGGAGACGACGCATTATTCGATCGTCGACCACGAAGGCAACGCCGTCTCGGTGACCTACACGGTCAACGGCCTGTTCGGCGCCAATGTGATGGCGCCCGGCACCGGCTTCGTGCTGAACGACGAGATGGACGATTTCACCACCAAGACCGGCGTGCCCAATCTCTTCGGGCTGGTCCAGGGCGAGGCCAACGCCATCGCGCCCGGCAAGCGCCCGCTCTCCTCGATGGCGCCGACGCTCGTCACGCGGGACGGGCATATCGCCGCCGTGCTCGGCAGCCCCGGCGGTTCGCGCATCATCACCATCACGCTGCAGACCGCGCTCGACATGATCGACTACGGCATGCAGCCGCAGGAGGCGGTGGATGCCCCGCGCATCCATCACCAATGGCTGCCCGACAAGATCTTCGCCGAGCCCTTCGCGCTGTCGCCGGACACCGTCCGGATCCTCGAGGGCATGGGCTACGACATCGTGGAGCAGACGCCGTGGGGCGCCGCCGAGCTGGTGGCGTTGCCGGCGATGACCGGCGGCTCGGACGCGGCCACCTCCGCCAGCGATTCGACCTTCGGCGGCAGGATGCGGCCCGGCTTCGTCTACGGCGCCACCGACGACCGCCGCCCGGCCGGGCTGGCGGTCGGGGAATGAGGACGTTTGGGAACGGTGCCGTCATCCCCGGCGAGCCGCGCAGCGGCGAGGGAAGCAACCATAATCGTTCATGGTGTTTTTTCTTGCCAGGGCGAGCGTCTGGCGAGAACGGTATTTGCGTAGATGAGAAGCTTTCTGGCGCATGCGACCATGGCCTGCTTTTTGGTTTTGCCAGCAGTGATGAGGCGCTTGTAGACGGCTTTGAGTTGCGGGTTCCAAAAATGGGCAGCGGGGACGGCAGCGCCGTAGAGAGCTTTGCGGACTCTGGCCCTGCCGCCGGCAATGCGTCGTTGGCCGTGGCTGTCGCCGCTGTCGCAATCGAAGGGGGCGAGGCCGGCCAGGGCAGCGATCCGCTCGCGTGAGAGGGTTCCCAATTCGGGCATGGCGATCACAAGGGTGATTGCCGTGCGCGAGCCGATGCCGGGAATGGAGAACAGCAGTTCGTATTTCTCGGCGAGATCGGGATATTGCTTGAGGTGATCGCGCAGCCGCCGCTCCTCGACGCCGCTTTGCAGACGACAGCGGCGGATGTCGGCCTCGATCATGCGTCGGACACGCTTGTCCTTGCAGTGCTCGAGGCGTGTTTTATGGCGCGCCTCGTCCGCCTCGATCTGCTCCAGATGCACCAGCGTGTCCCACAAGGCGGTCAGGCGGGGATCCGGCTTGTGGGTTCGCCCGCCCAGAATCGCGGTGAAGGCTGCGATCAGAACCGCGTCGATGCGATCATTCTTGGCCCGCTGCAGCCGGGCCTTGGCGAAAGCCCGCATCTGGATAGGCTGATGCAGGATCACCTCGAAGCCCGCCTGGCGCAGAGCCTGGGCGATGCCCCGCTCATAGCCGCCGCTGGCCTCCATGCCGACGCGTGTCACGCCCTGGGCCTTGAAGCGCTCCACCACGGCTTGCCAGCCGGCCGCATCGTTTTCATCCGCCCACACGCCACTCTGATTGTGAATGGCGCTGTCCAGCTTGGCCTTGCCGACATCGATGCCGGCTGAGCGGCCGGCGTCTTTGACGGGGGCGGCCGCCGCCGGCTCGGAGCGTTCGATGCCTCCTTTTTTGACGGAGCCAGCTTTTACCGTGCTGGCCTGACTGATTTTGGACTTTGTGCTAAGTTTGCCCATCTTCGTCTCCCCAACCTTGCTACGCGAACCCGAGGTTCGATCAACCACACGGGGTGAAGGAAGAGGCGATCACGATCCAGCTTCCCCACAGCCCCAGGGCTTCGGGAATCACGATCCGATGATCGCCGCCGGGCCTGGGGTGGCCACCCCAGGCCCGGCGCCTCTACAAGGCGAGACAATTTTGGCAGATTTTGATTATACAAGGGGATCCATGGCCAGGACATCGCCCGACGGCATGGACCCTCTTCCCTCGCTTCGCTCGCCGGGGATGACGGAGCTTCGGACGACGGCCGTTTCGAAGGGAGCGCGAGAGCCTGCCTCAACAAAAATCCCGGACACGCTTTCGCATGTCCGGGATGAAATTCAGCCGGCGGCCGGCATGCTCTATTGCGCGTCGGCGACGCGGGACTGGGTCCCGAAATCGAGATTGTAGATGTCGGGACGGAAATGGGCCGTGCCGTCCGGGGTGACATAGGCGGTCATGTAGACCCAGTGCACCGGCACCCGGTCCGGAATCGCCTCGTCCTTGCGCTCGCCGGTGGCGATCTGCTGGGCGACGCGGTTGGCGTCCCAGCCGGAGCCGAGCAGCCAGGCGGCGAGGTCGTTGACGCCCTGCACGCGGACGCAGCCATGCGAGAAGAAGCGGTCGGTGGCGCCGAACAGCTTCTTCGACGGGGTGTCGTGCATATAGACCGCTTCCGAATTCGGCATCTGGATGCGCAGCTGGCCGAGCGCATTGCCGAGGCCGGAATCCTGGCGGACGATATAGGTGGAGGCCTTCTCGCTCGACCAGTCGATCGTCTTCGGGTCGATCGCACGGCCGGAGCCGTCCATCACCTTCATGTTCTCACGGGCGAGGTAGGACGGGTCCTTGAGCATATGCGGGCCGATCTCCTTCTTGATGATGGAGGCGGGCACGGTCCAGGTCGGGTTGAAGTTGATGGCGCTGATGGTGGCGTCGACTTCCGGCGAAGGGTTCTGCGGCCGGCCGGCCACGGCGACGTAGCGCCGCACGACCTGGCCGCCGTCGATGGCCTCGACCTGCGCGCTCGGGATGTTCACCACGACATAGCGCTGGCTGAAATTGATGAAGCGGGCGCCGAGCCGCTCCATGTTGTGGCCGATCTGCTCCAGGCGCTGCTGGACCGGCACCGCCATGGCGGCGCGCGTGCGGTCGTTGATGGAGCCGGTCGGCGCCAGGCCGTAGCGCATCTGGAAACGGTCGACGGCGGCGGTGAGGCCGGCGTCCCAGCGCGGATTCTCACGGTCGACCGCCGGCAGGTCCCGCTCGATCACCAGGCGCTGGCGCAAAGCGAGGACGGCCGAGCCGGAGGAGCGGGGGCCGAGGCCGACCGGCGGGGCGGCCGGGAAGCCGCCATTGCGGGCGATCTTCGCGTAATATTGGGCGAGGCCGTTGAGTCGGTCGAGTGAGCCGGCATCGAAGGTCGGGATGCCGGACCACGGCGTCTGGGCGATCACGGCCGGGGCCGACGGCGCATAGGATGCCGCGACCTTCTTCTTCCGCACCACGGGCTTGACGGCCTCGGCCGGAGCGGAGGCCTCCGCCGCCGGGGCGGGTGCGGCCACCGACGCATCCGGCGCGGGAGCGGTCGCCTCGACGTTCGGAGCCGTCGCCTGGTCGGGCGCCGGGGCTTCGGCGGCGGCGGGAGCCGCTGCGTCGGGAGCGGGCGCCGGGGCGGCCGGCGTCACCGCGGCGGCCGGCGCAGCCGGCACCGGCAGGTCGTTCGAGGTGGGAGTGGGGGCGGCGGCGACCGTCGCCGGGGCCGCAGGCGCCACGGCCTGCGGGGTCGGCGCAGCGGAAGAATCGGTTGCCGCCGAGCCGGCCGGCGTCGCGGCGAGCGGGATGCTCGCCGTGGAGGGAACATCCTGCGCCACGGCCGGAAGGGCCGCGGTCAGCGCCAAAACGGAAACGGCCGCGAGGGCGATATGAACAAACTGCTTCATGCGAGGCTCGTCGTCGGCCGTGGGCCGGTACAAAGAGGGATCATGAGCGGACCATAACACGGGCCGGATAGGCGCGGTATCTCCGCCATATTATCGCCGCACGATTGTAATGCGGCGTAACAAATTAACCACAACGCCAGATGATCGGTTCCTGCCGCCGCAGAAATGCCGAGCACCCGAAGTCAGGCGATCAGTCATAGGGATTCGAAGTTAACAATCCGGTTACGAAATCGATGCCGCTCTGCTCGGCCGCGGCCATGATGACGCACCCGACGGACCGCTCTCCTCGCGACGTGGCCCGGAACTCTACGCAAACCATACACGGTCCGGCCGTCACGATCGACAAAGGGCGCCCGGCGATCACGATATTATGATAGGGGACGACAGGGGTCTGCCGGGCAGCCGGCCTGCGGGGACCGTTCTCGGGCTGCCAGAGTGTTCGACCCTCGGATCGAATCACCAAGAATTGCAAAATCCTTTTGATACCAATGCGCTAAATAGGTGATCCGCTGCTGCTTGAACGCATTTTGCCCTAGCGGGTGGCGACCGGCTTTTCGCCGCGGTAATCGTAGAAGCCGCGCTTCACCTTGCGGCCGATCCAGCCGGCCTCGACATATTTCACCAGAAGCGGGCAGGGGCGATATTTGGAATCGGCCAGTCCCTCGTGGAGGACCTGCATGATCGACAGGCAGGTATCGAGGCCGATGAAGTCGGCGAGCTGGAGCGGCCCCATCGGATGGTTGGCGCCGAGCCGCATCGCGGTGTCGATCGATTCCACCGTGCCGACGCCCTCATAGAGCGTGTAGATCGCCTCGTTGATCATCGGCAGCAGGATGCGGTTGACGATGAAGGCGGGAAAATCCTCGGCGACGGCGATCTGCCGGTCGAGCCTGCCGATGAAATTGCGCGCCGCCTCGAAGGTCTCGTCGCCGGTGGCGATGCCGCGAATGAGTTCGACGAGCTGCATCACCGGCACGGGATTCATGAAATGGATGCCGATGAAGCGCTCGGGCCGGTCGGTCGCCGCCGCCAGGCGCGTGATCGAGATCGACGAGGTGTTGGTGGCGAGGATGGCCTCCGGCTTCAGATGGGGACAGACGGCGCCGTAGATCTTGACCTTGACCTGCTCGTTCTCGGTGGCGGCCTCGATGACGAGGTCGCAATTGCCGATGCCCTCGACATTCGGCTCCGGCTTGATGCGGGCGAGCGTCTCCTCGCTCTGGGCCTGGGTGATGGTTCCCTTGGCGACCTGGCGCTTGAGGTTGCCGTTGACGGTGGCCAGGCCGTTGTTGACCCGGTCGAGCGAAACGTCGTTGAGCACCACGTCCAGCCCGGCCAGGGCAGCGACATGCGCGATACCGCTGCCCATCTG
Organism: Labrys monachus; assembly: GCF_030814655.1. Lineage (NCBI taxonomy): Bacteria > Pseudomonadati > Pseudomonadota > Alphaproteobacteria > Hyphomicrobiales > Xanthobacteraceae > Labrys > Labrys monachus. The sequence continues at coordinate 6,840,952 of NZ_JAUSVK010000001.1, forward strand.
TCCGGCGCCGATGATGCCGAGCGTCCTGATATCCACCGTCATTTCCACTTCCCTGGTCCCTGATCCATCTTATCGAGGCAATCCGGCAGATGGAAGACGTTTGGTCGGCTTCGCCCGGCCGGCCCCGCCGGCGGATCGCGGGGCATCGGCACATCGACAAGACGCCGTGGCGGCGGCAGCGGCCGGGGACGCCCGCTGCCGCGTCGCCGGCTATTTGCCGATCTTCGCCAGTTCGTCCCGCAGCGCCGGCAGGGCGGTGAAGAGGTCGGCCACCAGGCCGTAATCGGCGACCTGGAAGATCGGCGCCTCCTCGTCCTTGTTGATGGCGACGATCACCTTGGAGTCCTTCATGCCGGCGAGGTGCTGGATCGCGCCGGAAATGCCGACGGCGATGTAGAGATCCGGGGCGACCACCTTGCCCGTCTGGCCGACCTGCCAGTCGTTCGGCGCGTAGCCGGCATCGACGGCGGCGCGCGAGGCGCCCATGGCGGCGCCGAGCTTGTCGGCGACCGGTTCGATATAGGTGGTGAAATTCTCCCGGTTCTGCATGGCGCGGCCGCCGGAGATGATGATCTTGGCGGAAGCGAGTTCCGGCCGGTCCGACCGGGCCAGCGCCTCGCCCTTGAAGCTGGAAATGCCGGGATCGGCCGTCGCCGCCACCGGTTCGACCGGCGCGGCACCGCCTTCGCCCGTCGCGGCGAAGGAGGCGGTACGGACGGTGATCACCTTCTTGGCGTCGGAGGACTGCACGGTCTGGACGGCGTTGCCGGCATAGATGGGGCGTTCGAACGTATCGGCCGACACGATCTTGACGACGTCGGAGATCTGCATGACGTCGAGCAGCGCGGCGACGCGCGGCAGCACGTTCTTCCAGGCGGCGGTGGACGGGGCGACGATCGCATCATAGGCCGGAGCGAGGCCGACGATGAGGGCGGCCGTCGGCTCGGCGAGCCGGTGGGCATAGGACGCGTCGGCCAGCAGCACCTTTTCGACCCCGGCGAGCCTGGCGGCCTGCGCGGCGGCGGCCTCGGCGCCTTCGCCCGCCACCAGGACATGGATGGGGGCGCCGAGCGCCGCCGCGGCGGTGAGGGCCCGGGCCGTGACGTCCTTCAGGCCGGAGGCGTCGAGTTCTGCAACGAGAAGTGTGGTCATCGTGTCAATCCTTCGCTTCTCTCAGAGCACGCCGGCTTCGTTCTTGAGCTTGTCGACCAGCTCGGCCACCGAGGCGACCTTCTTGCCGGCCTGGCGGGCGGCGGGCTCCACCGTCTTGAGCACGGCGAGGCGCGGCGCGATGTCGACGCCGAGCGCTTCGGGCGACGTCTCGTCGATCGGCTTCTTCTTCGCCTTCATGATGTTGGGCAGCGAGGCGTAGCGCGGCTCGTTGAGGCGCAGGTCCGTGGTGACGATCGCCGGCAGGTCGAGCGTCACCGTCTGCAGGCCGCCGTCGACCTCGCGGGTCACGTCGAGCTTGCCGCCGTCGAATTCGAGCTTGGAGGCGAAGGTGCCCTGCGGCCAGCCGAGCAGCGCCGCGAGCATCTGCCCGGTGGCGTTCATGTCGTCGTCGATGGCCTGCTTGCCGAGAATGACCAGGCCCGGCGCTTCCTTGGCCACCAGGGCCTTGAGGATCTTGGCGACGGCGAGCGGCTCGACCATGGCGTCGGTCTTGACCAGGATGCCGCGGTCGGCGCCCATCGCCAGGCCCGAGCGCAGCGTTTCGGCGGCCTGCGCCGGGCCGATCGAGACGACGACGACTTCCGTCGCCTTGCCGGCTTCCCTGAGGCGCAGCGCTTCCTCGACGCCGATCTCGTCGAAGGGGTTCATCGACATCTTGACGTTGGTCAGATCGACGCCGGATCCATCACCCTTGACGCGGATCTTCACATTGTAATCGACGACCCGCTTGACGGGCACGAGCACTTTCATGGGGCTTCTCCAGAAGGCGGGCCGGAAGGCATATGAGCGATATCGGTCGACGGCATAAAGATCTCACGCCTCGCCCGCTATCGGTGAACCGACAAGTCGCGTCGCGGCCAGGCCGCCATCGCAACAACTCGATGACGTGTTTCAGCTAATGGCCGCAGCTTTTTGTGTCAACGCGACACACGCGCGGAACGTGCATCAGCCCTGGCTGGACGACCCGTTGCCGTCGAAGGAGGGCGGCCGGGGCTTGCGGTCGAAGAGGCGGGCATCCGCGCTCTTGAGCGGCAGCACGAGGATGGCACCGGCGATCAGCCCGCCGACATGGGCGAACCAGGCGATGTCGTCGGTGCTCGGCGCGATGAAGGCGTTGAAGGCCTGGAACACGATCCAGGCGCCGATGGCCCAATAGGCCGGCAGCTTGAGCGGGATGCGGAACAGCACCAGCACCCAGATCTTGACGCGCGGATGCAGCAGCACATAGGCCGCCACCACGCCGGACACCGCCCCGGAGGCGCCGATCAGCGGGCTGGTCGAATTGGGCAGCGCCAGCGCATGCGCCATGGCGGCCAGCACGGCGCAGGCGAGATAGAAGAAGAGATAGCGCACATGGCCGAGGTCGTCCTCGACATTGTCGCCGAACACCCACAGGAACAGCATGTTGCCGGCCAGGTGCATCCACGAGCCGTGGACGAAGGACGAACTGACGGGCGTCAGCCATTCGGGGATGCGCAGATATTCCGGCGGCAGGTTCATCTTCTCGAACAGCACCACCGGAATCATGCCGTAGGAATAGGTGAAGCCGGCGGTGTCCGCGACATAGGTGCCGGGCACATAGCCCGATTGGAAGAACAGGAAGACGACGACGTTGGCGGCGATCAGCAGCCAGTTGACATAGGCCTGCGAAATGCGTCGGTGCGGGTTGTCGTCGTAGAGCGGGATGATCATGGCGCGCCCGGATCGATGCCGATGCAAGATCGCGTGCCGGCAAGATCATTCTAGCAAAGGTCCGTCACGCCGAACATAAGCAAAACCGATGCCAAGCCCGATCTCTTCGGGAAAAAACGCGCCGACGCCCGCGAATGGGCGCGGAAAGGCCGGGTTTCGAGCCCGGGGGCGGCCTTTGGCGGGGCGGCCGTCCGAACCCGCCCTGCGCGCGGCGGGCCCGGGAGGCGATGCCGGCGGCGGAAGGGCGATCCGCTCGGGGTCGCCGGCCCGCCGGACGGCGAATCACAGGATCTCGGCGATCTCCTGCGGCGCGAAGCGGGGACCGCGCGGGTGCAGCCCCTCCGGATTGCCATAGCCGATATTGACGAGGATGTTGGACCTGAAGCGCCCGTCGGCAAAGAACTCGGCGTCGACCTTGGCGTTGTCGAAGCCGCCCATCGGCCCGGCATCGAGGCCGAGCGAGCGCAAGGCCAGGATGAAGTAGCCCGCCTGCAGGGTGCCGCTGGTGCGCGCCGTCGCCGTCGCGGCCGCCTCGCTGCCGGCGAACCTGGCGCGCGCGTCGACATGCGGGAACAGCCGGGGCAGGTGGTCGTAGAATTTCAGGTCGTAGGCGAGGATGGCGGTGACCGGCGCCGCCATGGTCTTGGCGCGGTTGCCCTCCGCCAGCGCCGGTTCCAGCCGCGCCTTGGCCGCGGCGCTGCGCAGGAAGACGACCCGAAGCGGCAGGCTGTTGAGGGCCGTCGGCCCCTGGACCGCGAGTTCGACCGCCTCGTGCAGCAGGGCGTCCGGCACGGGCCGGTCGAGAAAGGCGTTGTAGGTGCGTCCCTTGTGGAAGATCCGGTCGAGCGCGGCGGGCTCGAGCCTCGATGGGGTCGCGGGGCCCGTAGCGCCGCCGCCGATTGTTTCCGCGCGCATGATGCGTCTCCGATAGGGTCGGCGCCGTCGCCGACAGGGGTGTCCGATGCGTTCCGTCGAACGTCGATACCGATATCGCGTCCCCCATTCATCACTTCAATCGGCCAAATGGTGATATATTCCATCGGTGGAGGTGATGGATGCTCGATACGCTGACGCTGGACCAGCTGCGGATCCTGATCGCCGTGGCGGAGGAGGGCAGCTTTTCGGCGGCCGCGCGCCGGCTCGGCCGCGTCCAGTCGGGGGTGAGCCAGGCCGTGCAGGGGCTGGAGGAGGCGCTCGACCTCGCGCTGTTCGACCGTTCCGGACGCAGGCCCGTCCTCACCGAAGCGGGATCGGCCATCCTCGCCGAGGCGCGGCAGGTCGTCGGCCGGGCCAACGGGCTCAGGGCCCATGCCGCCACGATCGCGGGCGGCGACGAGCCGGACCTCACCCTCGCCGTCGATCCGCTCTTTCCCAACGCCGTGCTGATGGAGAGCCTGCGCGCGCTGCAGCGGGCCTTCCCGCTCCTGCCGGTGACCCTGCTCACCGAGGGCCTCGGCGGCCCGGAACAGAGGCTGCGCGACGGCGTGGCGCGGCTGGCGATCTACGGCCTGCTGTCGGCCGCCGCCGCCGACCTCCATGCGGAAAAACTGACCGACGTCCTGATGGTGCCGGTGGTCGCCGCGGACCACCCGATGGCATCGCAGCCCGAGCCGGTCGCCCGCGGCTTCGTCGAGGAGCAGACGCAGCTCGTCCTCACCGAACGCACGCCGCTTTCGCAGCGCGCCAGCGGCGGCATCTTCTCGGCCCGGCTGTGGCGCTTCATCGACCTCGCCACCCGGCTGGAATACCTGCTCGCCGGGTTCGGCTGGTGCCACATGCCGCTGCATCTGGTCGAACCGCATATCCAGGCGGGCAGGCTGAAGCGGCTCAGACTCGAGCAGAGCGCCGGCATGGCCCTCGGCCTCCACGTCGTGCGCCAGCGCGGGCAGAGGCTGGGCCGGGCCAGCCAATGGCTGGTGGACGACCTGCGGCGCCGGCTCGTCGCCATCGACCCGCCGGCGGCAGCCGCCGGCACCGATCGGCGCCCTTCACCATAAACCGCCCCTTAACGCCTGAGGTCTAGCTTGCTGGACGGGCTGTCGGTGTTGCGTTCCCATATTCTGGCACGTGATCCGGTCTGCCGCATCCTATGATCGAGGCGACCGGCAATGCGGACCATGCGACGCAGTTTTTCCCAAAACTATGCGCTTCCCGACGAGGTGAAGGGCATGCTCGCGCGCCGGCTCAACGAACTCCTCGGCATCGTTCTCATCGGCGTCGCGGCCCTCGCCGGCCTCGCCCTCGCAACCTGGTCGGTGCAGGATCCGAGCTTCAACCATGCCGGCGCGACCGGCCCGGTGCGCAACTGGCTCGGCTTCGGCGGCGCCGCCGCGGCGGATTTCCTGATGCAGATCTTCGGCGTCGCCTCCATCGCGATCCTGACGCCGGCGGCCTTCTGGGGGTGGCGGCTTCTCGCCCACAAATCGGTCGACGCGCAGCGGATGCGGCTGATCTGCCTGGGATCCGGCATCCTGCTCGCCGCCGGCTTCGCCTCCGGCTTTCCGGTGACGATGCACTGGCCGCTGCCGACGGGGCTCGGCGGGGTCGCCGGCGACTGGGCCTTCGGCATTCCCGCCTTCATGCTCTTCGTGCATCATTCGCCGATCGGGCAGGGGCTGCTGACCGTCATGCTCGGCATCGGCGCCTTCCTGACGCTCGCCGTCGCGTCGGGCTTCTTCTTCCATTCCCGCGAGATCGAGCGTCCGGCGCCCGACATGCCGATGCGGATGCGCGGCGAGCCGCGCCGCCCGCGCGACGAGGACGAGGACGACGAGCGCTCGGTGCCGCTGCTGGGGGCGGTGATGCACTGGGCGCTCAGCCTCAAGCACACGCTGCTGCGCAAGCGCGTCAAGCCCGGCCCCGAGCGCTACGGCCAGGCCGGCGACAGGCCGGGCGGCATCAGCGATCTCCTCGCCCGGGTGAAGACGGCGGCCCATCTCGTCGCGCGGCCGGGGGAAGCGCAGGCCTCCCGCCGGGAGCCGGCCTTCACGCCGCGGACCGCACCGCGCCCCGATGCGCGCCGGCCGAACGAGGCGATATCGCTGGACGGCGAGGAGGACCTCGGGCGCGTGCCGTCGGCGCCCTATGGCGGCATTCCCGCGGACGACGATTACGACGACGAGGAGGCGCCGGCGCCCCCGCCGCGGGCGCGGCCGACGCGCCCGCTCGTCAGCATGGCCGAGGCGGCGGCGCGCGACATCGACCCGCCGCGCGCCACGGCGCGGGTCGTTCCCCCGCCGACGCCGCCCAAGCAGGGCCGGCGCATCGTGCGCGAGAGCGAGCCCGACTTCCCCTTCGAGCACCGCTACGAACTGCCGCCCCTCGCCCTGCTGGCCGAGCCGCGGCGCACGGTCGGCGCCACCGTCTCCCAGGATGCGCTCGAGCAGAATGCGCGGCTGCTCGAAGGCGTGCTGGAGGATTTCGGCGTGCGCGGCGAGATCATCAATGTGCGTCCCGGGCCGGTCGTCACGCTGTATGAGCTGGAGCCCGCGCCGGGCATCAAGTCCTCGCGGGTCATCGGCCTCGCCGACGACATCGCCCGCTCGATGTCGGCGATCTCGGCCCGCGTCGCCGTGGTACCGGGCCGCAACGTCATCGGCATCGAATTGCCCAACGCCAAGCGCGAGACCGTCTATTTCCGCGAGATGATCGGCTCGGAGGATTTCGAGAAGTCGAAGTTCAAGCTCACCATGGCGCTCGGCAAGAACATCGGCGGCGAGCCGGTGATGGTCCAGCTCGAGAAGATGCCGCATCTGCTCGTCGCCGGCACCACCGGCTCGGGCAAGTCGGTGGCCATCAACACCATGATCCTGTCGCTGCTCTACCGGCTCAAGCCGGAGGAATGCCGCATGATCATGGTGGATCCGAAGATGCTGGAACTGTCGGTCTATGACGGCATCCCGCATCTGCTCTCCCCCGTCGTCACCGACATGAAGAAGGTGGTGCTCGCCCTCAAATGGGCGGTACGCGAGATGGAGGAGCGCTACAAGAAGATGGCCAAGCTCGGTGTGCGCAACATCGACGGCTTCAACCAGCGCGCCGCCGAGGCGAAGGCCAAGGGCGACAAGGTGCTGCGCACGGTGCAGACCGGCTTCGACAAGGAGACCGGCCAGGCCCTCTACGAGCAGGAGGAGATGGATCTGACGCCGGTGCCCTACATCGTCATCATCGTCGACGAGATGGCCGACCTGATGATCCAGGAAGGCAAGAATGTCGAAGGGCCGATCCAGCGCCTGGCGCAGATGGCGCGCGCCGCCGGCATCCATCTGATCATGGCGACGCAGCGCCCCTCGGTCGACGTCATCACCGGCACGATCAAGGCCAATTTCCCCACCCGCATCTCCTTCCAGCTGACGACGAAGATCGACAGCCGCACCATCCTGGGCGAGCAGGGGGCCGAGCAGCTCCTCGGCCAGGGCGACATGCTGCACATGGCCGGCGGCGGGCGCATATCGCGCGTGCACGGCCCCTTCGTCTCCGACGAGGAGGTCGAGAAGGTCGTCGCCCATCTCAAGGCGCAGGGCCGGCCCGATTATCTCGACGCCATCACGGCGGAGGACGACGAGGCGGGCGAGGAGGAGGGCGACGGTGGCGCCGTGTTCGACAAGGGCGCCTTCGGCGCGGAGGACGGCGGCGACGTCTACGACCAGGCGGTCAAGGTCGTGCTGCGCGACAAGAAATGCTCGACCTCCTACATCCAGCGCCGCCTGCAGATCGGCTACAACCGCGCGGCCTCGCTCGTCGAGCGCATGGAGAAGGAAGGCATCGTCGGCCCGTCGAACCATGCCGGCAAACGCGAGATCCTCGTCTACAGCCGCGATGTGCGCAACGGCGAGGATGGGGAAGCGGACGAGGAAGGCGAGGAATAGGACGGCCCCGCGGCCTCGTCCCCCGCGCCCCGCGGGGTGGCGCGACGCCCGTCCGGGAGAACGCTCGCCGATCCCGATTCGGGCTCGACGCCACCGGCGCCAGGGCTTAAAGTCCGGGCATGGCTTCCTTCTTCTACATCCTGGTACCCTTCGCCATTCTTGCCGTCGCCGTCGTGCTGGGCATGGGCCTGCACAACATGATGAAGGGCGGCGACGGATGGCGCTCGCAGCGGCTGATGCAATGGCGCGTGATATTGCAGGCCGTCGCCGTGGTGGTGATCATGGCCGCGATCTATTTCGCGCATAAATAGCCGGCGGGCAGGGCGACGGCGTCAGGCCGGCCGGCCGCCGGCCGTTTCGATGCCGGCGGGATCCGGTTTGGGCAGGCGGCCCTGATTGGTGGTGAGGTGCTGCTCGATCAGACGCCGCGCGCCCGCCTCGTCTCCGGCGGCGATGAGGTCGATCAGCCTGGCGTGCTCCTCGATCGCGCAGGACGAGCCGACATGGTCGTAGAGGAGAACCGCCAGCGACGTCTTCACCGACAGCGTCCGGACGAAGTCCTCGAGCACGCGGCTTTCCCCCAGCGACGCCACCAGCGAGTGGAATTCGGTCAATAGCCGGATCAGCGATCCGCGGTCGCCCGCTTTCTCCGCTTCCGCCTGCTGCTCGACGTGCCGGCGCAGCAGCCGGACGTCATGGGCGGTGCAATGCCGGCAGACATCGGCCACCACCTCGCCTTCGATCAGCCGGCGGGCGGCATAGGCCTGCTCGACCTCCGACATCGAGGGATTGTTGACGAAAGCGCCGCGATTGCGCTGGAGCACCACGAGGCCGCCGGGCTCGAGCTTGTGGAGGGCCGTGCGAACGGCGGCGCGACCGGCGCCCAGCAGGTCGCCGAGCGCGGCCTCGCTGAGCTTCTGGCCCGGCCGGAAGCGGCCGTCGGTGATCAGGCGCGCGATGGCCTCGGCGAGCTGGTCGTTGGGAACGCCGCGCGGGGCCGGCGGCGGTTCCGCCCTCGGCGCGGGCGCAGGAGGGGTCAGGCCGGCCGGGGCGCGCGAGGGGCGAAGCGGCGGCTCGCCGGCGCGCCTGAGCACCTTGAGGATGGTATCGGTGGACAGCGCGATGCCCTGACTCTCCAATTCGCGCCTGATCCGGTGGATGCCATGACCGTGCCGGCGCCGGAGATCGAGGATCAGCGTCTCCTCGCGCTCGAACACCTTGCGGTTGGGCGAGGAAGCCGGCCGCCGGCTCGGCTCGTCGAGACCGGCCGGACCCTGCTCCCGGTAGCGTCGCAGCCATTTGCGGAAGGTCGGCTGGGAGATGCCGAAACGCGCGCAGACGGCGCCGACGCTTCCGATATTTTCATACGCCTCGATCCATGCGAGGCGATCGGTCCTGGTCACGGGCTGCATCCACAATGATGTGTACTCACTACGATTGCCGGTCCGCGCCGTCAATGCCGCCGGCCTGCGCCCCGGGCTCCGAATTGAGGTCGGCAAAGCCTGGGCGAGACGGGTGGGAGGACTGCCCGGTAACGCTCCGTCCTGTCAGGCGAGCCGCGCAGCGGCGGGGGAAAGAGGGATCCATGGGCGAGGAAGCCACCTGCCGCATGGATCCCCTCGCATGATGCCGGCTTCAAGTTTCGCCGTATCCTGTGTTTCGACACCCTCGACACCCGCAAAAGGGGGAGGGTGCGGCTCAGACCGGGCGAAACGGCTTTCAGCCAAAAGCTGGGCATTTGCCTACAAAGTATGATGAAGTATGCGCTTCACGTTTCGAGAGGAGTTCGCCGTGGGTGACATCGAACGCATGACCATACCGATGCCTGCCGAGATGGCGGCCGTGGTGAAGAGCGCTGTCGATGCTGGCGATTACGCTTCCACAAGCGAGGTCGTACGCGCCGCGTTGCGCGACTGGAAAACCAAGCGCGCGCTGCAGATTGAGGAATTGGCGGCTTTGAAGGCCGATATCGATGCGGGCCTTGCCGACGTTGCGGCAGGCCGCGTCAAGGACTTCGACTCCGCACGCATTGTCGAACGAGGGAGGAAGCTATTGGCCGCCCGCTCGCCCTCCGTCTGACCGACGCGGCGGAGGCCGACCTTGCTGAAATCTGGTTCTACGTCGCCGGCGAAGCATCCGAGGTGACAGCGACGCGCCTGATTGATCGCATCAAGCAGATTGTGAGCCGCTGCGTCATCTTCCTCTCGCCGCGCCGGCGCGCGAAAATTTTGCCCCCGGCCTGCGCGTGAGTTTTTCCGGCAATTGCGCCCTTTACTATCTGCATAACGAATATGAGCTTGTGATTGTCCGGGTTCTCCATGGCGCGCGCGATGCCGCGCTCTGGCAGAGCATGGCGGATTCACTGGATGACGTCGGTTGAAGAAGCGGGGAGGATTCGCCCGCCATGCACCACACGATGCCTAAGATTGCTATTTTTAGGCATTCCGTTCATAATGGAGCCTTGGAGGTACCCATGAATATGAACGTGTCCCTCACCGATCAGCTCGCGGAGTTCGTCAAGGCCAAGGTCTCGACCGGGCGCTACAGCTCATCCAGCGAAGTCGTTCGCGAGGCTCTACGGCTGATGGAAAAACTGGAACAGCAGGAATCCGAAAAGCTGGAATTTCTGCGCCAGGCCTGGAAACAAGGCATCGACAGCGGCGACGCCGGCGAGCTGGACTTCGCCAGCCTAAAGAAGGAAGCGCGCGCGCGGCTTGACGCACCGAAAGCGTGAGCGCGTGAGCAACGTTCGTTTTACGCGCCGCGCCCGCGAAGACCTTCTGAATATCTGGGTTTATATCGCGAACCAGAATCCCCTTGCCGCCGATCGGGTGTATGACCGCATCGAGGAGACCTGCCGACTACTGGAAGATCATCCCCGGCTCGGGCCTGCCCGTCCGGAAATTGCCGAAGATGCCAGATCGCTCGTTGTCGACCGATGGATCGCATTTTATCGAGTGATGGAAGACGGCGTGCAGATTGTCCGGATCGTCGACGGTGCGCGCGACCTCACCAGCCTTGAATGGGCGCCGAAGTAACGCGGCACGGTTTTCGAAATCAACTCCCTTGGTCCGTATTATCGCCTATATGAATCCGACGCAGAGAAAGCTTGTGCGGTGTCTCTAATGTTCGAGGAACCTGCCAAAAGAGATATCGATGCAGCTCTTTCAGTTTTGATGAATGAAGCGCGGCGTCAGGTTCAGGACGCGAAGAACCGCGTCACGTCGGATGCGATCAAGCAAGGCGCTGCCAGAAGCAACCGTGTCATCATTGCGATCGCCGACGACGCGGACAAGGTACACAAAGCCAGCATTGACCAGGGTAAAAAGATACTTCTCGACTTTATCGAACGCATGCAGTTGCCCCGCCACCGAGATCACGGCATGGGCGCGCCCTCACCTCGAAAATCTCGGCAATGCCGTTATCAGCATCATACCGCCGAACGGCGTTCCCAACGATCACCAGCGCATTGGGACACGATCCATGAAGACGGAACGGTGTCCCGGCAAGCCGGGGAAGCTTCAGTAATCCGACGGTCCTGATGTCCCCCCCAAAATTTGATCTCAAGCAAGCCCTTTTGGGCAACGGGATCTGCTTCCGCTCGCCGGGGATGACGGACACGAGGGCTGTTGAATATCAACCGCAATTTGCACACCCAAAGCCTGCGCCGCCCTGCCCCTGATTCGGGCTCGTCACGGTGCGGGGCCGGGCGTGTGTTGCCGATATGCCTCTAGGGCAAAATTTCATTTCCTGACTGCTTTGTGTCCAAGTTGGGGCTTGGCTCGCCATGGTCTTCTGCTATCGTCCCATTCATGAGGATGAATCGAAAATGAAGCGATTTTCTTTTTGTGTTTTACTGGGGCTCATAATGGCCTCTCCTGCAATTGCCGCCGACTACAACGGCGCCATCGCCTCGCCCACGGATCCGTTCATCGACGAAGTCCGCCTCGGCGGCTTCCTGCATGACCTGATCAGCCCGGAAAAGAACCGAGGCCCGGATCTCAATGCCGAGATCCTGTTCGCCAAACCCTGGGGAACGGCGGACGAGTGGTGGATGCCCCGCCCGCATGTCGGCACCACCGTCAATTTCCACGGCGGCACCAGCACGATCTATGCGGGCGCGACCTGGCAGTACAATGTGACGAGCTGGGCCTTCATCGAAGGTTCGTTCGGCGGCAGCCTCAACAACGGCAAGGATGACGGCACGCCGGACCGCAACGCGGTCGGGTGCGTGGCCCTGTTCCGGGAATCCGCCACGCTCGGATTCAACATCACCGATCATTGGCGCCTGATGGGCACGATCGAGCACAATTCGAATGCGGGCCTGTGCGACCGCAATCGCGGCCTGACCAATTACGGCGTGCGCGTCGGCTACAAGTTCTGACGGCCCGTTTGAAACCTGCGGCCCTGTGTTCTTCGGCCATCCCGGCAAGCCGCGCAGCGGCGGGGCTGGGGACCGATGGGCCGGAACGTCGCCATGACGACGGGATGGTCTTCCCAGCCCCTTCCGTCCCGTCCGGCTGCATGCCGGCGGGATTCCGATTTGAATTTCCCAACGGTGGCAGCAATCGCAGCATGGTTCGCCTGAATCAGATCTACACCCGCACGGGTGACGACGGCACGACCGGGCTCGGCACCGGCGAGCGCCGCTCCAAGGCGGACCTGCGCGTGGAAGCCTATGGCGCGGTGGACGAGGCCAATGCGGCCATCGGGCTCGCCCGTCTCCACAGCGCCGGCGAGGAGCCGGCCATCGATGCCATGCTGGCCCGCATCCAGAATGACCTTTTCGATCTCGGCGCCGACCTGTGCACGCCGGAAGGCGGGGAGAAGCCGATCACCTGGACGGCCCTGCGCATCGCGCAGGCGCAGTCCGACCGGCTCGAGCAGGAAATCGACGCGATGAATGCCAGCCTGCCGGCGCTGAAGTCCTTTGTGCTGCCCGGCGGCACGCCCTGCGCCGCCGCCCTCCACCTCGCCCGTACCACCGCCCGGCGCGCCGAGCGCTGCATGGTGGCCCTGTCGCAGCGGGCGGGCGAGATCGTCTCGCCCGAGGCGCTGCGCTATATCAACCGGCTGTCGGACCACCTCTTCGTCGCCAGCCGCGTACTCAACCACAGGGGGGGCGGCGACATTCTCTGGGTGCCCGGCGAGAACCGGTGAACGGCGTGCGGAGGCCGGCCGCGGCCGTCGCCGGTGCCTGACTCCCCCTTTTACACGCTTTGCGTGCCGATCGGCCGCCGCGCCGCGTTTCGGCTCGGGTTTCGCCATCTTTCATTTACCTTGATGATTCATGATCGAGGCATGAAACCCTCGATCGCCCTCGTCCTGGCCATGCTCGCCTGCTCTGCCCCGCCCGCAGCGGCAGCCTCGTTCCAGTCCTGCCTCGCGGCGATCGGCAGTCGCGCCGTGGCCGCCGGCGTGAGCCCCGCCGTCTTCGAACGCAGCACCAGCGGGCTGCAGCCGGACATGACGATCATCGACCTGATGAACAAGCAGCCGGAGTTCAGGACGCCGATCTGGGATTACATGGCCGGCCTCGTCGACGCCCAGCGCATCGCCGACGGCCGGCGCATGCTGGCCAAATGGGGCGCGGTGCTCGGCAACGTCCAGCGGCGCTACGGCGTCGATCCGGCGGTGGTGGTCGCGGTCTGGGGGGTGGAATCGAATTTCGGCGAGAACCAGGGCTCCTATCCGCTGGTGCAGTCGCTCGCCACGCTCTCCTGCTATGGCGGGCGCCGCCACGCCTATTTCCAGGGCGAGTTCATCAATGCGCTGAAGATCATCCAGCGCCGGGACGTCGATCCCGCCCATCTCATGGGCTCGTGGGCCGGTGCTTTCGGCAACACCCAGTTCATGCCGTCGACCTTCCTGCGCAGCGCCGTCGACGGCGATGGCGACGGCCGGCGGGACATCGTCGATTCCGTGCCCGATGCCCTCGCCTCGACGGCGAACTATCTCGCCAAGGCCGGCTGGGTTCCGGGCAGCCGCTGGGGCTACGAAGTGCGTCTGCCGTCCGGCTTCCGCCCGGGCCTGGCCGGGCGCGGCCGCAAGCGCCCGCTTGCGGCCTGGGCGGCCATGGGCGTCAGGCGGGTCGACGGCTCGCCGCTGCCGGCCGACAATGCCCGCGCGGCGATCCTGCTTCCCGCCGGCGCCAGCGGGCCGGCCTTCGTGGTCTTCCGCAATTTCGACGCGATCTATTCCTACAACGCAGCCGAATCCTACGCGCTGGCCATCGCCCATCTGTCGGACCGGATCCGCGGCGGCGGGCCTTTCGCCACGCCCTGGCCGACGGACGATCCGGGCCTGTCGCGGGCCCAGCGCCGGGAATTGCAGGCCCTGCTGACGCGGCGGGGCTATGACGTCGGCCCGGCCGACGGCGCGATCGGCGCCAAGACGGTGCTGGCCGTCAAGGACATGCAGCGTAGGCTTGGCCTCGCCGTGACCGGCCATCCGGGCCTCAAGATCCTGACCGCCCTGCGGGGCGGCTAGCGCTCCCGGGGCGTTTCTTTGCCGCAGACCGTCATGATGATTGCGCCCGCTCTGCAGGTTGCCTACTATATCCGCCGAGAAAAGCTGTAGAACCACGATGCCGATGCAAACCCTGATCCGTTTCGATCGCTCCGCCGAAATGTCGTCGCGGGACCACCAGCGTACCGGCTGCCCGTTCCATGACGTGCGCAGCATGCTGCGCGACGTCGGCCTGCGCCCGACGCGCCAGCGCCTGGCGCTGGGCTGGCTCCTCTTCCAGAAGGGGGACCGGCACATCACCGCCGAAATCCTGCACGACGAGGCCTCCAAGGCGCGCGTGCCGGTGTCGCTCGCCACCGTCTACAACACGCTGCATCAGTTCACGGAAGTCGGCCTGCTGCGCGAATTCGCGGTCGACGGGTCCAAGACCTATTTCGACACCAATGTGCACGAGCATCATCATTATTTCGTCGAAGGCGACAATGAGGTGCTCGACATTCCCGGCGAGATCGGCATGGCTGAAATGCCCGACGTGCCGGAGGGCTATGAGGTCGCGCGGGTCGACGTCATCGTGCGCCTGCGCCGGAAGAAATAGCGCGCCCGTCTTTTCCGCGATTCGCCGCGCGGCCACTTTATGGTCGCCGGCGGCCCCCAGGAAAACGTGTCGAGACATCGGTTGAATTTGCTCCGGGCCCCGGGACAGGTCCGGCATGGCGAACGCTTTTCCTCGCCTGCGGGACATCGGCCGAACCCGGCACCTTTGGAACAGGCACTCTTGGAACCCGGCGCCGTCGGCGCTACGTCTTCAGCCAGTCCAGCAGGCTGAGGGAGATCAGCGTCGCCGCCAGGATGGCGGCCGCATAGATCAGGCTATGGCGCCAATTGGCGAGCGGGGATTCGGGCCCGAACAGGGCGTGGCGGCCCAGCATCAGTCCCGCGATCAGGAAGGCGACGGTCAGGCCGCCATGGCGGATGCCCGTCACCATGTCGTGAAAGATGACCATGCCGCAGATGAGCATGGTCGGAAACCAGGCATGCCTGAATTCGGTACGCAATGATCGGAAGACGGAGCCAAATTGCTGCATGATAACCTCGACCGGCATTCTATCGATATTCTCCTGGCGCTCGTGCGCGCCTGTCGCCCAACGGCGGTGACCGGGCTGTCGCCCTCGTATCCCCTGCGGATCCTCCGTTCGTGTTGGCGAATCCGGTCTAGCCGCTGAATACGGCACCAACGTGCCAGGCTCGTGGCCGGTTGCGGGGATCGGCGCCCCAGGGGTGAATCCGCACCGGAATGAGCGGGTAGCGTTAATGATCGGTTTACGCGGGGCCGTCGGGCCCGGGCGCACGCAGGCGCGGCAAATTGCCCGGAGGGCAGTAGCGGCTTTCCTGGAATCCTTCTATATACACGGAACATCACGCTCCCCCTCTTCCTCGCGAGCGCGAATTCGGGTGACGTCTCATAGGCTTGGGACTATCGTCCGGTCTTTCTCAGGGAACCCGCCATGGCTTCTATCGACAGCTTCAAGGCCCGCCAGACCCTTACTGTGGGCGCGAAGACCTATACCTATTATTCGCTGAAGGCGGCGGAGGCCAACGGCCTCCCGGGCATTTCCGCTTTGCCTGTTTCCATGAAGGTATTGCTCGAGAACCTGCTGCGCTTCGAAGACGGGCGCAGCGTCTCCAAGGGCGACATCGAGGCGATCGCCGCCTTCCTGCTCAACCGCGGCAAGGCCGAACGGGAGATCGCCTTCCGTCCCGCCCGCGTGCTGATGCAGGACTTCACGGGCGTGCCGGCCGTGGTCGACCTCGCCGCCATGCGCGACGCGATGCGGGCGCTGGGCGGCGATCCGGCCCGCATCAACCCGCTGGTGCCGGTCGACCTCGTCATCGATCATTCGGTCGTCGTCGACTATTTCGGCAACAAGGAAGCGTTCGGCAAGAACGTCGCCCGCGAATATGAGCAGAACCAGGAGCGCTACCGCTTCCTGAAATGGGGCCAGTCGGCCTTCTCGAATTTCCGCGTGGTGCCGCCGGGCACCGGCATCTGCCATCAGGTCAACCTGGAATATCTCGCCCAGACGGTGTGGACCGGCCCCGAGGAGGATGGCAGCGAAGTCGCCTATCCCGATACGCTCGTCGGCACCGACAGCCATACCACGATGATCAACGGCCTCGGCGTGCTCGGCTGGGGCGTCGGCGGCATCGAAGCGGAGGCGGCGATGCTTGGCCAGCCGATCTCGATGCTGATCCCCGAGGTCGTCGGCTTCCGCCTCACCGGCAAGCTGCAGGCCGGCGTCACCGCCACCGACCTCGTCCTCACCGTCACCCAGATGCTGCGCAAGCGCGGCGTCGTCGGCAAGTTCGTCGAATTCTTCGGTCACGGCCTCGACGCCATGACGCTGGAGGACAAGGCGACGATCGGCAACATGGCGCCGGAATATGGCGCGACCTGCGGCTTCTTCCCCGTCGATGCGGAGACGCTGCGCTATCTCGACAAGTCCGGCCGCCAGGCCGACCGCATCGCCCTGGTCGAGGCCTATGCCAAGGAGCAGGGCATGTTCCGCACGGCGGGCAGCTTCGACCCGCTGTTCACCGACACGCTGGAACTCGACCTCTCCACCGTGCTGCCCTCGCTCGCCGGGCCCAAGCGCCCGCAGGACCGGGTGCTGCTGTCCGACGCCAAGGCGGGCTTCCTCGCCGCCCTGGAGACGGAGTTCAAGAAGACGGGCGAAGCGGACAAGAGCGTGGCCGTGGCGGGCACGGACTACGCCATCCAGCACGGCGCGGTGACGATCGCGGCCATCACCTCCTGCACCAACACCTCCAACCCGTCGGTGCTGGTCGCCGCCGGGCTGCTCGCCCGCAAGGCCCACGCCAAGGGGCTGACCTCCAAGCCCTGGGTCAAGACCTCGCTCGCGCCGGGCTCGCAGGTGGTGGAGGCCTATCTCACCAAGTCCGGCCTGCAGGCCGATCTCGATGCGCTCGGCTTCAATCTCGTCGGCTTCGGCTGCACCACCTGCATCGGCAATTCCGGGCCGCTGCCGGAGGCGGTCTCGGAGGCGGTCAACAAGGGCGACGTGGTCGCCGCGGCCGTGCTGTCCGGCAACCGCAATTTCGAGGGCCGCGTCAATCCCGACGTGAAGGCCAACTACCTGGCCTCGCCGCCGCTGGTGGTGGCCTATGCCCTGGCCGGCTCGCTGCAGGTCGACCTCACGCTGGAGCCGCTCGGCACCGGCAGCGACGGCCGGCCCGTGTTCCTGACCGACGTCTGGCCGAGCCCGGCGGAGGTGCAGGCGGTGATCGACCAATATGTCACCAAGGGCCTGTTCCAGGAGAAATATGCCGACGTGTTCAAGGGCGATGCCAATTGGCAGGCGATCGCGATCCCGACCGGCGAGACCTATGCCTGGGATCCGGCGTCGACCTATGTGCAGAACCCGCCCTACTTCACCGGCATGAGCAAGACGCCGGAGGCGCCTTCCGACATCCACGATGCGCATATCCTCGGCCTGTTCCTCGATTCGATCACCACGGACCACATCTCGCCGGCCGGGTCGATCAAGGCGGCGAGCCCGGCGGGCGAATATCTGCGCGACCACCAGGTGCGGCCGGTCGACTTCAACCAGTACGGCACGCGGCGCGGCAATCACGAGGTGATGATGCGCGGCACCTTCGCCAATATCCGCATCAAGAACCAGATGCTGCCGGGGGTCGAAGGCGGCTTCTCCATCCATTATCCGGACGGGCAGCAGGCGCCGATCTACGACGTCGCCATGCGCTACAAGGCGGAAGGCGTGCCGCTGGTCGTCCTGGCCGGCAAGGAATACGGCACGGGCTCCTCGCGCGACTGGGCGGCCAAGGGCACCAAGCTGCTCGGCGTGCGCGCGGTGGTCGCCCAGTCCTTCGAGCGCATCCACCGTTCGAACCTGGTCGGCATGGGCGTCGTGCCCTTCACCTTCGCGGAGGGCACCTCCTGGCAGACGCTCGGCCTCAAGGGCGACGAGACCGTGACCATCGAGGGCATCGAGACCATCCGGCCGCGCGCCACCATCGAGGCCGAGATCACGTCGGCCGACGGCACGGTGACGAAGGTGCCGCTGTTGTGCCGCATCGATACGCTGGACGAGCTCGACTACTTCAAGAACGGCGGCATCCTGCAATTCGTGCTGCGCCGGCTGGCCGCCTGAGGTTGCTGGCGCCGATCGGCCGGATCGATTGCCTTCTCCCGGAAGGGAGAAGGTCCCGGCCGGGGGATGAGGGTTCAAACCTGGGCGAAGAGAACGCGATGGGGCGCTCGAATCGTCAAATCTCAGCCCCTCATCCGCCCTTCGGGGCACCTCCTCCCGCTCGGGAGAAGGAAGGCTGCGCCATTTTCTGCAAATACACCGCCTGTATGCCGTTCCTGCATGAGGAACACGAGGATGTCTCACCCTAGGACACACGCATGATCCCGGATAGGCTCGTCGCCGGCTACAAATCCTTCCTCGGCGACCGTTTCTCCCGCGAGCGCCAGCGCTACGAGGTGCTCGCCGAGAGCGGCCAGAACCCCGAGATCCTGATCATCGGCTGCTGCGATTCGCGCGTGTCGCCCGAGGTGATCTTCGACGCCGGCCCCGGCGAGATCTTCGTGGTGCGCAACGTCGCCAACATCGTGCCGCCCTACGAGACCAACGGCCAGTTCCACGGCACCAGCGCGGCGCTGGAGTTCGCGGTGGAGGCGCTCAAGGTCCGGCATATCGTGGTGATGGGCCATGCCAGCTGCGGCGGCATCCGCTCCTTCGCGCAGAAGAGCGCGCCCCTGTCCTCGGGCGACTTCATCGGCAAGTGGATGTCGATCATCGCGCCCGCGGCCGACACGCTCGACGATCCCGGCGACAATCCCTCGGACAACTACATGATGCGCCTCAATCTCGCGGCGATCGAGCAGAGCCTCGCCAACCTCATGACGTTCGGCAGCGTCCGGCGCCGCGTCAGCGCCGGCGAGCTGCAGCTCCACGGCGCCTATTTCGGCGTCGCCACCGGCCTGCTGCTCGTCCGCGATCCCGAGACCGGCCGCTTCGCGCCGCTCGCCGAGGATGTCGGCACGCCGCCCTCGCTGCTGCGCTGCGACTGAGGGAGATCAGTGCGCGTCGAAGCGGTAGAGCGGGGTGATCGTGTCCAATCCCATGCTTTCTTCGCCGCAGGCCCGCATGAGCGATGCCAGCATCTTTGTCGTGTGAGCCGTAAGATAGGGAAGGTCCTTCCCGGCGCGGGCGAGCGGCAGCAGCAGCGCGGCGCTTTCGAGGCCGCGCCCGGAGAGCTGCAGCAGTTCGGCGGCAATGTAGACGTCACCGCCGGGGCGCTGATGGTCGCGGATCCGCTGTGCTGCCGCGAGCCACTGCTCCCAAGGAAAATAGACGCTCATCATGTCGGGTCGCGGAGGGGGTGTCCGGATTCGGCCGGTCAAATAGGGCAGCAGGGCCTGACGGGCCAGCGCCGTGTCGAAATACCCGGGCAAAGGGAATTGATCCGCATCCTGCGACAGGAGGTGGAGATCGAACAGGCCGGCTTTCTCCAGCAGGTCGTCTCGCTTCCGTCGCCCTATCGTGGCGTCGAGATTGGCGAGGAAGGCCACGACGACCGCGTCGGTATCGTCTGCGGCGACTTCTCCTTCCTCGATTTGCTGGAAAAGGGCAAGAAGCGGTTCAGCACCGATATACTCCAGGCTGGCGACCCGCCGGAACCATAGGCCGAGAGGATAGGACAAATTCTCCTCGACAGCCATCATGTCCAGAATGTCCTTGTCGGCGATGCCCAGGGACAGAGGCGCCGAGAGACCGTTGAAACCCAGTCTGCGAAGTTCCGGCCCTCCGTCATTGGCGAACCAATAGGCGAGACGATGGGTGGGCGGATATGACTGAGGGTGGTCCCGGACATAACGGAGCCAAGGCTGAATATCGTCTTCGGATGCAAGCACCGTAGCGGAGATCTCGGAAAGGCCCATTTGTTCCAGTTGCGCGGCCAGCTTTGCCTTCGTGGGATCGTCGGTGCCCGAAAGGGCGATGCCGAAGAATGTCGTCATCAATTTGGGCTGCTCGATCATTTCGGGATCGCGCCTGGCCGCTGCGACGAGAGACGCGAGATTGCCGTCCAGAGCGACCGCACGGAGGTAACCGACGCTCTGCAGAAGGAAGCTTTTGATGCTGACATGGACTTGTGGTTCGAGCATCTTCAGCCGCCCGCCGGCGGTCTCGACCGTCACCAGATAGAGTTCGAGGGAACTGTTGGCGTCTGCGAGGCGCGGTGCGGGCAGTGTATTGAGCAGCGCATGGGCTGCGGCACGGTCGAGGCCGCCATATTTGATCTTGGCATAGGCGATCTCGGGATCGTGGATGCGCTTGTCGGGCAGCGGCGGGTAATGCGGACGCGCCAGCAGCACGTCGGCGAAGGCGGCGATTTCGGTTGCCTGCTTGCAGGTGGCGCCGGGCGCGGCCAAGGCGGGACCGGCAAGGATCGAGCCCATGACGAAAGCCGCACAAAGGCGGCGAATCACGATTTTCATTGAGGCCCCCCTCATTTGAACGAGAGGTTCAGGCCATGGCGCGGCAAGGTCAAGTCCTTGCCTGTATTATGATACTCCATTGCGTTTCAGGATGTCGGCTGATGCCGTCGTGGCAGGCGCCTCGGCGACGGTGTCGGCAGGATATCCGGGCTTCCAAGGGGGGATCTTTATACTTTTCTGACGAGGAAGGGGTAAAAATACTATACGATCTTTATTTGAAAAGCGGCCGAGATGGTCGTAGAATGCAGTATCGATTGGTTATCTTCGTTCTGTTCTAAAGTAAAATTTATGGTTCCGCAGACATAACCAGGACTGAAGATCCAGAGTGTATCTGCATTTGCGGATGTTTTTCTTGATATTGCAATGAAGACCTCATCATCCCCAAGGCTGGACCTCGTCTCCAGGGTCACCGTTCATATTTTCATCGGGCAACTGACGATCGCCGCAATCATGGCGGCTTCGAGCCCGAAGGGCTTCATGCCCACCTTTTCGGTCCTGCTCGCCTTCTTCGCCTTCATTCAGGTCCTGCTGGCGCTGAGCGGCGGGCGGCGTCCTCCTGCCGGTTCTCTCACCGAATGGGACGGCGTCTCCTGGCTGCTTCTGGTGGCGACGGGGTGCCATCTGCTCTGTCGCTGACGGCGCCCGGCCGCGAGACCCTTACTCCATCGTCTCCAGTTCGGCGATCATGCCTTCGATCATGCCGAGCCCGATCTGCCAGAAGGCGGGATCGCGGGCGTCGAGGCCGAAGGGCGCGAGCAGCTCCGAGTGGTGCTTGGTGCCGCCCGCCGCCAGCATGGCGAGGTAGCGCTCGGCGAAGCCCTCATGCGCCTTCTCGTAGACGCCGTAGAGCGAGTTCACCAGGCAGTCGCCGAAGGCATAGGCGTAGACGTAGAAGGGCGAGTGGATGAAATGCGGGATATAGGCCCAGAAGGTCTCGTAGCCCGGGCCGATATGGATGGCGGGGCCGAGGCTCTCCGCCTGCACCGAAAGCCACATCTCGTTGATCTGCTCGCTGGTGAGCTCGCCTTCCCGGCGCCCCAGATGCACCTTGCGCTCGAAGGCGTAGAACGCGATCTGCCTGACCACCGTGTTGATCATGTCCTCCACCTTGGCGGCGAGCATGGCCTTCCTCTGCTGGGGCGTCTGCGCCCTCGCCAGCAGCGCGCGGAAGGTGAGCATCTCGCCGAAGACCGATGCGGTCTCGGCCAGGGTCAGCGGCGTCGGCGCCATCAGCGGCCCGTTGGGGGCGGCGAGCACCTGGTGCACGCCGTGGCCGAGTTCGTGGGCGAGCGTCATCACGTCGCGCGGCTTGCCCTGGTAGTTGAGCAGCACATAGGGATGGGCGGAGGGAACGGTCGGGTGGGCGAAGGCGCCCGGCGCCTTGCCGGGGCGGATCGGCGCATCGATCCAGTTGCGGTCGAAGAACCGGCCGGCGATGCCGGCCATGCGCGGCGAGAAGCCGGCATAGGCGTCGAGCACCGTCGCCTTGGCCTCCTCCCAGCGGATGGGCGGCGTCTCGACCTTGGGCAGCGGCGCGTTGCGGTCCCAATGGTTGAGCCGGTCGAGCCCGAACCATTTGGCCTTCAGGCGGTAATAGCGGTGCGAAAGCCTGGGATAGGCCTCCTGCACGGCGGAGACCAGGGCGTCCACCACCTCGCGCTCGACGCGGTTGGCGAGGTGGCGCGAATCCGCGACGTCCGCGAAGGAGCGCCAGCGGTCCGAGATCTCCTTGTCCTTGGCGAGGGTGTTGGTGATCAGGGTGAAGAGGCGCAGATTGTCCTTGAAGGTGCGGGCGAGGGCATGGGCCGCCGCCTCGCGCTTGGCGGCGGACTGGTCCTGAAGGAGGTTCAGGGTCGGCTCCAGCGTCAGTTCCTGGCTGTCGACCTTGAAGCGCAGCCCCGATATCGTCTCGTCGAACAGGCGGTTCCAGGCGCCGCGGCCGGTGACGGACTTGTCGTGGAACAATTGCTCGATGCGGTCCTCGAGCTGGTGGGGCTTTTCGTAGCGGATATCGTCGAACCACGGCTTCCAATGCGCGAGGGCAGGGTCGGCGACGGCCTGCGCCAGCACCGCGTCGTCGATGCGGTTGAGCTCCAGCGTGAAGAAGAGGAGATGGGAGGAGGCGGTGGTCAGCCTGTCCTGCACGTCGCCGTAGAATTTGGCGCGGGCGGCGTCGGTGGTGTCGCCGGCATAGACGAGGCCGGCGAAGGAGGCGATGCGGCCGAGCCGGTCCTCGATCGCCTCATAGTCGCGGACGACGGCGGCGAAGAGCGATGCCCCGTCGGGCCGGCCGAGCAGCGCGGCGAGCCTACCCTTGTGGGCCTCCTCGAAGGCGATGCAGTCGGCGAGGCCCTTTTCGAGGTCCGCGGCCACCTCCGGCGAATCGATGCCGGCATAGAGATCGCCGAGATTCCATTCCGGCAGGCGGCCGAGCTCGTCGGTTCCCGTCGAATCGCGGGGGGCGGGGCCGGCGGCGGTCTTGCTGTCCATGGAAACTCCTGTCGGGCATGGTGGCGGCCCTGCGCAGGCAGGGCCCGAGGGGCGTGTCGCTGCGTCTCATATCGCTGTTGCCGGCGCCCGATTCAACCGGGGCGGCGCAATCGGATTTTCGTCGAACGTCGTTAAGCAGTCCTTCACGCTTCTGCTCCTAGATGATCCGAAACGGCACATCGGGGCGCGGCCCCGAGGCGGGCTTGCCCTGGTCGGAGCTTCGGACCGGCCAGGGCAAGCGCGCGGAATTCGTAGATTGCAAGATTTGGGCATTGCAGGAATTCGGCGGGGGATTGATGGGTTCGACTGTTCTGATTGCCGATGATGATCCGGTGCAGCGCCGGCTCCTCGAAGCGATGGTGCGGCGCTTCGGCTACCATGCGCGGCTCGCCGACGGCGGCGAGGCGGCGCTGCGCGAAATCGAGGCGGGCCGGATCGACCTCGTCATCCTCGATCTCGTCATGCCCGATCTAGACGGCATGGGCGTGCTGGGCCGCCTGCGGGCCAAGGGCATCGCGGTGCCCGTCATCGTCCAGACCGCGCATGGCTCGATCGACGCGGTGATCTCGGCCATGCGGGCGGGCGCGGCCGATTTCGTGGTCAAGCCGGTGGGCGGCGAAAGACTGCAGATATCGATCCGCAACGCCTTGCGGATGCATGCGCTCGAGCGCGATGCCCGCCTGCTGGCGAAGCGTTCGGCCGGCCTTCTCGGCTTCAGGGACATGGTCGTGCGCAGCCCCGAGATGGAACGCGTGGCCCATCTCAGCGAGCGGGCGGCGGGCTCGGCCATTCCCGTCCTGATCGAGGGCGAGGCCGGCACCGGCAAGCAGACCGTGGCGCGGGCGATCCACGGGACCGGCGAGCGCCGGGGCCGCCCGTTCGTCGCCGTCAACTGCGCCGCGCTGCCCGAGGAGACGGCCGAGGCGATCCTGTTCGGCCATGAGAAGAACAGCGTCGCCGGCGCGCCGGACAGGCAGGTGGGCAAGTTCGCCGAGGCGCATGGCGGCACGCTATTCCTGGAAGACATCGGCGAACTGCCGCTGGACCTCCAGGCCAGGATCGTCGAGGCGCTGCGCAGCGGCGAGGTCGGGCCGGTCGGGGCGCGCCGGCCGGTGCGCACCGAGTTCCGGCTGATCTCCTCGACCAGCTGCAACCTCATCGAGCGGGTCAAGGCCGGCCTGTTCCGCGAGGATCTCTATTACCGCCTGCACGTCTTTCCCATCATGCTGCCGCCGCTGCGGCTGCGGCGGGACGACGTCGGCGAGCTCGCGCGGCATTTCCTGGCGCGATTCTCGGTCGAGGAGGGCCGGCGCGTCCGCTCCATCTCGGCCGAGGCGCTGGCGATGCTGGCGGCCTATGACTGGCCCGGCAATGTCCGCCAGCTGGAAAATGCGGTGTTCCGGGCGGTGATCCTGGCGGAGGGCGACGAGGTCGGGGTGGCCGAGTTCCCGCAGATCGCGGCGCGCGTGGAGGGCTTCGACGTGCGCATCCCCTCCGCGCCGCTGCTGCCGCCCAGGCCCGTCCATGCCGGCCCGGCGATGATCACCGGGCAGCCCCTGCGGGAGATCGTCACGGTGCGCGATCCCCATACCATGGCGATGCTCGACGCGCGGGGCGACGTGCGGACCATGGCCTCCCTGGAGGCCGACATGCTGAAATTCGCCATCCGGCACCATCGCGGCCAGATGACGGAGGTCGCCCGCAAGCTCGGCATCGGGCGCTCGACCCTTTACCGCAAGCTGAAGGAATTGGGCCTTGACGAAGCGGCGATCGGCGTGAGACCCGAAGTCTTCCCCGATGCCCACCGGGCGGCGTGATCGTTCGCACACCGGATTTTGTATTGAAACTGGCATTGTCGCGTTCACAATCCGATTGATGGAAAGGTGGCGCCTTACCTTCGGCGTCATGATTGAGGGATAAAATGAATTGCCGCGCTAACTTGCTGGCTTCGGTTGCTCTGGCCCTGGCCCTGGGTGCGTTCACCGTCCCGGCCCTGGCCGGGAGCGGCCTCGAGCCTTCCGCCATCGACGTGCCGGCACTGAGCCCGGCCGAGCAGGAACACGCCTACGCGCCGGCGAGCCCACAGACGGAACCGGCCGCCGCCTCGCCCCGGGGCGAACGGGCGGCGCTGTCCGCCGATCCGCAGCCGGATCCCGGCCCCGTCTCCACCTCCTCGCTGGCGCCCGCGCCGGTCGGCGACGTGCCGGTGCCGCTGCCGGCGCTGGCACAGGAGCCGTCGGCGGCGGCGTCCCCCGCCCATGCCGCCGATCCCGCTCTGGCCTCGACCATGCCGGCCGCGCCGTCCGGCCCGGAGCCGGGGCCGATGCCGGCCGTGCAGCAGCCCGCGCCGGCCGTGCAGAGCACGCCTCCCGCGGCCGCCGCCGAGCCGGTGGAAACACCGCCGTCGGTCCGCGCGCCGCAGGACGCCGCGGCCGTCGCCGCCAGCCTCGCCGCCCGGCTCGAAGACCTCGTGGCCCGGCACGGCCAGGACGCGCAGGCGATCAGCGATTTCTACGGCCTGCGCAATCATGCGCCGCTCTGGGTGGTCGACGGCGCCCTGACGCCGGTCGCCAAGGCGCTGGTCGAGCGCATGAGCCGTGCCGGCGATGACGGCCTCGACGCTGCGGCCTTCCATGTCGGGGGCCTCGACATCTTGGCCTCGGCCGGCGCCGACGGCCAGGCGCAGACGGAGGTCGCCATCGCCTCCGCCATCCTGACCTATATCCGGCAGGCTTCGAGCGGGCGGGTGGACACCCGCCAGATCGGCCGCGACATCGTGCCCGCCGTCAACATGCCGGAGGCCGTCGCCGCGCTGGCTTCGGTCGCCATCGCCGCCGATCCCGTCGCCGTGCTCGAAGGCTACAATCCGGTCGCCCCGCAATATCTGGCGCTGAAGCGCAAGCTCGCCGAGGTGCGCGCCGCCAATGCCGCGACGGCCCGGACCGCGCCGCCGCTGGTGCCGCCCGGCCCGACGCTCAGGGTCGGCATGAGCGACACCCGCGTGGCGGTGCTGCGCACCCGCCTCGGGCTGACCGCCAGCGACGGCGACGGCGCCGTCTATGACGAGGCGCTGCAGAAGGCGGTGCGCGACTTCCAGGCGCAGCGCAACCTCAAGGCCAGCGGCACGCTCGGCCCTGCGACCGTGGCGGCGCTGAACAGCGCGCTGCGCACCCCGCGAATCAATATCGAGAGCGAGATCGTCGCCAATATGGAGCGCTGGCGCTGGCTGCCGCACGACATGGGCGATTCCTACGTGCTGGTGAACGTGCCGGAATACAAGGTCCGCGTGATCAGGAACGGCGTGCCCGTCCTGGAATCGAAGGTGGTCGTCGGCAAGCCGAACACGCCGACGCCGCTGTTTTCCGACACCATGGATTTCGTGGTGATGAACCCGTCCTGGAACGTGCCCCAGTCGATCATCAAGAAGGAATATCTGCCCAAGCTGGCGGAGGATCCCGATTACCTGGCCCGCCACGGCTTCGTGGTGACCTATCGCGACGGCCAGATGCAGGTGCGCCAGCCGCCGGGCGAGGACAATGCGCTCGGCCACATCAAGTTCATGTTTCCAAACAATTTTTCGGTCTACCTGCACGACACTTCGACACGCAGCCTGTTCGCCAAGGACAAGCGCGCCTTCAGTCATGGTTGCGTTCGCGTGGATAATCCTTACAACTTCGCGGAGACCGTCATGGGCGCTGAAAACGGCTGGACGGCGAATCGCGTGGAAAGCATGGTCGGCGGGCGCGAGCAACGCATCGACCTGAAGCAGAAGATCCCCGTCCACATTGCCTATTTCACCGCCTATGTGGACGAGGGCGGCGAGTTGAAACTTGTCGATGACCTCTACGGGTACGACCAAAAGGTCGTTTCGGCACTTGGCCTGCGGGGGTAGAATCTGATAAGGAACTGTTAACCCTATTTCGCGTTGGTGTGTTGCCACCAATTCTGCCTTCCTCTTTTTGCCATGTTCCGCAGGCAAGGAGATGTTTCAAAAGCCGCTTCGGCGGCTATTAAAAAGGGGTCGAACGGTGCATCAACGGTGCCTTAACCATTCTCGGCGAGACTCCCGCCCTTCGGACTACGCTCGGGGCGCTCTTGCGGCCTCGCTCCCGCAGTCTAACCGCCGAGAGCCGTAATCGTGCAAAACCCATTCAGCTTTCTGCCCCGGATCCGAGTGTCGCGTGCCGGCCGAATCATGGCCACCGCCTTTGCCTCGACCATGGCGATGTGGGCCGCGGTCGACCAGACCGAGAGCGCGATCGCCAATGGCGAGACCCGCTCGCTGTCGATGAAGCATCTCCATACCGGCGAGACGATCAACATCACCTACAAGCGCGACGGCCGGTATGATTCCGACGCGCTCAAGAAGCTGAACTGGTTCCTGCGCGACTGGCGGCGCGACGAGCCCACGCGCATGGATCCGCGCCTGTTCGACACCATCTGGCTCGCCTATCACGCGGTCGGCGCCACCCAGCCCGTCAACGTCGTGTGCGGCTACCGTTCGCCCGAAACCAACGGCATGCTGCGCCGGCGCTCGCGGGGCGTCGCCAAATTCAGCCAGCATACGCTCGGCAAGGCGATGGACTTCTTCATTCCCGGCGTGCCGCTGTCCAAGCTGCGCGTCGCAGGCCTTCGCCTCCAGCGCGGCGGCGTCGGCTTCTACCCGACCTCGGGCTCGCCCTTCGTGCATATGGATGCCGGCGGTGTCCGCATGTGGCCGCGCATGTCGCGCAGCGAGCTGGCCTCCGTGTTCCCCGACGGGAAGACGGTGCTCATCCCGGCCGACGGCCGCCCGATGGCGGGCTATCAGGTCGCCATGAACGAGATCCTGCGCAAGGGCGGCACCGTCGGCGGCCGGCAGGGCGCGGGCGACGATGACGGCGGTGGCGGCGACGACAATGGCGGCGGCGGTTTCTTCGCGAGCCTGTTCGGCCATCGCAGCAGCCAGACGCCTTCCGAGACCATGATGCAGGCCTCGGCATCCTCGCGCGGCGGCCTCGTGGCGCCGTCCTCGTCCGCACCGGCTCCCACCGTCGTGGCGATGGCCAGGCCGGCCCAGCTCGAATCGCCCGCCCGCATGGCCTCGATCCCCCTTCCCGAACGGCGGCCCTCGGGCATCGACGCCTCGGTTGAGGTCGCCGATGCCGGCGACAGCGTTCCCGACATGACCAGCGCTTCGGCGTCCAACGTGCCGCTGCCGCCGGTCCGTCCGGATGGCGGACCGGTGCCGTCGGCGCCGCCCCAGCAGGTTGCGTCTCTCGATGGCCCGGCCATCGCCCAGGATGTGAGCGCCGCGGCGCCGGCCGCCGCGATGCCGGCACGGCCGGCTTCGATCACGCCGTCCGCCGAGAAGGTTCCGGTGGCCCGTCCCGCCTCGGCCTCCGCGACGCTGCAGCCGCGCCCTGCGATCTTCGCCGACCTGTCCAAGGGTGGCGAAGGCTTCATGAAGCGCAGTGCCGGCCGGCAGCCCCAGCGGGCGCTCGGTTTCGCCGATGTTTCGCCGGTGACCCGTACGGCCCGGCCGCCTCGTCCGACCCTGACGGCGACCCGCTTCGAGAAGCTCAACTTCGTTTCCCTGTCGGCCCCGGTCCCTTCGGCGCGCAACAAGGAGCAGGCCCAGCTCATCAAGCCGGACCTGACCACGACGGCCTCGCTGATCGCCGCCCCATCGCGCACGGTGCTGATCAAGTTCGGCGTCGCGGCCTATCAGGACCTGCGCGCCGAGAAATTCTCGGGCGCGGCGGTGAAGCCCCTGCGCACCGCGAGCTTCTCGCCGATGCCGGACATCTTCACCGGCTCGATCGTCTCCTCGAACTGAGACGGGATCGCATCCCCTAGAGCAAAGCGCGTTCAGGCAGAAACGGCGGTTTGTTCTAACTCTTTGTTTTTCGACGCGTCTTTGCGTTTTGCCGATTCCGTCAAAACATAAAACGCTCTACCAGCGGGCCGGTTCGCCCGGCGCGCTGGCTTCGATCGCCAGGGCATGAACGCCGCGTGCGAAGGCGGGCGCCAGCGCCTCGTTCACCATGCGGTGGCGGTCGACACGGCTGCGGCCGGTAAAGGCCGCCGAAACGATGCGTACGCGAAAATGGCTCTCTCCTCCGTCTCGATGGCCGGCATGCCCGGCATGATCAGCCGATTCGTCGAGCACGGCCAGGCGCTCGGGCCGCAGGGCCGCGTGAAGGGACGCTTCGATCAGATCGCGGATGGCAGGAACGGACATGGTGACTCCCGGGCAGCGGATTTTCCGTTCGGAGGGGGCGGGCAGGCTCGGCTGAAGGTCGCTGCGTCTGCCGCCGCGAGGCCTGGGCGCCCGGCGACGGATGTCGCGGTTGCTGGCCGCCGAAATACCTCATTTCATTCCGATAGAGCAAGCCGGACCGGCTGACGGTTCCATCCAGTCGGCCGCCAGCGGCCGTCACCCCATCGCGAGACCAAGCCTTGCCGACCTCCCCTCCCGCCCCATCGCAGCGTCGTGCCTCGGGTAGGCGCGTCTTCCTGCCGACCCTGCTTCTCGGCGTCGTCGTCGTCGCGTGGTCCGGCTTCTGGTGGTACGCCTCGACGCGCGTGCAGTCCGAATGGAGCCGCTTCGTGGTGCGGCAGGCGGAACTCGGGCGCCAGATCCGCTGTGCCGACCAGAGCTTCGGCGGCTATCCCTTCCGCCTGGAGGTCCGCTGCACCAATCCGCAGGTCACCTCGACCCGGCCCGGGCAGTCCTTCGACGTGCACCTGGCCGATCTCGGCGCGGTGGCGCAGGTCTACCAGCCCAATAAGGTCATCCTCGAGGCCAAGGGTCCGCTGACCGTCGTCGACGGGGAAGGCGAGGGCGCGACGGTCACCGCGAACTGGGCGAGCGCCGAGGCCAGCATGGGGATCTGGACGTCGGGTCCGAGCAATGCCGACATCGTCATCAAAGGGCTCGACGCCAACGCCACCAGAGCGGGGCAGGCGACCTCCCTCGTCGCCGGCGCCAATGTCGAGGCCCACATCCGGCTGGCGGTGGGCGCCAATGCGGCGCCCGGCGCCTATGACGTGGTGGCCAAGGCCGATGCGGGCAGCATGCCGCCGCTCGACAGGATGCTGGGCGGACCGGAGCCCCTCAGCGGCGAGTTCCAGGCGACCGTCACCCAGATCGACCTGCAGCCCAGGCCGATGCGGGAGCGCCTGCGTGCCTGGGCGGCCGATGGCGGTTCGCTGCAGATCGTGCTCGCGCAGCTCAATCGCGGGCCGAGCAGCGTGAAGGCGGCGGGAACGGTGGCGCTGGACGATGGCGGCCACCCCGCCGGCGACCTCACCGTCGCCCTCGCCGGCATCAACGAGATGAGCGGTTCCCTGCAGCAGGCGGGGCTGGCGTCGGGCCGGCTGGTCGGCCTGATGGGCGTCGGCCTGTCGATGCTCGGCAAGCCGACGAACATCGACGGCAAGACCGCCGTGGAGGTGCCGGTCAGGCTCGCCAACGGCAAGGTCAGCATCGGCTCCTTCCCGGCCGGCCGGCTGCCCAGCCTGTTCTGATCACGCCTCGCGGCGGATCGCGCTGCAGACCGCGGCGGTGATCTCCTGCGTGGTCGAGGTGCCGCCGAGATCCGGCGTGAGCGGGAAATTGCCGCCCGTGACCTGCTCGATGGCCCGCATCAGCCGGGCGGCCGCCGGTGCTTCGCCGAGATGCTCCAGCATCATGGCGCCGGTCCAGAACGTCGCCAGCGGATTGGCGATGCCCTTCCCGGCGATGTCGAAGGCCGAGCCGTGGATCGGCTCGAACATCGAGGGATATCGGCGGCTCGGGTCGATGTTCGCCGTGGGCGCGATGCCGAGGCTGCCCGCGAGCGCCGCGCCGAGATCGCTCAGGATGTCGGCGTGGAGATTGGTGGCGACCACCACGTCGAGGCTTTCGGGCTTCAGCACCATGCGTGTCGTCATGGCGTCGACCAGCACCTTGTCCACCGCCACCTCGGGAAAGGCGGCCGCGACCTCGGCGGCGATCTCGTCCCACAGCACCATGCCGTGGCGCTGGGCGTTGGATTTCGTCACCACGCTGACCTGCCGCCGGGTGCGCGTCATGGCGAGCCGGAAGGCGAACTCCATGATGCGCCGGACGCCGGTGCGCGTGAAGATCGAGGTTTCCGTCGCCACTTCCTCCGGCTGGCCGCGATGGGTGCGACCGCCATTGCCGGAATATTCGCCCTCGCTGTTCTCGCGCACGATGACGAAATCGACGTCCTCAGGCCGGGCGTTGCGCAGCGGGCCGGCGATACCCGGCAGGAGCCGGACGGGCCGCACATTGGCATATTGGTCGAAGCCCTGGCAGATGGCGAGGCGCAGGCCCCACAATGTGAGGTCGTCGGGCAGGCCGGGATCGCCGACCGCGCCGAAATAGATGGCGTCGAAGCCGCGCAGCGTGTCGAGGCCGTCGGCGGGCATCATGCGCCCGGTCTGGCGGTAGAAATCCGATCCCCACGGAAATTCGGTGACCGCCAGCCGGAAGTCGCCGCAGCGCCGCTCCAACTCGGCGAGCACCTGGAGGCCGGCCGCGATGACCTCCTTTCCGATGCCGTCGGCGGGAATGGCGGCGATCGAATGCTGACGCATGGGTCTTTCTCCTCGGCCTCGGCCGGCAGGGTTGCAGCAGGGGCGCCCGCCCGCCGGGGCGGGAGCGGAGATGCCTGCCGTCCGACCTCGATAGCGGCGGCGGCCGGGCCTGACAAGCGAGCCGATGCGAGGCGGCGTGAAGGAAGCGCGCTGGCCGCCCGCGATCTCCGAGGATAGGCTTGCCGAGGTCGGCGGCGCAGGAGGTCGGGACGATGAACACACCTGTCCCTTTTCACCCGCGTTCTCTTGCCCCTCGGGGTGACAGGGGCGTTCCCGGCGCCGCCGCCGTTTTTCCGCCAGCAAAGGAGGGGCCAGGATGGCCATGAAGACCGCAATCATCACCGGAGGCGGGATCGGCATCGGCCGGTCCTCCGCCTTCGCCTTCGCCCGGGCCGGCTACCGCGCGATCGTGACCGACGTCCTCGAGGCGGAAGGCCGCGATGTCGTCGAGGCGATCGCCGCCGAGGGCGGCAGCGCCGAGTTCCACGCGCTCGACGTGCGCAGCACGCAGCAGGCCGATGCGGTCGTCGCCGAGGTGGAGAGGAAATACGGACCGCTCGACGTCGTGCTCGCCAATGCCGGCATCGCCCACAAGGTGCCGCTCGCGCAGCTGACCGACGAGAAATGGGACCAGACGCTCGACATCGACCTCGGCGGCGTCTTCCGCATCGTGCGCGCCGCCGCGCCGGCCATGCGACGCAACGGCAAGGGCAGCGTCATCGCGCTGTCCTCGATCATGGGCGTCGCCTATGGCTGGGACGAGCATGTGCACTACTCGGCCGCCAAGACCGGCGTCGTCGGCCTGGTGCGCGGCCTCGCCGTCGAACTGGCGCGCGACGGGGTGCGCGTCAACGGCATCGCGCCCGGCTATATCCGCACCGCCCAGGCGCTCTCGAAGGAGCACTCCCTCGGCCCCGAGGGGCTGGAGGCCGCGGCGAAGTTCATCCCGCTCGGGCGCACCGGCGAGCCGGAGGAGGTCGCCGATGTCGCCGTGTTCCTCGCCTCCGAGGCGGCCCGCTACATCACCGGACAGGTGATCGTGGTGGATGGCGGCCTGCTCGTCGGGCGGTATTGAGAGGCTGCGTCGGGCCTGCAAGCCGCGCATGTGCTGGGAGAAGGTCGGTCGGTGACCGACGCTCCCCGCACAGGGCCGCTGCCGGCCGATGGCGCTACCCGCCGAGATAGTCGATCTCCGCCCTCAGCGCCTCGCTGTCCAGGCCGAGCCCGAGAAGCAGGGCGGCGAGGATGCGCGCCTTGGGGCCGTTGAGGTCGCCGGCGAAGATCACGCCGCCGTCGGCGAGGTCCCGGCCGCCGCCATTGCCGTAGACCGGCTTCACCCGGCCCTTGGGGCAGCGCGAGGTCATGATCACGGGAATGCCGGCGCGGACGATCTCGACCGCCGCCGCCGTGACGGCGGGCGGGGCGTTGCCGAGCCCGAACCCCTCGAGGACGAAGGCCTTGGTGCCATGGGCGGCGGCATAGCGCAGATAACCGTCGGTCGAGCCCATCGAGAGCTTGACGAGCTCCACCGCCGGCTCGAGGGCGGCGGGCGCATAGGTCCGGCGCAAAGTCGGCCGGCGATGGACGAACACCTGTCCCGCGTCGATCTCCCCGAGCTTGCCGTGCTCGCCGGACATGAAGGTGTCCACCCGCGAGGTATGGGTCTTGGTCACGTCGCGGGCGGCGTGGAATTCCTGCTCGAAGCAGATCATGGCGCCGAGGCCGCGGGCCGCTGGCGCGGCGGCGAGGCGCACGGCGTCGGCGATGTTGCGGGGGCCGTCGGTGTCGGGCTGGTCCGCGGCGCGCTGGGCGCCGGTGAACACCACGGGCTTGTCGCCGCGCAGGAGCAGCTCGGCCATGTAGGCGCTCTCCTCCATCGTGTCGGTGCCGTGGGTGACGACCACGCCGTCGCAGCCGCCGTCGAGCTTGGCGTTGATGCGGGCGGCGAGCGCGAAGGCCAAAGGCAGGTCGAAGGCATAGCTGCCGATGTTGCAGAACTCCTCGACCTCCAGCTCGATGTCCGGCAGCGGATCGTGGAGGCTGGCCCGCAAGTCATGGCCGCTGACGCCGGCGACCGTATGGCCCGTCTCGCTGTTGCGCCGCGATGCGATCGTGCCGCCGGTGGTTATCAAACAAATCTTCTTCATCTGGCTCTATCTCGGTTGCGCTGCCGCCGACGTTGGTCTGACCAAATATTCTATATAATTCAAATTTTGGCCATAAAGTGCAAAGTTTGTGCAGATGCTGCTCATTTTTTTCCATTGACGGCCTGACCAATATAATGGCTCTATCTAAGTGGCAAATCTCGGTCTGACCAAAAAGGCAAAAGGCGGAGCTTGCCGCCACACCATCACCCCTGGGGATCAACATGTCTGACCCGTTTACGCGAATGAAGCTTGGGCCTTCCCGCCGGCAATTCCTGCAGGTGGCCGCGGCGGCCGGCGGCGCCGCGGTGCTGCCCGCGTCCTTCGGGGCGAACGAGGCGGCGGCGCAGGGCGCCGGCGACACGCTGGTGATCGCCGCGCCGGCGACGCCGCAGGGGCTCGACATCGAATTCGACGTGAGCCTCGGCTCCATCGACTCGCTGGGGGCTCTCTACGAATACATGCTCGGCTATGAGAAGGTACCCGACCCCGACGCCCCCGGCGTGCTGCGGGAGGATACCTCGGTGCATGCCGACAAGCCCGACGGCATGGCGCTCAAGGGGCGCCTCGCCGAATCCTGGGAGGTCTCGCCGGACGGTCGCAAGGCGACGTTCAAGCTGCGCGAGGGCGTCAAGTCCAACTGGGGCAATACCTTCTCGTCCAAGGACGTCAAGTGGACCTGGGACCGCAAGTTCAACCTGAAGGGCCAGGGCCTGTTCCAGACCGCGGTGCTCGGCCTGACCTCGCCCGACCAGATCAAGGTCGAGGGCGAGCATGCGATCTCCTTCAATCTCGAAAAGCCCAACCCGCTGTTGCTGAAGCAGCAGTGCAACCTCGCCAATCCCATCTACGACGCCACCAAATGCGCCGAAGTCGGCGGCTCGGCCGACCCCTGGGCCGTCGCCTTCCTCAAAAACGACAGCGCCGGCTTCGGCCCCTACCGCCTCGCCCAGCTCGTGCGCGGCCAGCAGGCCGTCTTCGAGGCGCGCGACGATTACTGGGACACCAAGCCGGCGATGAAGCGCGTGATCATGCGCGAAGTGCCGCAGTCGGCGAGCCGCTTCTCGCTCCTGCAGGGCGGCGCCGTCGACATCGCGCAGTTCCTGCAGCCGCGCGAGCTGGAGGCCCTGAAGAAGCAGAAGAACGTCGCGGTCGATGCCGTCAACTCGTCCTACATGATCTGGCTGGAACTCAACGCCAAGATCAAGCCGTTCGACAATGTCGACGTGCGGCGCGCCGTCAACCTCGCTCTGCCGCGCGACGAGATCATCCGCACCATCTATTACGGCTATGCCGACGCCCAGACCGCGCCGATGCCCTACATCTATCCGATGGTGGACAAGAGCTTCTTTTCCTACAAATATGATGTCGCCAAGGCCAAGGACCTGCTCGCCAAGGCCGGCTTCGGCAAGGGCGTGAGCACGACGCTGTCCTACAATGCGGGCGATCCGACGCAGGAGCCGATCGCGCTCCTGATCCAGACCTCGCTGCGCCAGATCGGCATCGAGCTCACGCTGGAAAAGCTTCCGGCGGGCGTGTTCTACGAGAACGTCACCAAGCGCGCCAAGCCGATGATCTTCTATCTGGATTCGCCGTGGACGCCCGATCCGGGCTACTCGACCTATCTCTATTTCAACTCCAAGAGCTATGTGAACTACTCGAACTACGAGAATACCACCGTCGACCAGCTCATCACCGACGGCCTGGCGACGCTCGACAACAATGTCCGCCTGGAGAAGTACAAGCAGGTCCAGAAGACGCTGATGGACGAAGCGCCCTGGGGCTTCCTGGCCTATCCGAAATATACCCTGGCCCGGAAGGCGAACCTCAAGGGTTACACCTACTACACGTCGAACAACCTGCGCTTCCAGGACTTCTCGCGCGGTTGAATCGCTTCTCGCGCGGTTGAGCCGCTTCTCGCGGCTGAACGCCTGCCTCTCCGGGACCGTCCCGGGGAGGCTTCCACGAAAGGGCCATGCCTGCATGCTCGCCAGACTTCGCCTGTTCGGTCGCCTCGCGCTGGTCAGGCCGCGTTTCGCCGTCGGCTATGTGATCGTCGCGATCGTCGCCCTTCTCGCCATCCTGGCGCCGCTGATCGCGCCCTATTCGCCGACGGAAGCCGATTCCCTGAACTTCCTGCAGCCGCCGGGCGCCGACCACCTCTTCGGCACCGACAATGTCGGCATGGACATCTTCAGCCGGGCGATCTACGCGCCCCGTATCGACCTGACCATCGCCATCCTCGGCACCATGCTGTCGGCGCTGCTCGGCGGCTCGATCGGGGCGCTGGTCGGCTATTACAGCAGCGGTCGCGGCGTGCGCGTGTGGCTCTCCTATATCGTCATGCGGGCCGCCGACGTGCTGCAGGCCTTCCCCGTCTTCGTCTTCGCCATCGCTCTGGTGGCGAGCCTCGGCCAGAGCATCCAGACGGTGGTACTGGCGATCGCCTTCGTCAACGCGCCGATCTATCTGCGCCTGATGCGCTCGCAGGTGCTCAGCATCCGCTCGATGCGCTATGTCGAGGCCTCCACCGTCAACGGGCTCTCCGATTTCCAGACCATCACCCGCCACGTCATCCCCAACGCGATGGGGCCGGTCCTGGCGCAATTGTCGATCAATATCGGCTGGGGCATCCTGTTGACGGCCTCCCTCTCCTTCATCGGCGCCGGCGTGCGCGCGCCGACGCCCGAATGGGGCAGCATGATCGCCATGGGCTTCCAGAACGTCGTCACCGGCCAATGGTGGCCGTCGATGTTCCCGGGCGCCATGCTCGCGGTCACGGTGTTCGGCTTCTCTCTGGTCGGCGCCTCGATCGAGGTGCTGGCGGATCCGGCCCGCCGCCGGCAATTGCTGAGCGAGGTGCGCCAGCGCGGCGCCCGCGGCGCGGCGGCCGGCCAGGCCTCGATGGAGCAAGCCTCGGTGGAGCAGGCCTGATGCGCGTCCTCAGCTATCTCGCCAAGCGCCTCGCCTTCGTCATCCCGCAATTGCTCGGCATCGTCCTCGTCAGCTTCCTCCTGGTGAAGAGCATTCCCGGCGATCCGGCCGTGCTGATGCTCGGCCCGACCGCGACGCCGGACGCCATCGCGGGCCTGCGCCAGTCGCTCGGGCTCGACCAGCCGCTCTACATCCAGTTCGTCATCTATGTGAAGAACCTCCTGCATGGCGATCTCGGCACGTCCTGGCAGACGACCCGGCCGGTGCTGGAGGATCTCGTCCAGCGCTTTCCGGCGACGCTCGAACTCGTGACCCTCTCCCTCCTGCTCGCGGTCCTCGTCGGCATGACCCTTGGCGTGCACGCCGCCAAGCGGCCCAATGGCTGGATCGCCCGCCTGTCCGACCTCTACGGCCTGGCGGCCGGCGCGCTGCCCGATTTCTGGTTCGCGCTCGTGCTGATCTTCGTGTTCTACACGCTCCTCGCCTGGGCGCCGGCCCCGCTCGGGCGGATGGACATGATCGTCATCCCGCCGATGCCGGTGACGGGGGCCTATACGATCGACGCGCTGCTCGCCGGCGATCTCGAAGCCTTCGGCTCGGCCCTGTCCCACCTCGTGCTGCCGGTCCTCACCCTCGGCCTGCTCAACGCGGCGCCGATCCTGAAGATGACGCAGACGACGATGGAGAAGATGCTGGATTCCGATTTCAGCCGCTATGAAGTGCTGTGCGGCGTGCCGCAGGCCATCGTGGTGCGCCATGCCCTGCGCAACGCGCTGCCGTCGATCGTCACCATCATCAGCGTGCTCTACGGTTTCCTGATCGGCGGCGCGGTGCTGGTCGAGATCGTGTTCTCCTGGGGCGGGGCCGGCCAATATGCGGTGCAGGGCGTGCTCAACGCCGACATCTATCCGGTGCTCGGCTTCGTGCTGTTCTCCGCCGTCTTCTCCCTCGTCGTCTATATCGTGGTCGACCTGATCTACGTCCTCCTCGATCCGCGCATCAGCAATTGAGGCCAGGAATGTCGCAAGCCGCGGTCACATCCGAACACATGCCGCCGCATCGCGTGGCGACGGCGACGGCCCCGCTCGTCGACATCCGCGGCCTCGAGGTCGATTTTCCCGGCGCGAGCGACTCCAAGCGCGTGCTGAAGGGCGTCAGCCTCTCGGTGCAGCCCGGCGAGATCATCGGCCTCGTCGGCGAGAGCGGCGCCGGCAAGACCACCCTGGCGCGCTCGATCCTCGGCGTGCCGCCGGCACCGGGGAAGATCGTCGGCGGCGAGGTGGTCTTCGAAGGCCGCAACATCCTCGCTCTGCCCGAGCCGGAGCTGCGCAAGCTGCGCGGCCGCCGCCTGTCGGTGGTGGTGCCCAACCCGCGCGCCGAACTCAATCCGACCATGACCATCGGCAGGCAGATCGCCGCCATGGCGCAGATCCATCTCGGCGTCGGCCGCAAGGAAGCGCTGCGCCTGGCGCTCGGCATCCTGCGCGACGTGCAGATCCCCGATCCAGAACGGCGCATGAACGCCTATCCGCACGAATTGTCCGGCGGCATGGCCCAGCGCGTGGTGATCGCCATGGCGCTGATCTGCAACCCCGCCTTCATCATCTCGGACGATGCGACCAGCGGCCTCGACGTCACCGTGCAGTCGCAGATCCTGTCGCTGCTCGGCCGCCTCGCCGCCGACCATGGCAGCGCCATGCTGTTCATCACCCGCGACATCGGCATTACCGCCCATTTCTGCGACCGCGTCGCGGTGCTCTATGGCGGCGAGATCATGGAGCTCGCCCCGCGCGAGGACCTGTTCCTGCGGCCGGCGCATCCCTATACGCTGATGCTGCTCGCCGCCTTCTCGCACAGCCCGGCCCTGCGCGACGCCTGGAGCGTGCCCGAGACGGGCCGGCGCCGGACGCAGGCGAAGGGCTGCCACTATGCCGGCCGCTGCCCGATCGCCCAGCCGGTGTGCAGCGAGAAGCGCCCTCCCTTCGCCGAGATCAGCCCGGGCCATTTCGCGCTCTGCCACTTTCCCGTGAGCCACGAATGACCCCGATCCTCACCATCGACCATCTCTACAAGCGTTTTCCGATCGCCGGCTCCAGCCAGGTGGTGCAGGCGATCAACGACGTCAGCCTGTCGATCGAGCCGGGCGAGACCCTCGGCCTCGTCGGGGAAAGCGGCTCCGGCAAGACCACGGTCGGCCGCTGCATCATCGGCCTGCTGGAACCCAGCGCCGGCGAGATCCGCTTCAAGGGCGAGCCGATCGCCGAGAACGGCCGCTTCAAGCGCTCGATCCGGGGCCGCATCCAGTTCGTCTTCCAGGAGCCGGCGGAATCGCTCGATCCGCGCATGAAGATCGGCCAGTCGATCAGCGAGCCGCTGCTGCCGCTGAAGCTCGACCGGGCCACGCGCCAGCGCCGGACGGTGGAGGCGATCAAGCTGGTCCGGCTCGATCCGGACCTGCTCGACGCCTATCCCTCGGAATTGTCGGCCGGCCAGCAGCAGCGCGTCGGCGTCGCGCGGGCGATGGTGACGCAGCCCGAGCTGGTGGTGCTCGACGAGCCGACCTCGGCGCTCGACCCGACGGCGCGCGCCGAGATCATCGACCTGCTGCAGCGCATCCAGGCCGAGCGCAACACCGCCTATCTGTTCATCTCGCACGATCTGTCGACCATCCGCTTCATCAGCCACCGCGTCGCGGTGATGTATCTCGGCATGATCGTCGAGCAGGGCGACGCGGCCGCGGTGTTCAACCGTCCGCATCATCCCTATGCCAGCGGCCTGCTCTCCTCCGTGCTGCTGCCGCATCCCCATCTCGCCATCGAGAGCTCCGTCAGCCTGAAGGGCGAGATCCCGAGCCCGATCAACCTGCCGAAGGGCTGCTTCCTCGCCTCGCGCTGCCCCTTCGTCATCGATCGCTGCCGCACCGAGATGCCGCCGGCTTCCGTCGTCGACGAGCGGCATTTCGTGCACTGCTTCCGGCATGAGGAGGTCGCGGCCGCGGTGCCGGCCTCCGACACCTTCAACGTCTTCATGCGCGAGGCCGAACGGATCCTCGCCCGCAAGACCGGCAAGGCATCCACCGTTCCCGTTCACTCTCCATAAAAGCAAGGACACGACATGGCAGGACGTCTTCAAGGCAGGAAAGCGC
Source organism: Labrys monachus (assembly GCF_030814655.1). Classification (NCBI taxonomy): domain Bacteria; kingdom Pseudomonadati; phylum Pseudomonadota; class Alphaproteobacteria; order Hyphomicrobiales; family Xanthobacteraceae; genus Labrys; species Labrys monachus. The sequence goes on from NZ_JAUSVK010000001.1 coordinate 6,880,996, forward strand.
TGGTCACCGGCGGCGCGCGCGGCATCGGCGGCGCGATCGCGACCGCCTTCGCGCGCGAGGGGGCGGATGTCGCCGTCCTCGACCTCAAGCTCGCCAGCGCCGAGGCGAAGGTGGCGGAACTCGCGCAGTTCGGCACCGGGACCTTCGCGGTCGCCGCCGACGTCAGCGACGAGGCCGCGGTGAAGGCGGCGGTCGCGGCGGCGACGCAGGCGCTCGGCCAGATCGATATCCTCGTCAACAATGCCGGCATCGACACCACCTCCGTCGTCGCGGAGATGGAGACGGCGATGTGGGACGAGATGATGGCGGTCAACCTGCGCAGCGTCTTCCTGTGCACGCGCGCCGTGCTGAAGCCGATGATCGCCCGCAAATTCGGCCGCATCATCAACATCGCCTCGCAGCTCGGCCACAAGGGCGCGCCGGAGATGGCCCATTACGCCGCCGCCAAGGCCGGCGTGATCGGCTTCACCAAATCGCTCGCCTACGAGGTCGCCCGCGACGGCGTCACCGTCAACGCGATCTGCCCCGGCCCGATCGACACCGAGCTCTTCCGCGGGCTGCCCGAGGAGTGGCGCCGGCACAAGCTCGGCGAACTGCCGATCGGGCGCGCCGGCCAGGTGACGGAAATCGCCCCGACCGCGGTCCTCCTCGCCTCCGAGGAGGGCGCCTATTACATCGGCGCGACGATGAACCCCAATGGCGGCGATATCATGCTTTGATTCAGCGCCGTTTTCTGCTTGTTCCGGCGGATCGGCGACGCGAACGAGGTGGCAGCGAGACATGGGGCATGACGAGAAGGCGGACATGGCCGTGCCGATGGCCGAGGACGGGTCGAAGGACAGGCGCGACTATGCCGTCGGCGTGACGCGGACGACCGTGACCCGCCTGCAGGAGATGATCCGCGACGGGCGCCTGCGGCCCGGCGACGCGCTGCCCCCGCAGCGCGATCTCGCCGAGGATCTGAAGATCAGCCGGGCGACGCTGCGCGAGGCGCTCTCGATCCTCGCCACCATCGGCCAGATCGTCGCCCGCCCCGGCGGACGCGGCTTCATCGTCAACACCGAGGACGCCATCTCGACGCCCTCCTGGCGCTTCGCGGCGCGCTATTCGCCCCGCGAGGTCTACCAGTTCCGCTACATCGTCGAGAGCTATGCCGCGGAGCTCGCGGCGATCGGCCATACCGAGCAGGACGTCGAGGAATTGCGGGAAAGCGTCGAGGCGTTCCGGGCGGCGACGCGGGCGAACGACCTGGCGGCCTATGCGCAGGCCGATTTCGAGTTCCACCAGATCATGCTGCGCATCTCCCGCAACAAGCTCCTCGTCGACATGCACCAGACCTTCGCCAGCGTGCTGTTCGAGAGCCAGCGCCTGGCCACCGCCCAGCGCGGCAATCTGTGGAACGCCGTCAACGAGCACGAGCGCATCCTCGAGGCGGTGGCGATGAGCGATCCGGAGGGCGCCAGCTACTACATGCGCAAGCATATCAGCATGGCGGGGAGCCGCGCCGGCCTGCCCGTCACCGAACTGCCCTGATCCCCGTCCTCGCTGCGGCGCCCGAAGCCGCCTTCAAGCGGCGGATCGACATGCCCACGATCGACAGGCCCAGTATCGACGGGCCCTGGCCAGCAAAGAGGTTTCGATGAAGAACAATCTGAGGATCGCCGTCATCGCCGGAGACGGCATCGGCAAGGAAGTCGTGCCGGAAGGCCTGCGCGTGCTGGAGGCAGCGGCTTCGAAGTTCAACATCGACATGCGCTTCGATATCTTCGACTTCGCCTCCTGCGACTATTATGCCGCGCACGGCACGATGATGCCGGACGACTGGAAGGCGCAGATCGGCGGCCACGACGCCATCTTCTTCGGGGCGGTGGGCTGGCCCGCCACGGTGCCCGACCATGTCTCGCTGTGGGGCTCGCTGCTGAAATTCCGCCGGGAATTCGACCAATACGTCAATCTGCGCCCGGTCAGGCTGATGCCCGGCGTGCGCTCGCCGCTGGCCGGCCGCAAGCCGGGCGACATCGACTTCTTCGTCGTGCGCGAGAATACCGAAGGCGAATATTCCTCGATCGGCGGCAAGATGTTCGCCGACACCGAGCGCGAGATCGTCGTCCAGGAAACCGTGATGAGCCGGGTCGGCGTCGACCGCATCCTGCGCTTCGCCTTCGAGCTGGCGCAGAAGCGGGAGGCCCGGCACCTGACTTCGGCGACCAAGTCGAACGGCATCTCCATCACCATGCCCTATTGGGACGAGCGGGTGGAGGCGATGGCCAAGAGCTATCCCGACGTGCGCTGGGACAAATATCATATCGACATCCTGACCGCGCATTTCGTGCTCAACCCCGACCGCTTCGACGTCGTCGTCGCCTCGAACCTCTTCGGCGACATCCTTTCCGATCTCGGCCCGGCCTGCACCGGCACGATCGGCATCGCGCCGTCGGGCAACATCAATCCGGAGCGCAAATTCCCCTCGCTGTTCGAGCCGGTGCACGGGTCGGCGCCGGACATCGCCGGCCGGGGCATCGCCAATCCGGTCGGCCAGATCTGGGCCGGCGCGATGATGCTCGACCATCTCGGCCATGCCGAGGCCGCCGCCGGCATCCTCGCCGGCATCGAGGCCGTCCTCGCCGACGAGACCTTGCGCACGGCCGACCTCGGCGGCAAGGCGGGCACGGCCGCCTGCGGCAAGGCGATCGCCGACGCCGTGTCGGCCTGAGGGAGCGTCGATGCGTATCGTTGCCATCCGCGAGAAGACCGTGTCGATCGCCTCGCCGATCGCCAACGCCTATATCGACTTCTCCAAGATGACCTGCTCGGTCGTCGCGGTCGTCACCGACGTGGTGCGCGAGGGCCGGCCGGTGGTCGGCTACGGCTTCAATTCCAACGGCCGCTACGGGCAGGGCGCGCTGATGCGCGAGCGCTTCATCGCCCGCGTGCTCGAAGCCGATCCCGACACGCTTGTCGACGAGGCCAACGACAATCTCGACCCCTTCGCCGTCTGGACGGCGCTGATGACGAATGAGAAGCCGGGTGGCCATGGCGAGCGTTCGGTGGCGGTCGGCACCATCGACATGGCGGTGTGGGACGCGGTGGCGAAGATCGCCGGCAAGCCGCTCTACCGCCTGCTGGCCGAGCGCTATCGCGGTGGGACGGCCGACGACAGGGTCTGGGTCTATGCCGCCGGCGGCTATTATTATCCCGGCAAGGACCATGCCGAACTCCGCGACGAGATGAAGTCCTATCTCGACCGGGGCTACAGGGTGGTCAAGATGAAGATCGGCGCCGCCTCGCTCGACGAGGACCTCCGCCGCATCGAGGCGGTGATCGGCGTGGTGGGCGAGGGCGGCCGGGTGGCGGTGGACGCCAATGGCCGCTTCGATCTCGGGACGGCGGTCGCCTATGCCAAGGCGCTGAAGCCCTATGGGCTGTTCTGGTACGAGGAGGCCGGCGACCCGCTCGACTATGCGCTGCAGGCCGAACTCGCCGAGCATTATGACGGGCCGATGGCGACGGGCGAGAACCTGTTCTCGCATCAGGACGCCCGCAATCTCCTGCGCTATGGCGGCATGCGGCCGGACCGGGACTATCTCCAGTTCGACTGTGCGCTGTCCTACGGGCTGGTCGAATATATGCGCACGCTGGCGCAGATGGAGGCGCTGGGCTGGTCGTCCCGCCGGGTCGTGCCGCATGGCGGCCACCAGATGTCGCTCAACATCGCGGCCGGCCTGCATCTCGGCGGCAATGAATCCTATCCCGACGTCTTCCAGCCCTTCGGCGGCTTCGCCGATGCGATTGCGGTGGAGGACGGCCATGTGCGCCTGCCGGACGATCCCGGCGTCGGCTTCGAAGCCAAGTCGAAGCTCTACGCCGTGATGAGGGACTTGGCATGATGATGAAGGGCCTGGCATGAGGACGCGATGCCGCATGCGATCGCCCGCCCTCTCGCGCCTTCGGGCGAAAGGGCCTATTTCAAGCAGGACACGAGCAGAGGAGACATGCCCATGAAGGTCGGTTTCATCGGACTTGGACAGATGGGCGTCGGCATGGCCGCCAATCTGTTGAAGGCGGGCCATGAGGTGACCGTCTACAACCGGACGCCCGCGAAGGCCGAGGCGCTCGTCGCCCAGGGCGCCCGGGCCGCGGCGACCATCGCGCAGGCCTGCGCGGGCGATGCCGTGATGACGATGCTCTCCAACGACGAGGCGGCGACCGAGGTGGTGTTCGGCGAGGGCGGGCTCCTCGCCAGCCTGCCCGCCGGAGCGGTCCACGTCTCCTCGAGCACCATCAGCGTCGCCCTGTCGGAACGGCTGGAGGCGGCGCATGCCGGCGCGGGGCAGCGCTACGCCTCCGTGCCGGTGTTCGGGCGGCCGGACGCCGCTGCCGCCGGCAAGCTCTATCTGGTGGCCGGCGGCGAGGCCGCCACCATCGCGGCCGTTCAGCCGCTGCTCGATGCGGTCGGGCAGAGCACCTTCGTCGTCTCGGAGCAGGCGAAAGTCGCCAACATCGTCAAGCTCAGCGGCAATTTCCTGTTCGCCTCGGTGATCGAATCGCTCGGCGAGGCCATCGCGCTGATCGGCAAGGCCGGCGTCGACCGGCGGCAATATCTCGACTTCCTGACCTCGACCATCTTCGACACGCCGATCTACAAGACCTATGGCGGGCTGATCGTCGACCGGGACTTCGAGCCGGCTTCCTTCGCGGCCTCGCTGGGACACAAGGACATCCGGCTGGCGCTCGCCGCCGCCGAGGAGCTGCGCGTGCCGATGCCGCTCGCCAGCCTGCTGCGCGATCGTTTCCTCACTTTGCTCGCCCATGGCGGCGACAATCTCGACTGGGCCGCCATCGGCGCGCTCGCTGCCCGCGACGCCGGCAAGGGCGGCGCCTGAGGAGCCGGCCGGGAGGTCGGCCATGACGGTCCGCCTCAAGCGTGCCTATGATCCGCCCGGAGACGGGGACGGCCTGCGCGTCCTCGTCGACCGGCTGTGGCCGCGCGGCCTCGCCAAGGCGGAGGCGCATGTCGATTTCTGGGCGCGGGAGGTGGCGCCGAGCACGGCGTTGCGCCGATGGTTCGGCCATGATCCGGCGCGGTGGAGCGAATTCCAGTCCCGCTACGAAGCCGAACTCAGCGACAACAGGGCAGCTCTCGCGTCGCTCCGCACGCGGATCGGCGCCTCCCCAGCCACGCTGCTCTATGCCGGAAGAGACAGCGAGCACACGCATGCCATCGTCCTCGCACGCGCCCTGGAGCGGCTGGCGGAATAGGGCGGCGGCGAGGCTACATGGAACGGCGGTCCCGTGTCCGCGCCGCACAGCCTTGCAGGGTGCGGCGCGCACGGGATGACGCGGGATCTTCGAATATGGTCGCCCTTGGCCGAGGGGCTACACCCATATGCGCCAACATAAGGGAAACATCCGCCTTCTCCCGGTTCGGGACACCGCATTTCCTTTGGAAATGCGAAGTCCCGCATGGGAGAAGGAAAATCGCGCTATTGTCGGCAAAGTCAGCGCATATGGTCCCTACACCTGCAGTTCCTGGCCGATCTCCGAGAAGCCCTCGAAGGTCTTGAAGTTCTCGACGAACATGCCGATCAGCTTCTTGGCCTGCGCGTCATAGGCGAGCTTGTCCGCCCATGTCTTGTAGGGATCGAGCACATGCAGGGGCACGCCGATGACGGAGGTCGGCACCTGGAAGCCGAAATAGCGGTCGGTGCGGAACGAGCCTTGCGCAAGGTCGCCCTTGAGGGCGGCGTTGAGCAGCGCGCGCGTCCATTCGATCGGGATGCGCCGGCCGACGCCATAGCCGCCGCCGGTCCATCCGGTGTTGACGAGCCAGCAATTGACCTTGTGCTCGCGGATGAGGTCGCGCAGCAGCGAGGCATATTCGGAGGGGCGCCGGGGCAGGAAGGGTGCGCCGAAGCCGGTCGAGAAGGTCGGCTGCGGTTCGGTGACGCCGCGCTCGGTGCCCGCCACCTTGGCGGTGAAGCCCGACAGGAAATAATAGATCGCCTGCGCCGGCGTCAGCCGGGCGATGGGCGGCAGCACGCCGAAGGCGTCCGCCGTCAGCATCACCACGTTCTTCGGATGGCCGGCCTGCCCGGTCTCGCTGGCATTGGCGATGAAGGGCAGGGGATAGGCCGCGCGGGTGTTCTCGGTCTTGGCGGCATCGTCGAAATCGAGGCGGCGGGTCACCTCGTCGAAGGCGACATTCTCCAGCACGGTGCCGAAGCGCTGCGTGGCGGCGAAGATCTCCGGTTCCGCCGCGGCCGAGAGCTTGATGGTCTTGGCGTAGCAGCCGCCCTCGAAGTTGAAGATGCCGTCCTCGCCCCAGCCATGCTCGTCATCGCCGATCAGCGTGCGCTCGGCGGTTGCCGACAGGGTGGTCTTGCCGGTGCCCGAGAGGCCGAAGAACACGGCGCTGTCGCCGTCCGGGCCGACATTGGCCGAACAATGCATCGGCATCACGCCCCGTTCCGGGAGGCGGTAGTTGAGGAAGGTGAAGACCGACTTCTTCATCTCGCCGGCATATTCGGTGCCGCCGATCAGCACGAGGCCGCCGGCGAGATCGCAGGCGATCACCGTCTCCGAGCGGACGCCGTAGCGCTCGGCCTGCGCCTTGAAGCTCGGCATGTCGACGATGGTGAGGTCGGGCACGAAGCCGGCGAGTTCCTCCGGCTGCGGCCGGATCAGCAGATTGCGGATGAAGAGGGAGTGCCAGGCATATTCGGTGTAGACGCGGACGCGGATGCGGTGCTTGGGATCGGCGCCGGCATAGAGGTCCTGGACGAACATCTCCTTGCCCGTCGCATGCCAGGTGATGTCCGCCAGGAGGCGATCGAAGGCCGCCCGGGTCATGGCATGGTTGTTGTCCCACCACACGCTTGCTTCGGTCGCCGGCTCCCGTACCACGAACTTGTCCTTGGGGGACCGGCCGGTATGCTGCCCCGTCTCGACGGCCAGGGCGCCGCCCTCGGCCAGCACGCCCTCGCCGCGGCGGATGCTCTGCTCGTAGAGCCGGGCGGCGTCGTGATTGGCATGGAGAGATTTCAGGTCCCGGAAGTCTATCATCGTCGGTCCTCGTCGCGGGAAAAGTCTGGAGCGGTACTCAGGCGAAGTATTCGGGCGAACGTCTGGCGGGATATCGGGCGAGCAAATCGTATCAGGGCCGGATGTGTCAATGGTCCCGTCTCGCGACAAGACGCCTCGTTTCGAGCGATTCGAGGGCGGGCGGCCATCGCTGCCGTCCTCGGCGCCGAAACCCGGCAATTCCCGGCCTGCGCTGCCCGTGCCGGCGCGGATCCGTGCGCCGCCCCTCGAAGAAGCTTGCGGGCGTCGGACCGCATGTTCTATCTGCAAGGGGGCCGCGGGATGGTCCCGGCGGCGCTCGTGCATTCCCTGCGCGCCGGCCCGTCCCGCGCCTGCATCCCGTGGCCCCGGCGGGCCTCACCGCGGATGGCAGCATCGTCTCATCTCGCGCCGCTAGGCATCGTGGTTTCCTATGATCATCGCATCTCCCTCCGACTATCGTCTTGCAGCGCGGCGCAGGCTGCCGCGCTTTCTGTTCGACTATATCGATGGCGGTGCCTATGCCGAGCATACGCTGCGGACCAATGTCGGCGATCTCGAAAAGGTCAGCCTCAAGCAGCGCATCCTCAGGAACGTATCGAGCCTCAGCCTCGAGACCGAACTGTTCGGCCGCCCGATGTCGATGCCGGTGATCCTGGCGCCGGTGGGGCTGACCGGCATGTATGCAAGGCGCGGCGAGGTGCAGGCGGCGAAGGCGGCGGCGGCGAAGGGGATTCCGTTCACGCTGTCGACCGTCTCGGTCTGCCCGATCGAGGAGGTGTCGACGCAGAGCCCGCAGCCGATCTGGTTCCAGCTCTATGTGCTGCGCGACCGCGGCTTCATGCGCAATGCGCTCGAGCGCGCCCAGGCCGCGGGGGTGAAGACGCTGGTCTTCACCGTGGACATGCCGACGCCGGGGGCGCGCTACCGTGACCCCCATTCGGGCCTGTCCGGCCCCTATGGGGCGCAGCGGCGCATGCTGCAGGCGGTGCTGAAGCCGCAATGGGCGTTCGACGTCGGCCTGATGGGCCGGCCGCACGATCTCGGCAACATCTCGAAATATCTCGGCAAGCCGACCGGCCTGGAGGATTATATCGGCTGGCTCGCCAAGAATTTCGATCCCTCGATCAGCTGGTCCGACCTCGAATGGATCCGCGATTTCTGGAAGGGCTCGATCGTCATCAAGGGCATCCTCGATCCCGACGACGCCAGGGATGCCGTGCGCTTCGGGGCCGACGGCATCGTGGTGTCCAACCATGGCGGGCGCCAGCTCGACGGTGTCCTGTCGACCGCCCGCGCGCTGCCGGGCGTCGCCGAGGCGGTCGGAGGCGACCTCGCCGTCCTCGCCGATTCCGGCATCCGCTCGGGCCTCGACGTCGTGCGCATGCTGGCCCTCGGCGCCAGGGCCGTGCTGCTCGGGCGCGCCTCGACCTATGCGCTCGCGGCTGCCGGCCAGGCCGGCGTCGAGAATCTCCTCGACATCTTCGCCAAGGAGATGCGGGTCGCGATGACGCTGACCGGCGTGACCTCGATCGGTCAGCTCGGCAGCGACAACCTGGCCTGAGGGCCGGCGGGACTCAGCGGCTTCCGCGCCGCCATGCCGTCCGGAGATCGACAGGCGCGGCGGCGTCGACCGTTCGCGCCGATCGCCGGCGCCTCTCGATAGCAGCTATCTCCGGAGAAGATTTCCCGCCTGCGAGGCACGGGTGCTCATCGGGCGCCGGCGATCTGCTGCGCCAATGCCACGAAGGGTTCCACGAGCTGGTTGCGCGCCGTGCGCGACCAGACGAGGCTGGTGTGGACGGTGGCATGCGCGGCGTCGACGGGGTGCAGGACGAGGCCGTCGTCCACGCCCGCCCGCAGCGCGCCGGCATGGAAGGAGATGCCGAGGCCGGCCCTCACCAGGTCGAGGACCAGCGGCATGCCCGGCGCTTCGCACCGCACCGAGCCCGGCCCGCCCGCCGGCGCGGCGCAGACGTCGAGCAGGCGGCGGAAGGCCGACCAGCCCGGCAGCGCGCCGAGAACGAGAGGCCGGCCGGCGAGATCGGCCCATCGCACGCTCTTGCCCGCCCCGGCCTGCCCCGCGGCGGGGAACACCGCCATCAGCGGTTCGGAGGCCAGCACGCGGCTGTCGAGCCCGGGGCCGCCGAACGAGCCCAGCACGATGCCCGCATCGAGGTCGCCCGACAGCAGGGAACGGCGCTGCAGGTCGCTGTCGCAGCCGACGAGCGCCAGATGCGCTTCGGGGAAACTGTCCGCGAAAGCCTTCGCCAGCCTGCCGCAGAGGCCCTGCGACGCGGTTTCGTCGATGCCGAGGCGCAGCCGCCCGCGCTGCCCGGACGCGACCAGGCGCGCATTGAGTGCGATCGCGCCGACCCGTTCCTCGAAGTCGCGCGCATCGGCGAGGAAGGCCGCCCCCGCCGGCGTGAGCGCGACGGTTCGCGTGGAGCGGAGGATCAGTTCCGCGCCGATGCGGGCTTCGAGGTCGGCGACGGCGCGGCTGACGACCGACTGGGCGATGCCGAGCTTTCGCGCGGCGGTGCTGAAGTTCAGGGTGTCGCATACCGCGAGGAAAGCCTTGATATGGCGGGTCTCGAACTCCATCCATGCCTCCTGCGCATCAATCCATGCCATCAAAGCATTTCTCGCACGCCCCCGCCAAGCCTAGTCTCGCGGCCGTCCCGAAACCTGCGCATCGGCCAGACAGGCGGGGACGTCGTGGAGGGGGAACGTCGCCTCGTGTCGGTTCCGGCATCGTCGTGGGAGGCCGCAGGCTTTCCGGCTGCCGGCGCGCCGGTCGTGCACGCCCTTCCATCATACCGAAACCAGGGTTCGCGGATGCCGCTACGGCATCCCGCGCCTGCTGCCGCGGCAGACCGATTGGAGGAGGAACGATGATCAGGGTGGGTGTCGACGTAGGGGGAACCTTCACCGATCTGGTGCTCGAGCAGGTGGGCCCCGACGGCCGGCGGCGGGTGGTGGTGCACAAGGTGCCGAGCACGCCCGGCGACCAGTCGGTGGGGGTGGTCAACGGCGTCGTCGAACTCTGCGCCCTCGCCGGCATCCGGCCCGGCGAGATCGGCGCGCTCTTCCACGGCACCACGGTGGCGACCAACATCGTCATCGAGCGCAACGGCGCCGAGGTCGGCATGATCACCACCCGGGGCTTTCGCGACATCCTGCATATGGGCCGCCACAAGAGGCCGCATAATTTCTCCCTGCAGTTCGACGTGCCCTGGCAGAGCGCTCCCCTGATCAAGCGCCGCAACCGCATCGCGGTGACCGAGCGCATCATGCCGCCGACGGGCGCGGTCGAGACGCCGCTCGCTCTCGACGAGGTCGAGAAGGCGGCGGAGCTTTTCGCCCGGCGCGGCCTCGATGCCGTCGTCATCGGCTTCCTGTTCTCCTTCCTCAACGATGAGCACGAATTGCAAGCCAAGGAGATCGTGCGGCGCGTGATGCCCGACGCCTTCATTTGCGCCTCCTCGGAAGTCGTCAACGTCATGCGCGAATATGAGCGCTTCTCGACGGCGGCGATGAACGCCTATATCGGGCCGCACACCGCCCGCTATCTCGACAATCTCAAGACCCGCCTCAGATCGGCGGGCGTCGACGCCTTCGTGCGCATCATGCAGTCCAATGGCGGCATCTCGACCGTCGAGCAGGCGAGCCGCAGCCCGGTCGGGCTGCTGCTGTCGGGACCGGCGGGCGGCGTGATGGGCGGGCGCTGGACGGGCGAGGCCTGCGGGCAGAGCGAGGTCATCACCATCGACATCGGCGGCACCTCCGCCGACATCAGCGTCATCCGCAACGGCGTCCTGCCGATCAAGAACCCGCGCGACACCGAAGTCGCCCATCTGCCGGTGCTGGTGCCGATGATCGACATCAACGCCATCGGCGCCGGCGGCGGTTCGATCGCCTATATCGACGCGGGCGGTGCCTTCCGCGTTGGCCCGCGCTCGGCCGGCGCCGAGCCGGGGCCGGCCTGCTACGGTCGCGGCGGCACCGAGCCGACGGTGACGGATGCGCAGGTCGTGCTCGGCCGGCTCGATCCCGAGCAGTTCCTCGGCGGCGACCTCAAGATCGATCCCGTTCTGGCGCAGGCGGCGATCCGGACCCATGTCGCCGATCCGCTCGGCATCGGCGTCGAGGAGGCGGCGCTCGGCATCCTCAGGATCGTCAACAACCACATGGCGCTCGCCATCCATTCGAATTCGGTGGCGCGCGGCATCGATCCGCGCGGCTTCAGCCTGATGGCCTTCGGCGGCGCCGGGCCGCTGCACGGCGTGGCGCTCGGGGAGGCGATCTCGGCCCGCAACGTCATCTCGCCGCTGCATCCCGGCATCACCGCGGCGATGGGCCTGCTGGTGACGGAGCCGCGCTACGAGTTCACCCATTCGGTGCTCGCCATCCTGCAGCAGCGCGACGATGCCGTGCTCGGCGAGATCGGCCGCATCTATGACCGGCTGCGCCGGGAGGCGGAGGAGCAACTGCGCAGCGACGGCGTCGCCGAGAAGGACTGGCAGTTCACCCGCATCGCCGAATGCCGCTATGTCGGGCAGGGCTTCGAACTGCGCGTCGAGGTTCCCGACGGGCCGGTCACCGAGGAGACGGCGCGGCAGATCGCCCAGGCCTTCTTCGCCACCCACCGCAAGGAGTACGGTCACGCCTTCGAGGACCAGGCGGTGGAGCTGATCACCCTGCGCCTCATCGGCACGGCCAGGGCCGACACGCTGATGCTGCCGGTCCTGGACAAGGGCGGGCGCCGCAACCCCGCCGAGGCCGCCCTCTATGAGCGGCCGACGACCTTCGACAATGGCGATACCCTGGATACGCCGCGCTTCCTGCGCAGCAAGCTCAAGGCCGACGACATCGTCTTCGGGCCGGCGATCATCGTGCAGCAGAACTCCACCACCATCGTCCCGCCCGCCTTCACCGCCACCGTCATGCAGCGCGGCGACATCGTCGTCACCCGCGCCCGGGAGGTCTGACCGCCATGACCGACACCACCACCATCGGGACCATCGATCCCATCACCCTGCAGGTCATCGGCGGCGCGCTCCATTCGATAGCCGACCAGATGGGCACCGTGCTCTACCGCATGTCCTATTCCTCGATCATCCGCGAAAGCCAGGATCTCGGCGCCGGCCTGTTCGACCTCCACTACAACACGCTGTGCGAATCGGATTCGACGCCGATGCATATCGGCTCCATCCCCGGCTATCTCAGGGGCATCGAGAAGAACGTGCCGATCGAATCCTGGCGCGAGGGCGATGTCGTCATCCACAACCATCCCTATTTCGGCGCCAGCCATTCGCCCGACATCGGCGTGGTCATGCCGATCTTCTACAAGGGTGAGCTGGTCGGCTTTTCCGCCAACACCGCCCATCACCTCGACATCGGTGCGGCGACGCCCGGCCTCATCATCGACGTGCCCGACGTGTTCGCCGAGGGCATGCTGTTCAACGGCCTCAAGCTGTTCGAGGCGGGCCGGCGCAACGACACGCTCTGGCGCTATATCAGCGGCAACACCCGCGTCCCCGGCCTGGTGATGCGCGACCTCGAGGCGCAGATCGCCTCGGCCGAACTCGGCGTCCGGCGCTACCAGGAGCTGATGGACACCTATGGCCGCGCCACGGTGGAGCGAGCCTGCGCGCAGCTCATGGACTATTCCGAGCAGATGCTCCGGCGCGAGATCGCCAAGATCCCCGACGGGGACTATGTCGCCGAAGGCTTCATGGACGATGACGGGCGCAACCGCGGCAAGCATCTGCCGATCAAGGTGACGGTGCGGGTGAGGGGCGACGACGTCGAAGTCGACCTGACCGGCTCCTCGCCGCAGGTGCCGACCGCCTTCAACGTGCCGTTCGAAGGCTCGACCAAGGTCGCCTGCTACTTCGCCTTCCGCGCGCTGCTGCTCGATACCTATACGCATCAGGAACATATCCCCCAGAACGAAGGCTCCTTCCGCCCTGTGAAGGTGACGGCGCCGCTCGGCTGCATCTTCAACCCGATCGCGCCGGCCGCCTGCGAGGCGCGCTTCAACCAGATCCAGCGCATCGTCGACCTCATCATCAAGGCGCTGGCGCCGGTGCTGCCGGACCGCTGCACCGCCGGCAACGCCGCCTGCCTGTCCTTCGCGGCCTATTCGGGCGTGCGGCCGGATGGCAATTACTGGGTGCTGATCGAGGTCAACGAAGCCGCCATGGGCGGGCGCCCCGCATCGGACGGGCCGGACACCATCGAGGAGCTGATGCGCAACACGCGCAACAACCCGCTGGAGGATCTCGGCATGCACCTGCCGATGATCTGCGACCGCTACGAGATCCGCGACGACGTCTTCCCGGGCGCCGGCGAGTTCCGCGGCGGCATGGGGGTGGTCAAGTCGCAGCGCTACCTGACGCCGGGCTTCATGACGCATGAAAGCGACCGCAACGAGGACGTGCCCTGGGGCATCTTCGGCGGCCATCCGGGCGCGACCGCCGCCGTCCGCATCCACAACAGGGACAAGGGCACGGCGCCGCGCGACGAACCCGCGAAGTTCTCCGGCCTCGTGGCGGAGACGGGCGACGTCATCACCTATCTCTCGCCCTGCGGCGGCGGCTACGGCTCGCCGCTGAAGCGCGATCCCGCCAAGGTCCTCGACGACATCCTCGACGGCTACATCACGGTCGAGCATGCCCGCGACGTCTACGGCGTCGTAGTGAAGGCGGTCGACGACGGCTACGGCCATGCGCTGGATATCGAGGCGACGCGGAAGAGGCGCGGCGAGATGCAGGGGGCGTGAGGGGCGGCCGGCGCCGCGTTTCGATCGCTTGGCTGCGAGACGGCAGCCTCTCCATCCGGTCGCGACGCCGAAGTCTCCTCGCCCCGCCTGCGGGGAGAGGATAGAGGCGAGGGGCAACGCCGAGGCCGGGCCGTCGCCTGCCTCATCTCGGTTGCGCCGCCCCTCATCCTCACCTTCTCCCCGCATGCGGGGAGAAGGGTTGGCGGCGTCGCGTTTCATCACCGGGCCGCGAGACGGTGGCCTCCCATCCTGTCGCGACGCCGAAGTCCCCTCGCCCCGCTTGCGGGGAGAGGATAGAGGTGAGGGCAACGCCGAGGCCGGGCCGTCGTCTGCCTGATCTCGGTTGCGCCGCCCCTCATCCTCACCTTCTCCCCGCATGCGGGGAGAAGGGCTGGCGGCGTCGCGTTTCACCACCGGGCTGCGAGACGGTGGCCTCTCCATTCTGTCGCGACGCCGAAGTCCCCTCGCCCCGCTTGCGGGGAGAGGATAGAGGTGAGGGGCAACGCCGAGGCCGGGAAGCGTGTGCCCGCAAGCCTGCGGCCCGTCCGCCCCTACGAGGAGTGCCATGGACCTTCGCGACATGCAGTACTTCGTCAGTATTGCCGAGACCGGCAGCTTCACCCGGGCCGCCGCGCAGAACAATGTCGCGCAGTCGGCCCTCAGCCGGCGCATCCGGGAACTGGAGGAGGAACTCGGGGTCACCCTGTTCTACCGCAACGGGCGGGGCGTGGTGCCGACCGATACCGGCGGCATCTTCCTCGACCGCATCCGCCGCGTGCTCGCCGACATCCGGCAGATCCGCGAGGATATCGGCGCCCTGCGCTCGACCGTCCACGGCACGGTGACGCTCGGCGTGCCGCCCTCGGTCGGCCTCGTGCTGCTGGCGCCGCTGCTCGCCCAGATCCGGCAGGAGTTCCCCGGCATCCAGATGCGCGTGCTCGAAGGCTTCAGCGGCCATGTGGCGGAATGGCTGAGCAATGGCCGCGTCGACCTCGCGGTGCTCTACAATGTCCGCTCCAATGCGCTGCTCGATGCCGAGCATCTGCTGTTCGAGGACATGCAGCTCATCTCGGCACGATCGGCGCCCCGGGTCGGGCGCGGCAATTCGGTCGCGCTCAAGGAACTCGACGGCATGCAGGTGGCCTTGCCCGGGCGGCCGCACGGCCTGCGCGTGCTGGTCGACGAAGCCTGTGCCAAGGCCGAGGTGGCGCTGGAGATCGTGCTGGAGCTGGAAACGCTCCCCACCATCAAGACCCTGGTCGCCACCGGCGCGATCCGCACGATCCTGCCGATGATCGCCGTTCATGACGAGATCGAGGCCGGGACCCTCCAGGCGACCAGGATCGTCGATCCCGTCATCAGCCGGGAACTGATCCTCGCCCATGCGCCGCAGCGGGCGAACGCGCCGGCGACGCGCATGGTCGCGCGGCTGATCCGCCAGCATATCGAGACGCTGGTGCGTTCCGGCCACTGGCGCGGCCGGATCTGAACGCCGCTTCAGGCCGGCGCCGGGGCCCCGGATGCCGCCTGCCAGCAGTGCCGCATCTGCGCGGCCAGCGGGCGCAGGGCCGTATACATCGAGCGGTAGACCGCCAGGCGGGCGGCGTGGACGGCATGGCGATCGGGACGCGGATGGAACGTCCGCCCGGTCGCCACCATCTCGCCGATGATCGCCGCGACCGGCGTTCCCGGCTCGACCGCCGCCCGGCCGAGGATGGCGCCGCCGAGGCAGGGCGCATCCTGGACAGAGGCGCAGGTCACCGGCCGGTCGAGGATGTCCGCCTTCATCTGGAGCCACAGGGCCGAGCGCGTGCCGCCGCCGATGGCCCGCAATGCGGCGACGGGCCCCGCCGCTTCGCTCAGCGCTTCCAGGCTCAGGGCCTGCTCGAAGGTGATGCCTTCCAGCAGGGCCAGCAGGATGTCCTGCCGGCTCGTCTCGAAGCGCAGGCCGAACAGCGCGCCGAGGCTGTCATTGTCGTTGAGCACCGAACCGCTGCCGGCGAAATGCGGCAGGAGCAGCGGCCAGGCGGGCGGACGGTCCTCCAGGGCGGCGAGGAGCTCCTCGAAGGCCCTGGCGCCGTCTTCGGGCCCGGCGAGCGCCATCGCCTCGCGATACCAGGCGAGCACCCGCGCCCCGCTCTGATTGCCGGCGAGGCCGACATAGCGGCCGGGCATCACATGGGCATAGCAGGGGATGTTGCGGGCGCCGAGGCCCGGGGCCGGCTTCTCCAGCGCCACCACCAGCGCCTCGGTGGTGCCGATCGCATAGAGCGCGGTGCCCGGCTCGACGATGCCGGCGCCGAGCGCGCCCATCGGCTGGTCATGGCCGCCGAGCACGACCCGGACGCCCGGGGGCAGGCCGAGCGCCGCCGCCACGCCGTCCGGCACGCTGCCGAGCACGGTGCCGCTCGGCGCCACCGCGGCGAGCTGGGACGGCACCAGGCCGGCCATGTCGAGGAGATCCTGCGACCAGCCGCGGCGCCCGACGTCGAAGGCCATCATGCGCGCGGCCATGCCCTCGTCGATCACCGGCGGCAGGCCGAGCTTCATCAGGGCGAACTCGCCGAAGCAGACGAATTTCCACGCCTCGTCGACGAGGGCGGGGCGATGGGCGCGCCACCACATCAGCTTGGGGAGGGAGGAGATCGGCGAGAGGATCTGGCCGGTGATGGCGTGGATGCGCTCCGGGCCGAACCGCTCGCCGAGGCGCTCCACCTCGGCCATCGCCCGCATGTCGGCGCTGATCGGGGCGGGCGCGAGCGGGCGCCCCGAGCGGTCGACCGGCAGCACCGCCTCGCCCAGCACGGACACGGCGAGCGTGCGCACCGTGCCCGGCAGGGCGCCGGCCCGGACCTCGCGGAAGCAGGCCTCGGCCTCGCCCCACACCCGGTCCGCGTCGAGTTCGAACTGGCCGGGGCCCGGATTGGCGACGGGATAGCCGCGGGTCGCGCGGGCGAGCTCCCGCCCCCTCCCGTCGAAGGCGATGAGCTTGCAGCCGCTGGTGCCGAGGTCGAGGCCGAGGAAGATGTCGCTCATGCGAGCGATGGCACCGGAAGGTCGGCGATGTCCGCTGCGCTCATCGGCTTGACGCCGCCGATGGTTTCCGCCGCCCAGCAGGTCTTGGCATAGGCCTCGACCACCTCGAGGCGCTGATAGGCTTCGAGCACCGACGCGCCGCAGGCGATCGAGCCGTGGTTCTGCAGCAGGAAGGCGTTGTGGCGGGCGACATAGGGCGCGATGGCCGCCGCGAGCTTCGGCCCGGACGGGCGGCCATAGGGCACGAGCGCGATGTCGCCGATGGTGGCGACCAGTTCGGGCAGGATGTCCCTGGGCAGCTTGCGGCCGGCGGCGGCATAGGCGGTGCTGAACACCGGATGGCCGTGGGCCACCCCGTTCACGCCCGGGCGCTGCTTGTAGAATTCGAGATGCATGAAGCGTTCGGAGGTCGGCCGGTGCTCGCCTTCGAGGATATTGCCGTCGAAATCGATGCGCACGAGCACCTCGGCCGTGACCTGGCCCTTGTTGAGGTCGGACGGCGTGGTCCAGATGCCGCCGTCGCGGGCGCGCGCGCTGACATTTCCTTCGGTCCCGGCGATCAGCCCCTTCTGCGCCATCAGGTGGCAGCAATGGACGATGACGTCTTTGACCGGATCGTGGCTGGACATGGGCAGTTTCCTCGGATTGCGTTTTTTCAGGTGGGCTTGCGCGCCGGCAGCCGCTTCTTGGCGATCTCGCGGTCGAGCAGCGCGGTGTCGTGGATGATGTCCTTCGCCTCGGGATGGTTGAGCGCGAGCGCGACGCACAGCGTCTCGACGATGGCGAGCTGGGAGATGCGGGTGGCGATCACCTCGCGGGCGATCGGCGAGCGGCGCACGGCCGAGACCAGGACGATGTCCGCCACCTTGGCCGCCGGCGCATTCTCGTCGCTGGTGATGACGATGCGCTTCAGCCCGCGGGTGCCAGCCGTCTCGAAGGCCTCGATCAGATCGCGCGTGCGGCCGGAGCAGGTGACGCCGAAGAAGACGGCGCCCGGTCGGGCACTGGCGGTGACGGCGGCGAGGACGTGCGGGTCCGAATGGGCGCTCGCGGTCAGCCCGAGGCAGAGCAGGCGCTGATAGGCGTCGAAGGCGACCGGCGCCGAACTGCCGAAGCCGACGAGGTGGATGTGGTTGGCCGCCAGCATCGCCTGCGTCGCCTCCTGCAGGGCGGCGAAGGATACGAGGCTCATGGTCTTGAGCAATTGCTCCGAATTGACCTCGACGACGCGGCGCATGATCGAGGCCAGCGGGTGCTCCTCGCCGCCGGCGGCGGTCCCGGCGAGCTGGGCGCCCAGGGCCAGGCCGCGGCTTTCCGCCAGCGCGAAGCGCAGGTCCTTGTAGCCGTTGAGGCCGAGCAGCTTGCAGAAGCGGAACACCGTCGTCTCGCTGACGCCGGTCTGCAGCGCGAGATTCGAGATCGACATGCCCGCCGCCCGGCCCTGGTTGTCGATGATCCATTGCGAGAGGCCGGCCATGGTGCGGTCGGGCGAGCGCGCCGCCGCCACCAGCTTCTGGAAGATGTCGATCGCCGTCGCGGCGCCGTCCTCCGGCTCGGCAGCGTCAAAGACAATTTTTTCTTCAATGGCCATCAAAAGAAACTTTCTTTTCAGTGTGGCCGATGAATAGACCGATCGCCTGCGGAGTCAAGCGCATCCTGTCCGGGCGTCGCGGTTTCCGGCGCGAGGCCTTCGGCGGGCCGGGCCGGGGCGCGCGACAGGCGCAGGCCGTCCCTGCCGAACAGGTGGCAGGCCTGCGACGGCACGGTCACGGTGAGGCTGTCGCCGCGGCGGATGCGCCGGGCCCGGCTGTCGCGGAGGACGATGGCTTCCCCGTCCTGGCGCAGATGGACGAAGGTGTCGCTGCCGAGCATCTCGACGATGGCGGCGCTGCCTTGGAAGCGGGCCTCCCCCTCCAGGCTGCCGAGGACGAGGTGCTCCGGGCGGATGCCGGCCGTCACCTCGCTGCCGGCCTCGACCGGGCGGTCGAGGGCGATATCGATCTCGACGCCGATCGCCAGCCGCACGCGGGCGGTGCCGCTGTCGGCGGAGACGACATTTCCCTTGAGGAAATTCATCGCCGGCGAGCCGATGAAGCCGGCGACGAACAGATTGGCCGGCTCCTCATAGAGGTCGAGCGGCGTGCCGACCTGCTCGATGCGGCCGGCGTTCATGACGACGATGCGGTCGGCCAGGGTCATCGCCTCGACCTGGTCGTGCGTCACATAGATCATGGTGGAGGCGAGCTCGGCCTTCAGCCGCGCGATCTCGATCCGCATGCCGACCCTGAGCGCGGCGTCGAGATTGGAGAGCGGCTCGTCGAGCAGGAAGAGCCTGGGCTTGCGCGTGATCGCCCGGCCGATCGCCACGCGCTGGCGCTGGCCGCCGGAGAGCGCCCGCGGCTTGCGGTGCAGCAGCTTGTCGAGATGCAGCTTCTCGGCGGCGCGGGCGACGCGCGCGCGAATCTCCGGCCGGGGCGTATGGGCGATCTCGAGACCGAAGCCCATGTTGCGGTCGACGTTCATATGCGGGTAGAGCGCATAGGACTGGAACACCATGGCGATGCCGCGCTCCGGCGGCTCGGCGTCGCTGACGTCGACGCCGTCGACCAGGATGCGGCCGGAGGTGATCGGCTCGAGCCCGGCGATGATGCGCAGCAGCGTGGACTTGCCGCATCCGGAGGGGCCGACGAGCACGCAGAATTCGCCGTCGGCCACGGTCAGCGACAGGCGCGGAATGACCGACAGGCTGCCATAGTTCTTGGTGACGTCCTCGATGGTCAGCGTGGCCATGGAGAGCTCCTGTGAAGGACGATGCCGGGCATCGCGGGAGGGAGGGCGGCCATCGTCAGCCCTTGACCGCGCCGGCGAGCAGGCCGCGCACGAAGGCGCGCTGCACCACGACGTAGAGGAGGACGAGCGGCAGGGCGATCAGGGTGAGGATGGCGAACAGGGCGCCCGGATTGGCCATGTAGAGGCCGGAATATTGCATCGGCACGATGGTCAGCGTCTTCATCTCGCTCTTGGTGAGCACGATGAGCGCCAGGAAGAACTCGTTCCAGGTGACGATGAACTGCCAGATGGCGACGAAGACCAGCGCCGGCCGCACCAAGGGCAGGGCGACATG
The DNA here is from genome assembly GCF_030814655.1 of Labrys monachus. Taxonomy (NCBI): domain Bacteria; kingdom Pseudomonadati; phylum Pseudomonadota; class Alphaproteobacteria; order Hyphomicrobiales; family Xanthobacteraceae; genus Labrys; species Labrys monachus. The sequence goes on from NZ_JAUSVK010000001.1 coordinate 6,901,002, forward strand.
CCAGTAGCTCTGCCAGCTGCTGCAGCCGTCGACGCGCGCCGCCTCGAACAGCTCGGCCGGCGAATCCTCCATGAAGGCCTTCAGCACCACCATGGCGAAGGGAACGCCGAGGGCCGAATAGGGAAAGATCAGGCCCCAATAGGTGTTCACCCAGCCGAAGGTCTGCAGCAGGATGGCGAGCGGCAGCACCAGCGAGGCGAGCGGCACCATCAGCGTCACCAGCAGCGTCGCATAGAGCACCATCGAGCCCCTCAGCTTCAGGATGGCGCAGGCGAAGGCGAAGAGGGAGGAGACCGCGACGACGATGGCGACGGTCGCCACCGTGACGATCAGGCTGTTGAGGAAGATGCCGCCGAGCGGGTTGTCGCCGAGGACGGTGACGAAATTGTCGAAGGTGATCGGCCAGGCGAACAGCACGGGATCGAAGGCCTGCTCCGGCGTGCGCAGGCCGATCGAGAGCATATAGGCCTGCGGGATCATCCACAGGCCGAGCACGGCGAAGAGGACGAGGTGGACGGCGAGGCTGCGCAGGCGGGCGCGGGCGGTTGCGGTCATGGGCGCTCCTTGCGGGCCGGCGAAAGGCTGGCGCCCAGGAACACGATCTGGATGAGCGACAGCACGAGGGCGATCAGCAGCACGATGACCGAGAGCGTCGCCCCGGCGCCGGTGTCGCCGAGCACGAAGCTCCGCTTGAAGATGAGGGTGCCGAACACCTCGCTCGCATGGTTGGGCCCGCCGCCGGTCATCAGGTGGACGATGGGGAAGGTCTGCAGCGTGCCGATCACGCCGAGGAGCAGCAGCGACTTGGTGGCCGGCGCCAGCATGGGCACGATGACATGGACCGCCAGGCGCCAGCCCTTCGCGCCGTCGACGCGGGCGGCGTCGAGCACCTCGCCGGGCAGGCCGGCGATGCCGGCGATGTACATCAGCATCGAAAAGCCGGTCCACTGCCAGATATTGACCAGGATCAGCGCATAGATGGCGCTCGAGGCGTCGCCGATCGCCGACGAGGTCATGACGATGCCGACATGCTTCAGATAGGCCTGGGCGATGCCGTAATAGGGCGCGTAGATCTGCACCCAGACGAGGCTGATCACCGAGACCGAGGTCACCACCGGCAGGAAGAACATGGTGCGGAAGAAGCCGCGCAGCCGGATGGTGTGGCGCTCGATGAAATAGGCGAGCAGGCCGCCGATCAGCATCTGCACGGGAATGGTGATCGCACCCCACAGCGCCATGTTGCGCACGACGGTCCAGAACACCGGATCGAGGATCGCCTCGCGATAGCTGGCGAGGCCGGTGAACACCGGCGCCCCGCCGGCGCTGCGCGTGAAGAAGCTCTGTCCGGTCACCCAGAGAATGGGATAGGCGATGAACACGACGAAGAGCAATGTCGCGGGGAGCGCGAACAGATAGAGCCCCGGCGCCGCGTAGCGCGACCGTCGGACGGTCGCCGCTGCGGGCGCGGCCATGATGCGAGCGTTCATTCCAATCCTGCCTTCAGCCGAGACGCATGCCGGCGCGGAGCCGCCGCGCCGGCATGCCTGTTGCGCCGGCCTATTTGCCGAGGGCCTTGTCGGTCGCGGCCTGGACCGCGGCGAGCGCCGCTTCTGGCTGGAGGCTGCCGTCGGCGACGCCGGCGAGCGCGTTGTCGAGCGCTTCGGCGACCGCAGGCTGGGCGAAGCGCTGGTTCTCCGCCTTGGGCAGGTCGGTCATGAAGCGCGCTGACATCGCCTTCACATGGTCGGAGACGTCGCCCTTGGGCTCATGGCCGGCGAAGGCGGGCAGGTCGTTGAGATCGTTCAGCGCTTCCTGCAGCGCCTCGCCATTGGTGAGGGAGGCGAGGAAGGTCCATGCGGCGGGATTCCTGGCGCCGTTCTTGGTCAGCCCGTAGCCGATGTCGATGCCGCCGACCGGCGGACTGGCTCCGGGCGCGCCGGCAACGGCCGGCAGGTAGAAGAAGTCGAAGCCATCCATGTTCTGGATATATTGGGAGAGCGGGGGCGGGAACTTGCTCTCCTGCATCCACCAGGAGCCGAGCGCCATCATCCCCACCCGGGCCTGAGCGAAGAGCTGCGCGCCGGTCGGATAGGCATGGGCACCGAGCGCGCCCTGCTGGAAGATGCCGTCGTCGAACAGGCCCTTCCAGGCCTTCATGGCGGAAACCAGCTCCGGCGAGGTCCATTTCGCCGTGCCCGCCTGGGCCTTGTCGACGATGCCGGCCGAGAACTGGTTGGCGAGCATGAGGAAGACGTTCTCGTTCTGCCAGCCGTCGGCGGCGCCCTGGAACATCGGGATGTAGCCGCCCGCGGTGAGCGCCTTGGCCGCCGCCTTCAGCTCGTCATAGGTCTTGGGGACGCCGAGCTTCAGCGTCTCGAAGAGCTTGCGGTTGTACCAGATGCAGAGCACCTGGGATTCCTGCGGCACGATGTAATAGTTCTCGTCGCCCTGCGGATTGCCCATCAGCATCTGCTTGCGGTTGACCGGGAAGACCTTGTCGGCCCAGCCGGCGCCCCACGCCTTGGCCGCGAGATCGTTCACCGGCGCCAGGTCGTCGCGATATTGCTGGGTGAGGGAGCCCGGCTGCAGGCCGATCACGTCGGGCAGGCTGCCCGAGGCCGCCGCCGCCTTCAGGGCGGTGATGTATTCGGGCGAATAGTTGTAATAGGTGTAATTCACCTTGACGTCGGGATGCTGCTTTTCGAAAGCCGCGATCGACTTCTGCATCGTGCTCTGGATGAACCACGACCAGACGGTGACTTCCTTCTGCTGCGCTTGCGCCGATGGGGCGGCGAGCCCGGTTCCGAGCAGCGCCGCGGCGGCGAGGCCGACAAGCCTTCGCAGGCCCTTGATCCTTGTCATGACGTTTCCCTATCGTGTGTTTTTATTGTCTGCGTCGGGCCGTGAACCGACATTCGGCGGGCCTCCGTCCCCGGGGCCGTTCCTCCTCCCTTTCATCCGCTGCCTGCCGCACGGGCTTCCGCGCGGGGGCTGCAAAATATTTTTATCTCTGAATCAATAAAAAGGAATTTTCTTTTTCCTGCAAGCGAAGATATTCCCTGCACGGAGCAAGCGCGTGCCGCGGCCTCGCGGCGTGCGCGATGCGTCCGATGAACCCGACCCCAAGGATCCCCGATGACCCGTTTCGACCAGAAGCTCGCCCGTATCCGTTCCGGCGCCTATACGCGCTCCGATTTCATCATCGCCGACGCCAAGGACAGCGACATGGGCCCCAGCATGACCTGGTCCGGGCCGCTGCGCGCCAAGGACGGCACGGCGACGCGCAACCGCACCCGCCCCGAATGGCTCGACCAGATCCAGGCGGTGATCGAGCAGGACGTCGTGGACATCATGCTGACCTCGATCTCCAACCTGGAAGCGCTGCAGGAGCGGGGGGCGTTCCGCGACAGCGCGGTCAAGCCGGCGATCCGCGCCAACGACACGACCGACATCTGGGTGATGCGCGGAGCCACCTATGTGCGCCAGCCCTCGCGCCCCTTCCGCACCGCCTCGCTGTCGCGGGTGACCACGGGCACGCCGGCGCCGGCGCCGGGGGCGCCTCTCGTCGGCACCGATCTCGGGCTCTATTCCGTCACCTTCAACAACGACCTCGATGCCGACTGCATGTCGCTCCAGGCGTTCTCCGATTTCCGCGCGGATGCCGCCGCCAACAATTTCAAGTACTTCCTCGAAGTGTTCAACCCGAACGTCGACACGGGCATCGATGCCGACATCCTGCCGCACTACATCAACGACTGCATCCTGCGCTGCCTGGCGGGCGTCACCAAAGCGGATCGGCCGCAATTCCTGAAGATCGCCTATAACGGCCCGGCGGCGCTGGAGGAACTGGCCTCCTATGACCCGAGCCTCGTCGTCGGCGTCCTCGGCGGCGGCGCCGGCACCACCCGCGACTGCTACGAGCTGCTCGCCCAGGCCGAGCGCTACGGCGCGCGCGTCGCCCTGTTCGGGCGCAAGATCAACCTGGCGGAGTCGCCGCTCGACATGGTCACCCATATGCGCGCGGTCGTCTCGGGCGATCTCGCGCCGTCGGCGGCGGTGAAATCCTATCACGCGGCGCTGGGCAGGCAGGGCATCAAGCCTTATCGCAGCCTGGAGGACGACGACGTGGTCACCGAGGCGGCGCTCAAGCACGCGCAGGGCTGAGAAGGGCGGATTGCGCTCCGCCTTTCACGTCGCGGCCGGCCGGTCCAGCGCCGCGACGATCTCCGCCCCGGAGAGCAGGTCGGCATATTTCTGGCCGATGTCGAAGAGGTTGGCGGCATGCGGTCCGAGGGCGCGGTCGCCGACGGCGTCGTGCGCGACGACGGTGCGCAGGTTCATGCTGATCGCGTCGACCACGCTGGCGCGCACGCAGCCGCTGGTGGTGCAGCCGGCGACGACGAGCGTGTCGATGCCGCGCAGCGTCAGCAGCCCCGCCAGCGGCGTGTGGAAGAAGGCGGAGGCCTGCGTCTTGCGGATGACGATCTCGCCGGCGCGCGGCGCCAGTTCGTCGACGACCTGGCTGGCCTGCGCGCTCTCCGTCAGCTCGCGCAGGCGCGGCACCTTCTCGCACCAGATGCCGGCGTCCGAGCCGTCCTCGGCATAGACGATGCGGGTGAAGATGACGGGCAGGCCCCGGCGCCTGAAATCGGCCAAAAGCGGGATCGTGGCCCGGACGGCCTCCGCGATGTTGCCGCCGCCCAGGATGGCGGGATCGGTGAAGCCGTTGACGAAGTCGATCACCAGCAGCGCGGGCGCCCGGCCGAAGCCGGTCGCCTGGCCGAAACGCTGGCTGCGGTAGATGTCGTCGCTGTCCATGGCTCGCGCGTCCCTGGCGGATGGCCCGGCCCGGGGGCTCAGGTCGAGATCATCTTCTTCTCGATGCCGACGCCGGCTTCGACAGCGCGCCTGTATTCGAGCGGCACCGTCGCCGAATCCTGCAGGGCGATGCCGGTGGAATCGAAGATCGTGATCTCCTCGTCCGAGGTCCGCCCCGGCTTGCGGCCGGTGACGATCTCGCCGATCTCCCCGGCGATGTCGCTCTCGGTGATCAGCCCCTCGGACAGCGGCACGTTGATCTCGCCGTCGGTGCGGCATTGGCGGATGTCGTCGACGAAGATGCGGGCGCGCGTCAGCAGCGTGCCCTCGAGCTCCTGGTCGCCCTTCTTGTCGGCGCCGACGGCGGCGATGTGGGTGCCGGGCGAAATCCACGCCGCCTTGACGATCGGCCCGCGCGCCGGGGTGACGGTGACGACGACGTCGGCGCCGCGCACGACCGCCTCCAGATCGGTCGATGGCTTGATCTCGAAGCCGTCATATTTGGGCTGCTGCTGCTTGACGAAGCGGTCGAGCGTGTCCGCGCTGCGGCTCCAGACGCGCACCTCTTCCCAGGGGAAGACGGCGTTGCAGGTCGCGAGCGTGCCCTCCGCCATATGCCCGGCGCCGACGATGGCGAGCCGGCGCGAATCCTTGCGTGCCATCCATTTGGCCGACACCGCCGCTGCCGCGCCGGTGCGCATGACGGTGTGATAGCTGCCGTCGACGATGGCGAGCGGAAAGCCCGTCTCCGGCTCGGTGTAGATCAGGATCGAGAACACGGTCGGCAGGTTGTAGCGTTCGCGGTTGTGCTCGCGGATCGACACCCATTTGCAGGCGGCGGCGTGCGGCTCCTCGATATAGGAGGGCATCGCCTCCCATTCGCCGGCGAAGCGGTCGAGCACGATATGGCCCTTGGGGTCCATGTAGTAGCGGCCCTCGCCATGCATGCGGTAGGCCTGCTCGACGCAGTCATTATATTCGCCCGGCGTGAGCAGGCCGACCATTTCGCTGCGCCCCAGGATCAGCGTCTTGCGGTTCGCCCAGTTCTCCATGCGGTTTCCCCCAACCTCTCCGAGTTGCGCCATCCGCGACTATCAGCGGCCCCGCCGCATTCGGCCCGTAAAGGCCGGCCTTCGTCAATCGCTTTTCGCAGGACCGGACGAGGTCGGAGAGTCGATCACCGATCGACCTCCCATCGCGGCGTGCCCTGCAATCCCAGGAGGACGATCGCCGCTCCCGTTGCATTCCCGCGGCGAGACGAGCGCTCGCGGTCCTGCGTCCCGCTCACGCGGCGGCGGTCTCCCTGCCGACTTTCTCGCTCGTTTCGATGAAGCGCCGCATGGCGGCGTTGAGGCTGGAGCGCCGCCAGGCCAGATGGGTCTCGACCAGGGTGCCGGGGTCGGTCAGGATCGGCCGGGCGGCGATGGCGTCGCCGCAGAAGCGGGGAATGCCGCAGAAGACGGTGATGCCCACACCCGCGGTCACCAGGCCGAGGATGCCGGTCAGGCTGGAGGCCTCCTGGCTCACCGTCATCACCTGGCCGGCCTTCTGGAACATGTCGATGACGACGCGGCGCAGGGTCGGCCATTCCGAATCGGTGCCCATCACCAGAGGTTCGCAGGCGAGGTCCTCCACGGTGAGATGCTCCCTGGCCGCGAGCGGGTGGCCGACGGGCAGCAGCGCCATCACGTCATGGGCGGCGATGTAGCGCGATTCGATCTCGGCATTCTGGAACGAGCCGACGATGAAGCCGAGATCGATCTCGTCCTGCAGGATCTGGTCGCGCATGGCGGCCGAGGGCATGTAGGTGAGCTCCAGCCGCACGTCGGGATTGTGCTTGCGGAATTCCCGCGCGATGTCCGGGACGAGCGAATGGCCGGTGATGGTGGTGTAGCCGATCCGGAGGATCGCCTTGGTGCCGGAGGCGAGCAGCCGGACCGTCTGTTCGGCGAGGGCGACCCGGCGCAGGATGTCCTGCGCCGCCTCCAGGATGTAGCGGCCCGATTCCGTCAGCCGGACCTGGCGCGTGGTCCGTTCGAGGAGCTTGACCCCCAGCCTGTCCTCCAGTTCGATGACGATGCGGCTGACGGCCGGCTGCGCCATGGTCAGCCTGGCGGCTGCGCGATGGAAGTTGAGCTCTTCCGCCACGGCGACGAAGGTGGAGAGATGCTTGAGGTCATAGCGCATATTGATGCCAAATTCATATCAATCATCGCGAAAACATTATTTAACACGCCATTTTTCAATGTCTACTATCTCCGTCAACTGACAAAAAGTCGAGTGGGAACAAAGAGAAAGCGTTGGATGAACGGGTTTTCGCCGCCGTTTTCGTACCGCAGGAGGCCCTGGCCCGTGCAGTATCGAATGTAATCCGAACCGGGGGCATGAAGCCCCGCCGGTGGGCTTGGCTGTGACCGGACCGCAGGTTTCGGGCGCGGACGGCGACCGCGGGCGATGCGATGGCGCGGCAGGCCGGGGGGAAGAACGAGCCTGGAAGCCTGCCGAAAAGCGCCTCGATCACGCAATGATAGATTGCATCGAAGGCTCCGGGCCTGCGAAAGTGGTGGCGTTCGGCGGCGGATCGCCGGGGCGTGACGCTGCGGGCAGGCCGCACCGGTTCATGCCGATCGGTCATGGGGGAATGCGGCTGCCCGGATGCCGCCGGGGCGAGGTGTCTCGCAAGGCGGGAATCCGGAGGCGGCGCATTGGTAGAACGGCTGCTCAATGAAACAGAAGGGAACGACAATGAAAAAAACGGGTGAAATTCTGGACAAGGTGATCTCGCGCCGGGCCGTCCTCAAGGGCGGCGCGGTGGCCGCCGCGTCCACCGTCATCGGCGCGCCGACGGTGTGGGCGCAGACCATCAAGGACATCACGCTGAACCATACCGGCATGTCCTACTCGGTCCTCGCCGATATCGGCCGGCAGGCGCAGAAGGATCTCGGCTTCAAGATCGAGATGTCGGTGGTGGACCATCCGGGCCTGCTCAACCGCATGGCCAACGATCCCAACTCGATCGACATCTGCGACATGGAGATCTGGCAGAGCAAGGTCCTGGTGCCCCAGGACGTGCTGCACGGCATCGAAGTCTCGAAGATCAAGGCCTGGGGCGACCTGACCCCGCTCTATACGGAAGGCACCTTCGCCGGCAAGGAAGTCTCGCGCGAAGGCGATTCGCCGATCAAGTTCATCTATCGCGAGGCCAAGGACACGGCCGGCTTCGCCAAGAGCAAGACCGATTTCGTCAATTTCGTGCCGAGCGTGTTCAACGCCGACACGCTCGGCATCCGTCCCGATCTCACCGGCCGGCCGATCACCAGCTGGGCCGACCTGATCTCCCCGGACTTCAAGGGCAAGGCCGCCATCCAGAACGTGCCGACCAACGGCATCATGGACGCGATGATGGCCTTCGAGGCCGCCGGCATCCTGAAATATGCCGACAAGGGCAATCCCACCCAGGAAGAACTCGGCGCCACCATCGGCAAGCTGATCGAATTGAAGAAGGGCGGCCATTTCCGCGCGCTGTGGAGCACCTTCGACGAGTCGATCAACCTGATGGCGTCCGGCGAGGTGGTGATCCAGTCGATGTGGTCGCCGGCGGTGACGGCGGTGCAGACCCAGGGCATCAAATGCACCTATCAGCCGCTGAAGGAAGGCTATCGCGGCTGGGGCAACGGCCTCGGCATCGTCTCCCATGTCGACGGCATCAAGCTCGACGCCGCCTATGAATATCTCAACTGGTACAATTCCGGCTGGGTCGGCGGCTTCATCGCCAAGCAGGGCTATTACAGCGCCAATCCGAAGACGGCGAAGGCGGCGCTGTCCGACAATGAGCGCGGCTTCTTCTACGAGGGCAAGCCGGCGACGGCGGATATCACCTCGCCGACCGGCCAGAAGACCAATTCGGCCGGCGACGTGCGCGACGGCGGTTCGTTCGAGGAGCGCTTCTCCAAGGTGGCGGTCTGGAACAACCTGATGGACCAGGCCGAATATCTCTACGCCAAGTGGAACGAGTTCAACGCGGCCTGACCGCCAGCCGCGACCCCGGACACGTTTTTCTGCACGGAGGGCGGTGATGCCGCCCTCCGTTTCGACAGTGGTTCCATGGCGATGCAATGACGAAGAAAACAGCTGCCTCCTACCTCCAAGTCGCGCCCCTGACGCTTGTCCTGGCGATGTTCTTCGTCGTGCCGATCGCGCTGGTCGTCGTGGTGAGCTTCTTCCGCTACCAGATGCTGGTCGGCATCGTGCGGACCTTCACGCTCAAGAACTATATCGACCTTCTGTCCAGCCCGACGACATGGGCGCTCTATCTGTCGACCGTGAAGTTCACGCTGATCGTGCTCGTCCTCACCTTCGTGATCGGCTTCTGGATCGCCTATTTCCTGGTGTTCCATGTGCGCAACCTCGTGGTCGCGATCGGGCTCTTCCTGCTGTGCACGATCCCGTTCTGGACGTCGAACATCATCCGCATGATCTCGTGGCGCCCGATCCTCGGCAAGGAAGGGCTGATCAACAACGCGTTGATCCATACCGGCATCATCGACCAGCCGCTCAACTGGCTGCTCTATTCCGATTTCTCGGTGGTCGTCGCCTATGTCCACCTCTTCACCATGTTCATGATCGTGCCGATCTTCAATTCGATGGCGCGCATCGACAAATCCCTGCTGGAGGCGGCGATCGATGCCGGCGCCAACCGCTGGGGCGTCGTCTGGAACGTGGTGCTGCCGCTGTGCAAGACCGGCATCGCGCTCGGCGCCCTGTTCGTGGTGACGCTGGTGATGGGCGACTTCTTCGTCGTCACCGTGATGAGCGGCGGGCTTTCGGGTTCGGCGACGTCGGGCATCTTCAACGACCTGCAGATCCTCAATTATCCGCGCGCGGCCGCCAATGCCGTCCTCCTGCTCATCATCGTGCTTCTCATCGCCGCCGCCATCTTCAGGCTCGTCGACGTGCGCAAGGAACTGGTACGGTAATGTCGCTTCCTTCCTCCCCCGGCAGCCGGCCCTGGACCTTCTATGTCCTGGCCGCCTTCTTCACCCTGTTCGTCATCTTTCTCTACGGGCCGATGATCTCGGTGCTCGTACTGTCGTTCCAGGGTCCCAACGCCTCGCTGGTCTTCCCGCTGCGCGATCCCTCGACCATGTGGTTCGACGAATTGTTCAACCCGCGCCGGACCGGCGACGTGGTCGGCGCCTTCGACCGGTCGCTGCCGCTCGCGCTGATCGTGATGGTGCTGACGGTGCTGATCTCGGTGACGGCCGGCTTCGCTTTCCGCCGGCGTTTCCTCGGCGCCAGCCTGATCTTCTATACCGCGATCGCCAGCCTGATCGTGCCCGGCCTGGTGCTGTCGATCGGCATCCTCGTCACGTTCAAATATCTTCTCGGGCAGTCGGCAGCCTGGTACACCTCGGCCCTCGGCGCGCATCTGTCCTGGGCGCTTCCCTTCGGCCTGCTGATCATGTTCGCCATCCTCGGACGCCTCAACCCGTCCTATGAGGAGGCCGCCTACGATCTCGGCGCCAGCCGCTGGCAGACCGTCAAATCGGTCGTGGTGCCGATCGTCTTCCCCGGCGTGATCGCGGTGGCGCTGTTCGGCTTCACCCTGTCCTACGACGAATTCCCGAGGAGCTGGCTGACCGTCGGTCCCAAGAACACGCTGCCGCTCGAGATCTGGACGATGACGACCAACGTCACCTCGCCCGCCCTCTATGCGCTCGGCACCGTCACGACGATCGTTTCCTTCCTCGTCATCATATTGGCGCTCGGATCGATCCTCATCATTCAACGCAAGCGGTCGAGATAATGAACGACAGATCCGTTTCAGCCCAACCCGGCCCGGCCGCCGCGGGCCGGCAGGCGTCCGGCGAGATTCGCCTCACCCACATCACCAAGACGTTCGGCGAGTCCCATGCCGTCAAGGACATCAACCTGACGATCCCGCACGGGTCCTATTGCTGCCTGCTCGGACCGTCCGGCTGCGGCAAGACCACCATCCTGCGCATGATCGCCGGGCACGAGACGCCGAGCTCGGGCCAGATCTTCATCGGCGACCAGATGGTCGTCGGCAAGCCGCCGGTCGAGCGCGGCACGGCGATGATGTTCCAGAGCTACGCCCTGTTCCCGCATCTCTCCATCCTCGACAATGTCGCCTTCTACCTGAAGATGCGCGGCGTCGGGAAGGAGGAGCGGCGCGAGCGCGCGCACCGCATGCTGGAGCGCGTCCAGCTCGACCATCTGCGCAACCGCATGCCGGCGCAGCTCTCCGGCGGCCAGCAGCAGCGCGTGGCGCTGGCCCGCTCGCTGATCACCAATCCGAGGGTCCTGCTCCTCGACGAGCCGCTGTCGGCGCTCGACGAATTCCTCCGCCTGCAGATGCGCGGCGAATTGAAGGCGCTGCAGGCCGAGCTCGGCATCACCTTCGTCCACGTCACCCACACCCAGCCCGAGGCGATCGCGCTCGCCGACATGGTGGTGGTGATGGATACCGGGCGCATCGAGCAGGCGGCGACCGCCAATGACATCTTCAACCGTCCGACGACGCCCTATGTGGCCCGCTTCATGGGTGGCCAGAACGTGCTGACCGGCACGGTCGCCAGCGTCTCGGCCGCCGGCGTGCGCCTGGAGGGAACGCAGGGCGAAGCCTTCGACGTGCCGGTCGGCGGTGCGCCCGCCGCCGGCGCGCCGATGTCGATCTCGATCCGGCGCGACCGCATCCATGTCGCGAAGGCGACCGGCGAAGCGGCGCCGCTCGCACCCAACAGCGTCGCCGGGGTCGTGGAGGCGACGGAGTACCAGGGCAATTTCGTCAAGGTGAGCATCCTCGTCGCGGGCGGTTCCGCCTTCGTGGCGAACGTCGCCGACGAGGAGTTTTTCGCCGGGCCCGTCGGCCCGGGCGACCGGGTCGTCGCGAGCTGGAAGCCCGAGCAGGTGCATGTGCTGTCGAAGGTCGATTCGGGAGAGGCGCGCAAGCCCTACGCCGCCGGCGGACACTGACGAGCCGGAAGGCGGCGACAGCGGCCGGCGGGTTCGTGGCGGGTGAGGAATCGGGGAGGGCGCGCGCGGCGGGCGCTGCGTCGCCGATAGCGTTGTTTTGCGTTCGAGCACGCGTATCGCGGCATCGTCCGGACGCGTGGCCGACAGGAGAAGCCAGTGGCTGATATTGAAGACATTTCGAGGCGCACGGCGGTCGAGATCGGCCTTGCCTTCCGCAACGGCGAGACGACGCCGCCGGCGCTCGCCGACTATCTGCTCGGACGGATCGAAGCCTCGCGCGGCGACAACGTCTTCATCACGGTGACGGCCGCCCGCGCCATGCGGGAGGCGGAAGCCGCGGCGGCGCGCTACGAGCGCGGTCGCCCCCTGTCGCCGCTGGACGGCGTGCCGATCGCCTGGAAGGACCTCATCGACATCGAGGGCGCCCCGACCACCGGCGGCTCGCTGCTGTTCTCGCGGGAGGTGCCGAAGACGCGGGACCAGCAAAGCGCCGCCAACGCCGCCGCCGCCGGCATGGTCTGCCTCGGCAAGCTGAACCTGTCGGAGCTCGCCTTTTCCGGCCTCGGCCTCAATCCGCATTTCGGCACGCCGGTCAATCCGAACGACCGCGGCACGCATCGCGCCCCGGGCGGCTCGTCCTCCGGCTCGGGCGCTGCCGTCGCCGGCGGCCTCGCGCCCTGCGCCATCGGCACGGACACCGGCGGCTCGGTGCGCATTCCCGCCGCCTTCAACGGCATCGTCGGCTTCAAGACCAGCGAGGGGCGCCTCGACAAGACGGGCGTGATCCCGCTCTCCCGCACCCTCGACACCCTCGGCCCGCTCGGCCGCTCCGTCGCCGACTGCGCCGTGCTGGACATGGTGCTGCGCGGCGCCGTCACCGTCGAGGCGCGGCGGCGCGACCTGCGCGATCTGACGCTGCTGGTGCCCACCAACCACGTATGCGACCAGGCCGAGCCGGCGGTGCTCGCCAATTTCGAACAGGCGCTCGAGGCGCTCGCCCGCGGCGGCGCCACCATCGTCCGGGACAAGGTCGACGCCCTCGACGCGATCGCCGAGATGACGGCCCGCCACGGCACGCTGACGGCAGCGGAAGCCTATTTCGAGTATCGCGATGCCGTCGAGAGCGAAAAGGGCGGCGCCATGGACCGGCGCGTGCGCCACCGCATCCTGAGCGGCCGCCAGATGTCGGCCCACGACCTCGTTTCGATCGGGCGCATCCGCGAGAAGGCCATCGCCGATGTCGAGGCCCGGCTCGGCGGCGCCCTCCTGGTCATGCCGACCACGCCGGTGACGGCGCCGGAAGTCGCCCCGCTCGACGCCGACGACGCGCTCTTCCACGAGGTCAACCTCAGGACGCTGCGCAACACCTGGCTCGGCAACAATCTGCGGCTCTGCGGCTTGGCGATGCCGAACGGACGCGACCACAGGGGCCTGCCCACCAGCATCCTGTTTTCCGCCACGAATGGCGAGGACGACCGTCTCCTCGGCTTCGGCCTCGAGATCGAGCGCGCCCTCCAGGGCCTGTTCGAGCCGCTCGGCCGCGGAGCGTGAGTTGCAGGACGGCGGCCACGGCTGCCGAGAAGGAGGAACACCATGACGAGCGCGAAACCCCGGTCAGAGAAATTCGAGCGCGGCCTGAAGACGCGGCGCGCCGTGCTCGGGGCCGATTATGTCGACCGCTCGCTGGAGCAGGCCGACGATTTCAACTGGTCCATGCAGCAATTGACGACCGAATGGTGCTGGGACGAGATCTGGAACCGGCCCGGCCTCGACCGCCGCAGCCGCAGCATCCTCAATCTCGGCATGATCGCGGCCCTCAACCGCCCGCACGAGCTCAAGCTCCATATCCGCGGCGCCCTCAACAACGGGCTGAGCAAGGACGAGCTGAAGGAGATCTTCCTCCAAATCGGCGTCTATTGCGGCGTGCCGGCGGCGCTCGACTGCTTCCGCATCGCCAAGGAGGTCTTCAAGGAAATCGGGCAGGGAGACGCGACTTGACCGACGCCGCGCGGACGCAGGGACGGGCGATCGCCTTCGTCGGCCTCGGCATGATGGGCCTGCCGATGGCGACGCGGCTGGTCGAGGCCGGCTTCCGCGTGCAGGGCTGCGACGTTTCCGAGCCGGCGCGCTCTGCGCTGGCCGCGCGCGGCGGCCTCGCCTTCGCCACGCCCGGCGAGGCGGCGGCGGGCGCCTCGATCCTCGTCACCATGCTGCCGAACGGCGGCATCGTCCGCGACGCCGTCCTCGGCGCCGGCGGTGCGGCGGCGACGCTCGGCCCCGGAGCGCTCGTCGTCGACATGAGTTCGTCGGCGCCGATGGAGACGCGGGCGCTCGCCGCCGACCTCGCGGCGAAGGGCCTCGGCCTCGTCGACGCGCCGGTTTCCGGCGGCGTGCGGCGGGCCGTCGACGGCACGCTCGCCATCATGGCCGGCGGCGATCCGGCGCTGGTCGAGCGCGCCCGGCCGCTGCTCGATGCCATGGGCCGAAGCGTGATCCTGACCGGACCGGTCGGCTCCGGCCATGCGGTCAAGGCCCTGAACAACTATGTCTCGGCCGCCGGGCTCGCCGCCGCCTGCGAGGCGGCGATCATCGCCGAACGGTTCGGCGTCGACCCGAACGTGCTCGTCGACGTGCTCAACGTCTCGACGGGGCGCAACAATGCGACCGACGTGAAGATGAAGCCGTTCGTGCTGTCCGGCACCTTCGCCTCGGGCTTCTCGATGGCGCTGATGGCCAAGGACCTGCGCACGGCGGTCGACCTCGCCGAGCAACTCGCCATCGACGCCGAAGGCGCGCGCGGGGCCGCGGCGCTGTGGGCCGAGGCCTCGGCGGCGCTCGGCAAGGCCGCCGACCACACGGAGATCTACCGCTTTCTCGCCGGACGCGGGAAGCCGGAATAGGGAGGCCAGTCATGGCGAGGATCGTCCATACCGCATCGGCCCAGATGGGACCGATCGCGAAATCCGAAACCCGCAGGGATACGGTGAAGCGCCTGGTCGCGCTGATGCGCGAGGCCAAGGGCCGGGGCGCCGAGCTGGTGGTCTTCACCGAGCTCGCGCTCGTCACCTTCTTTCCGCGCTGGCTGATCGAGGACGAGGCGGAGCTCGACAGCTATTACGAGCGGCAGATGCCCGGGCCCGACACCCAGCCGCTGTTCGACGAGGCGAGGAAGCTCGGCATCGGCTTCTATCTCGGCTATGCCGAACTGGTGGTCGAGGATGGCCGCAAGCGCCGCTTCAACACCTCGATCCTGGTCGACCGCTCGGGCGGCATCGTCGGCAAATACCGCAAGGTGCATCTGCCCGGCCATGCCGCGCCGCAGCCCGGCCGCCGGCACCAGCATCTCGAAAAACGCTATTTCGAGCCCGGCAATCTGGGCTTTCCGGTCTGGCGCGCCTTCGACGGCGTGATGGGGATGTGCATCTGCAACGACCGCCGCTGGCCGGAGACCTACCGGGTGATGGGACTGCAGGGCGTCGAGATGGTGATGCTCGGCTACAACACGCCCTACGACCACACCGGCCATCCCGACATCGACGGCCTGACCCAGTTCCACAACCATCTCTCGATGCAGGCCGGCGCCTATCAGAACGCCACCTGGGTGATCGGCACCGCCAAATGCGGCATCGAGGAGGGATCCAACATGGTCGGGCAGAGCGTCATCGTCGCGCCGTCCGGCGAGATCGTCGCCATGGCGGTTTCGCTGGAGGACGAGATCATTACCGCCCGCTGCGACCTTGATCTCGGCAGGCGTTACCGCGAGACTATCTTCGACTTCGCGCGCCATCGCGAACCGGAAGCCTATCGGCTGATCGTCGAACGCAAGGGGGCCGTGCCGCCGGCCGCCTGAGGCAACGAGGACGCCGGAGCCGGTTCGCATCATCGGCGCGGCAGCGATATCGGGAACACAGAAGGAGCATACGCATGTCCACGGTCATCAAGGGCGGGACCATCGTCGCAGCCGATCGAACCTATGAGGCGGATATCCTCATCGAAGGGGAGAAGATCGCCGCGATCGGCGACAATCTGGCGGGCGACAATACGCTCGACGCGGACGGCGCCTATATCATCCCCGGCGGCATCGACCCGCACACCCATCTCGAAATGCCGTTCATGGGCACCACCGCGGCGGAGACCTGGGAGAGCGGCACCTTCGCGGCGCTGTCGGGCGGCACCACCACGGTGGTCGACTTCGTCATTCCCGGCCCCGAGGGCATGATCGCCGCGCTCGACGCCTGGGAGGAGCGGGCGCAGCGTCAGGCCTCGTCCGACTATTCGCTGCATATGTGCGTCAACGGCTGGTCGCAGAAGCATTTCGAGGAGATGGCCGAGGTGGTCGGCCGCGGCATCAACACCTTCAAGCACTTCATGGCCTAT
This sequence comes from Labrys monachus, assembly GCF_030814655.1. NCBI lineage: Bacteria > Pseudomonadati > Pseudomonadota > Alphaproteobacteria > Hyphomicrobiales > Xanthobacteraceae > Labrys > Labrys monachus. The sequence continues at coordinate 6,917,193 of NZ_JAUSVK010000001.1, forward strand.
AAGGGCGCGCTGATGGTGAACGACGACGAGATGTTCGCCTCGTTCCAGCGCTGCGCAGCGCTCGGCGCCCTGCCGCTGGTGCATGCGGAGAACGGCGACATCATCGCCGCGCTCCAGCAGAAATACCTGGCCCTGGGGACCACCGGCCCGGAAGCGCACGCCTTCTCCCGCCCGCCGGAAGTGGAGGGCGAGGCCACCAACCGCGCCATCATGATCGCGGACGCGGCCGGCGTGCCGGTCTATATCGTGCACACCTCCTGCGAGCAGGCGCATGAAGCCATCCGCCGGGCCCGGCAGAAGGGCATGCGCGTCTATGGCGAGCCGCTGATCCAGCATCTGACGCTGGACGAGAGCGAATATTTCAATCCCGACTGGGACTATTCCGCCCGCCGGGTGATGAGCCCGCCCTTCCGTGACAAGAGCCATCAGGATTCGCTGTGGGCGGGCCTCGCGGCCGGCTCGCTCCAGGTGGTGGCGACGGACCATTGCGCCTTCACGACCGAGCAGAAGCGCACCGGCGTCAAGGACTTCACCAAGATCCCGAACGGCACCGGCGGCCTGGAGGACCGGCTTCCGGTGCTGTGGACCAAGGGCGTGGAGACGGGCCGGCTGACGCCGAACGAGTTCGTCGCGGTGACCTCGACCAACATCGCCCGCATCCTCAACATCTATCCGCAGAAGGGGGCCATCCTGCCGGGCTCCGACGCCGATCTCGTGGTCTTCGATCCCAAGCTGACGAAGAAGATCTCCGCGGCGTCGCAGAAGTCGATCATCGACTACAACGTGTTCGAGGGCGTCGAGGTCAAGGGCCTGCCGCGCTACACGCTGTCGCGCGGCGAGGTGGTGTGGTCGCACGGCAAGAACGACCAGCCCCGCCCCGGCCGCGGGCGCCTCGTCAAGCGCCCCGCCTTCCCGGCGGTCAACAAGGCGCTGTCGACCTGGAAGGAACTGGTCGCCCCGCGCCCGGTTGTGCGTTCGGCCGAGCACATGCCGATCGGCGTGTAAGGGGCGGTCACCGATCGACGGGGCGGGTCGCAGGCCCGCCCCTCACCGGCTCAGACCAGGCGGCCGACGGCGTTGCGGTCCGCGATCGACCACAGGCGCGGCATCAGCGCGTCGATGCCCGCGGCGTCGAGCATACCGCCATAGGCGGCGAGGCGGCGCGCCTTGGCGTCGGTCTCCGCCCGCGTCAGCGTGTTGCCGGGATCGCCCTTCGGCTCGTCGACCCTGCCCTCCAACACGGTGCCGTCGCCGGTGCGCAGCGACACCTTGCCGATCCAGCGGCGGGGATAGGCGGCGTCGACCTCGGGATCGAGCGCCATCTCGACCCGGTCCAGGAAGGCGCGGGCGGCCGGGTCGGAGAGATAGGCGTCGAACTCCGCCATGCCGGCGCGCCGATGCACGGCGATGAGCCCGAGCGTCGCCGGCATCGAGAACTTCGCCTGGTGCACGGTCTTCGGGTCGGTCACCGGCCCAAGCACGTCGATCGCGCCCTGGTGCACATGGGCGACGACATGCGCGATGGCCTCCGGCGAAAGGTCGTGCGCCTCGACGAGGCCGAGCAGCGCATCCGCCGCCGGATGGGTGTGGCGGCAGGAGGCATGGAACTTGAACGACGTCTCCAGCACGGTCCAGCGCGAGCCCAGGCGGTCGACGATCTTCTTGGGATCGGCGTCGCGCGACATGCCGGCGGCCATGCCCTGGGCGCCTTCCAGGATGCGCCGGGCGCCGGTGAAGCCCTCGGCGGCGAGGAAGGCGGCCGTCAGCCCGTCGGCGGCGGCCTTGGCGGTGTGGAGCTGCTTGGAATCGGCGGCGTCGCGCAGGAATTCCCACAGCCCGGCCGCCTGGGTGCCGGCCGAGCCGACGGCGTCGAGCATGGCCTTGGCGTCGAGGCCGAGCAGGCGCCCGGCGGCGACCGCGGCGGCGACGGTGCCCGCGGTGCCGGTAGTGTGGAAGACGCGGTAATGCGAACGCCCCAGGAACTCGCCGACCCGGATGCCGGCCTCGTAGCCGGCGACCGATGCCGCGAGGAAATCGCGTCCCGAGGCGCCGACATGCTGGGCCGTCGCCAGCGCGGCGGGAAACACCACGGCGGCCGGATGGAACACCGAGCCGTTGTGGACGTCGTCCTGCTCGGAGATGTGCGAGGCGGCGGCGTTCACCATCGCGGCGAAGAGCGGCGACGTCGTCCGGCGGGCGGTGAGGATCTCCGAGCGCCCGTCCTGCGGCCCCATCGCGGCGGCGAAGCGCTCGATCGCGCCGACGGCGCGCTGGCCGCCGCCCGACAGAGCGGAGCCGGCCCAGTCGACGAAGAAATCGACGGTGCGGTCGATCACCGCCGCCGGAATGTCCTCATAGCGCAGCGCCGCGGCGAAAGCGGCGAGATCGGCGCTCTCATGCCCGGTCGCCGCGCGCAGGGCGGGGTTGACGGCGGTGTCGCCGGCCGGAATCGCGTTCATGGTCACCTCGACGTTCGGCCCGCTTTCGCCGTCGTTCTTCCGGCGGATCAGGCGAGTTCGAAGACGATGGGCTGCGCGCCCTCCCAGAGGGCGAGGCGGCCGATCTCGGGCAGCTTGTCGAGGTTGGAGGTGATGGTGGCGAAATGGTTGCCGGCGAGCTGCCCCATCTTGCAGGCGAAGTGCACGCCGCCATAGCCGAGCAGGATCTCCGTCTCGCTGATGCCGCCGGGATAGAGGATGATCTGGCCGGGCGCCGGGTAGCTCGTATGATTCTCGTAGCCGACGCCGTAATCATAGTCGCCGAGCGGGATCCACACCGCTTCGCCGCTCCAGCGCACATGCACGACCTTGCTGTGGAAGGGCAGGCGGGCCTTGAAGGCCGCGCAGGTGTTCGGCGCCTTCGCCTCCTCGAGCGTGGCGTCGAACGACATTCCGGCGATCGTTATCTTCAGCGCAGTCATGATGTCTCCAGTCGGACGGATCGAGGCTGTTCTCTGCCGGAACGGGCGTCTTCTGCAACGGTGTTCGGCAATATAAATTCGGCATTAATTGATGCGGAATTCATATTTATGGAGGCCGTTGAGGTACTTAACTGCCTATCGAGAATAAAGAAAAAAGTGGATTTTTCAATCATGGCGTGATTTCAATTCCGCACCATTCGGACCAGCCGCCCCGGCGGTGAAAGAAGGAAATTGATATGGCCAAGAAGGAAATCATCTGCGCGTTCGGAACGGATATCGACTCCGTCG